>NZ_SSOE01000064.1:26022-114054 GCF_029871175.1 Pseudomonas sp. BN607
TGTCCAAGTGATATTGCCTGTGCCGGCCCTTTCGCGGGTAAACCCGCTCCCACAGGTACGGCGTAGGCCTCAGGATTGAGCTATTCCCTGTGGGAGGAAGGGATGCGGTAACTGTCCAAGTGAAGTTGCCTGTGCCGGCCCTTTCGCGGGTAAACCCGCTCCCACAGGTACGGCGCAGGCCTCAGGATTGAGCTATTCCCTGTGGGAGCGGGTTTACCCGCGAAGAGGCCGGCAGCGTCACCGCCAACGTTCCAGATATACCTGCTGCTCGCGCCAGGCCTCGTCCTGCACCACGGCCCTGAACCGCACCACCGCACCCGGCATGCATTGCGCCAGTTGCGCCAGCGCAAGCGGCGTGAGCGCGCCCAGCCGCGGGTAGCCGCCAATGGTCTGCCGGTCATTGAGCAACACGATCGGCTGCCCGTCCGGCGGCACCTGTACGGCCCCCAGCGGGATGCCTTCGGAAATCATCGGTGCGCCCTGGTAGACCAGCTGCGGCCCCAACAAACGGATGCCCATACGGTCGGCGCGACTGTCCAGGGTCCACTCACGGTTGAACGCGTCGAACAGGCTGGTACCACTGAAATCACCCATCTGCGCGCCCATCACCAGGTCAAGCACAGGCTGCTGCTCATGGCGCGGGCGCAACGCTTCCGGCACCTCACGCAGGTTTGCCGCAGTACCGGCGAAGGCCAGTATCTGGCCTTTAGCGAGCGCAGTCCCCTGGCCATCGATACCACCCAGTTCTTCCCGCACCACCGTGGCGCAGCTACCCAACACATCCTGGCCCACGAACCCGCCAGGTGCCGCCAGATACGCCCGCACACCCACTTTCGGCTGCTTAAAGGTCAACCGCTGCCCTTTGCCCAAGGCAAAACTGCGCCAAGGCGTCAGCGGCTTATCATCGACCTGCGCATCCAGGTCGGCACCGGCCAGTGCCAGCACGCAATCCTGCTCCGCCACTACGCTGAGCCCCCCCAGCGCCACCTCGACCACTGGCGCGCCCAGGGTGTTGCCCAACAGCCAGTTGGCCCAGTGCATCGCCACCCAGTCCAGCGCCCCGCCCTGGGTCACGCCCAGGTGGCGTACGCCGAAGCGCCCGGCATCTTGCAACTGGCACAGCGGCGTACTGGCCTCGATCTTCAATAGCTTCATCCCTGCGCCTCCGCATCACCGCCCAAGGCCAGGAATTCGCTGCGCGAAATCGCCACGAAGCGCACTCGGTCACCGGGTTGCAACAAGCTATAGCCTTCACGCTCACGGTCGAACAACCGCACCGGAGTACGCCCGATCAGGTTCCAGCCACCCGGCGACACCGCCGGGTAAGCCGCCGTCTGCCGCTCGGCAATTCCGACGCTGCCCGCCGCCACCCGTTTGCGCGGCGTGCTCAGGCGCGGGCTGGCCAGGCGCTCATCGACCAGGCCCATGAAACCGAAACCGGGGGCGAAGCCCAAGGCAAAAACCGGGTACTCGCGCTCGCTGTGCAAGCGGACCACCTGGGCCTCGCTCAACCCGCTGCGGGCTGCGAGTACTGGCAGTTCCGGGCCGACGCTGGGGTCATACCACACCGGGATTTCGTGGCGGCGGCCACCTCTGCCGGCGTCTGGCTGCAGCGCGTCCAGTGCATGGTTTATCAGCCCCCTCGCCTCGCCCGGCGGCAGGTCGAACTGCACCATCAGCGTGGTGTAGGACGGCACCAGATCGAGCAGGTGCTTGCCAAACGCCGCCCGCAAGCGCTGGCTGGCCGCGAGGATCCACGGCATGTTGGCCTCGTCGATACGTTCAAACAGGCGCACCATCAGGCTGTCGACGGCGACGACTTCGATGCGCAAGCTCATCGCGACGCCATAGCATCGAGGGCTTCGCGAATCTGCCGCACCGCCGCCACCGAACTGTCGTTGTCGCCGTGCACGCACAGGGTGCTGGCGGCCAGCTTCAAGGCGCTGCCATCATCCGCCACCAACGTGTCGCCGCGGGCCAGGCGCACGGCCTGATCTACCACCAGCGCAGGGTCGTGGTGCACCGCGCCCGGCAAGCGCCGCGACACCAGGTGGCCACTGGCGGTATAGGCGCGGTCGGCGAACGCTTCGAACCACAGCGGCACGCCGATTTCATCGCCCAGGGACTGGGCGGCGCGGTTGTCAGCCGTGGCCATCAACATCAGCGGCAGGTTGCTGTCGTAGGCCGCCACCGCCTCCAGCACAGTACGCAGCTTCAGCGGGTCGGCCATCATGTCGTTGTACAGCGCGCCATGGGGCTTCACGTAAGCCACGCGAGTACCCAGCACTTTGCAGATGCCGTCCAGCGCACCGATCTGGTAGTGCAGCAGGTCGCGGATTTCCTCGGCGCTGCAGGCCATGGAGCGGCGGCCAAAGCCGACCAGGTCCGGGTAGGCCGGGTGGGCACCGACGGTTACCCCGTGCTCCAGCGCCAGGGCCACGGTGCGGCGCATGATACCGGGGTCGCCAGCATGGTATCCGCAAGCGATGTTGGCGCAATCGATGTACGGCATGACCTCGGCATCCAGGCCCATGCGCCAGCTGCCGAAACTCTCGCCCATGTCGCAATTGAGTAGCAGGCGTTCCACCACACGGCCTCCGTTGTTGTTGTGCATATGCCTACCTTACCTTGCCTGCAGCTGTTTGCCGCGTGTTTCCGGCAGGCTCAATGCCGCCACGATCACCACGCCATAGGACACGGCAGAAAACACCCCTATGCCCATGCCCAGCGGCACCTTCTGGCCGAGCACGCCGATAAGCAGCGGGAACAGCGCCGCAATGACCTTGCCGATGTTGTAGCAAAAGCCCTGCCCTGAACCGCGGATGCGCGTGGGGAACAGTTCGGTGAGGAACGCGCCCATGCCACTGAAGATGCCCGAGGCAAAGAAGCCCAGCGGGAAGCCCAGCCACAGCATCACCCCGTCGCTGACCGGCATTTGCGTGTACAGCAACACGATCACGAACGAGCCCACGGCAAACAGAATGAAGTTTTTCTTGCGCCCCAGCAGATCGGACAGGTACGCGCTGACCACATAACCCACATACGAGCCGACGATCACCATGGCCAGGTAGCCACCGGTACCCAGCACACTCAGGCCGCGCTCTTGCTTGAGGAAGGTCGGCAGCCACGAGGTGATGGCGTAGTATCCGCCCAGCGCACCGGTGGTCAGCAGCGACGCGCGCACAGTGGTCCAGAGCATCCCCGGGGCAAAGATTTCGTAGAAGTGCGACGGCGCCTCGGCGGCTTCCGCTGCCTTGGCCTTGCGATAAACCTCCGGGTCCTTGACCAGGCGGCGGACAAAGATCACGAAGATCGCCGGCACCAGCCCCAGCAGGAACAGCGCACGCCAGGCCTGCTCTGGCGGCAGCCAGGAGAACAGCAGCGCATAGAGGATGGCGGTGAGCCCCCAGCCGATGGCCCAGCCGGACTGCACCATGCCCACCGCCTTGCCACGGTCCTGGGCGCGGATCACTTCGCCGATCAGCACTGCGCCTGCAGTCCATTCGCCACCAAAGCCGAAGCCCATCAGGGTGCGGGCGATCAGCAACTGCTCGTAGTTCTGGGCAAAACCGCAGAGGAAGGTGAAAAAGGCAAACCACAGCACCGTCAGCTGCAGGGTACGCACTCGGCCGATGCGGTCGGAAAGGATGCCCGCGATCCAGCCACCCACGGCCGAGGCGATCAGTGTGCTGGTGTGGATCAGCCCGGCTTCGGTGGTGGTGATGCCCCACAGCATGATCAGCGTGGGAATGACGAAGCTGAGCATTTGCGTGTCCATGCCGTCCAGGCCATAGCCGATCTTGCAGCTCCAGAAGGTGCGCCGTTGCTGTGAGTCGATGTCGCGATACCAGGCGAAAGGCCCGGACGAAGAGGGGGAACTGACCTGCTGCACGCCGGTGGGGTTCATGCTTGCCTCGGCTTGTTGGTATTGTTTTATGGGCGACCTGAAACGTCGCGGCCTGAGCGCCATGTTCAGAGGCTGCGACGCCTGCGTCCAACGAGAAAAATCGCCGGTCTGGAACAAGAAAAACTGATCATGAACCTTCGCTTCCTCGAAACCTTTGTCTGGGTCGCCCGCCTCAAGAGCTTCCGCCTGACTGCGGAAAAGCTGTTCACCACCCAGGCCTCGGTCTCCAGCCGCATTGCGGCGCTCGAGGCCGACCTGGGGGTAAAGCTGCTGCTGCGCGACTCTCGTGGCGTCAGCCTGACCCCGGAAGGCGGCAAGGTGCTGGAATATGCCGAGCGCATGCTGGAAACCGCCGAGGCCATGAAGCAATCGCTGGGCAGCGACCGCGCCAAGGTCGGGCGCATTCGCATCGGGGTGATGGACACGGTGATCCACACCTGGATGAACGCGCTGGTGGCCGAGCTGACCGAACGCTACCCGCAGGTGGAAATCGAGCTGGTCGCCGATACCGCGCTGAACCTGCGCGAGCAGCTGCAAAAGGGCTTTCTCGATGTGATCCTGCAGACCGACCTGCTGCGCGAACAGTCGATCCGCAGCCTCGACCTGGCGCGCTATCCGATGGGCTGGGTGGTGGCCGCCGGCTCGCACCAGCACCGCGACTACGCCTCGCTGGCCGAGCTTGGGCGTGAGCGGATCATCACCTTCTCGAAGAACTCGCGGCCGCACCAGGAGGTGCTGAGCCTACTGCAAGCTGCGGGCGCCGAGACGCCACGCCTGAACTGCGTGAACTCGGTGGCGGCGATTACCCGGCTGCTGCGTGACGGCTTTGGCATTGGCGCATTGCCGCCGGCGCTGGTGGATGCCGAGCTGAGCCGAGGCGAGCTGGTATTGCTGGGAGGGCTGCAACCGCCGTCGAGCCTGGAACTGGTGGTGGCCTGGCAGACCGGGGTGGCGCTGGTGGATGAAGTGGTCGGGGTGTGCCGGCAGGTGCTGGAGCGGTATGCGCGGGATGTGGGTGGGCAGCGTATCGTACTGGTCTGAACGACAGGCTCTGCCTGTACCAGCCCTTTCGCGGCCTGCCCGCGAGAGGGCCGGTACAGGTACAGCAGAACTTAGCGCCAGCTCTCTTTCACCACCCTGCGCCGCCCGCCAAGGATCACCCAGCCAATCCCCAACAACAGGCTTTCGACCACAAACGCCAGCACAAAACCAGCACCAACACCCCAGCCAATTGCCTCGGGCACCAGCAGAATCTGGTAGCTGTAGCCATTCAGGGTTTCTTCACGCAACTGCGGGTCAGCCTGCACCAGCACATGCCAGGTACGCTCGGCCCAGGGCCCTTGCAGCGCCTGCCACTCGTTTTCCAGCAGCTGGTTGCGGATCATCAGGCTTTCGATGCTGTTGGCATCACTGTTGAACACCGGGTCGTCACTGCTGCGGTAATGCCGCAACAGTGCTTGCAAGTCGCCATTGAAGAAGCGCTCCGCAGTCTGTTTGAAGCCATCCAGTGCTTCACGCGACTCGAACAGGTGCGCCTCGACCCGCTGGCTGTAGTCCTTGACCAGCCCCGGGACCTGGATGCCGGCCAGCAGGCCGAAGGTGAACAGCAGCAACCGCAGGTAACTTCTGAACATGCAGCGTCCTTAGCTCTGGCCGTGCGCTGTGCACTCTCCGTGCCGCCACAGGGCCCACTGACCCGGCTCGTAGCGCTGCCAGGTCTCGTTCTCGGTCAGGGCCTCGGTGGCGATCACCGTGACCACGTCGTTGGGGGTCGTTTCGGTATGAAAATCGACGATCAGGTCGACATCCTTCAAGCGTGCTGCACCAAACGGCGCACGGCGGGTAATGTGCACCAACTTGGTGGAGCAGAAGCAGAACAGCCAGTCGCCATCGCTGAGCATGCAGTTGAATACACCCTGGCCACGGTAGCCGGCACAGGCTTCGACCAGCACCGGCAGCAGCTGTTCCACCGGGACCGGCTCGGGGAAGGCGCTGCGGATGCGGTTGAGCAGGTCGCAGAAAGCCGCTTCGCTGTCGGTATCGCCCACCGGCCGGTAGAAACTGGCCAGGCCCTTGAACTCGCCCAACTGGCCGTTGTGCGCAAAGCACCAGTTGCGGCCCCACATTTCGCGCACGAACGGGTGGGTGTTGGACAGGCACACCTTGCCGACGTTGGCCTGGCGGATATGGCCGATCACCACTTCGCTCTTGATCGGGTAGCGCTGCACCAGGTTGGCCACTTCCGACTCGCTGCTGGCGGCCGGGTCCTGGAACAAGCGCAGGCCACGCCCTTCGTAAAAGCCGATACCCCAGCCGTCACGGTGCGGGCCGGTACGACCACCACGCTGCATCAGCCCGGTGAAGCTGAAGACGATGTCGGTGGGGACGTTGGCACTCATGCCCAGCAGTTCGCACATGGCTGTGTCTCCGCTTACAGACGGGGCTCGACCCGGCCATTGCCACGCGGGGCGGCTGGCGGTGGGTCGTCACGGTAACGGTCGCGGCGCTCGGCCGCCAGCGGCGCCTGGGCAGCGAGCTGGTCGTCTTCGGCCGCCTGGCGCTGGGCAGCGGCTTCGGCTTGGGCACGGCGCTCGCGGGCGCGCTTTTCCAGCGGCCAGCGCGCCAGCACGAAAAGAAAGTACAGGCCGAAGGCGATCATTCCGTACATGGCGAAGTCGGACACCGCACGCCAGGCATTGTTGCCGACCTTGAAGGCGACATCCAGGGCGGTGATGGCGATGGCCGGGGCGAAGCTTTCCTTGGCCGGGTCGACGATGGTCGGGGTCAGCAGCAGCACCGCCAGCAGCACCCGCAGCGGTTCGCGCAGCCAGCGCCACATCCACCCGGTGAGTTTGAAGCCCACCAGCAGGCAGCCCAGGGCTGCAACTGCGTACAGGCCCCAAGCGAAGGTGTAGTCGTTCTCGATCATGGTGTTCGTGCAAGCCAGGCAAAGAGTTGCCTATGATAAACACTTTTCCGGGCGCAGGCAGTGTTTGCCTGTGGCGGCCCCAACAAGAGATCCTCAATGCCAACCAAGCCCCTACCCCCGATTGCCCAGGCCGACTCAGGTACCGACCCATACGCCTGGCTGCAACAGCGCGACACCCCCGAGGTGCTCGCCTACCTGCAGGCCGAAAACGCCTACCAGGAGGCCTGCCTGGCCGACCAGGCGCCGCTGCGCGAGCAGTTGTTCGAAGAGATCAAGGGCCGCATCCAGGAAACCGACCTGTCGTTGCCCTCCCCGTGGGGCCCCTACCTGTACTACACCCGCACCACCGCTGGCGACGAATATCCGCGCCACTATCGCTGCCCGCGCCCGGCCGACGGTTCCAATACCGTCGATGAAAGCCAGGAGCAGCTGCTGCTAGACCCCAACGCCCTGGCGAACGGCGGTTTCCTCTCGCTCGGTGCATTCAACGTCAGTCCCGACCACCGCCTGCTGGCCTATAGCCTCGACACCAGCGGCGACGAAATCTACACCCTGTACGTCAAGGACCTGGCCAGCGACGACGTCACCGCCCTGCCCTTCGACGACTGCGACGGCAGCCTGACCTGGGCCAATGACAGCCAGACGCTGTTCTTCGCCGAGCTGGACGACACCCATCGGCCATGGCGCCTGCGCCGCCATACCTTGGGCAGTGAAGGCGCACAGACCGTGTTCGAAGAGCCTGACGGGCGGTTCTTCCTGCACTGCTACCGCACCAGTTCCGAGCGCCAGCTGGTGCTGCTGCTGAACAGCAAGACCACCTGCGAAGCCTGGGTACTGGACGCCGAAACCCCACAGGCGCCATTCACCTGCCTGGCGCCGCGCGTCGAAGGCCACGAGTATTTCCCCGACCATGGCCAGCTTGACGGCGAATGGCGTTGGTTCATCCGCACCAACCAGGACGGCATCAACTTCGCCCTTTACCACGCCCCGGTTGTGCCGGTGCCAAGCCGCGGGCAATGGCAAGTGCTGGTGCCGCACCGCGACGCGATCATGCTCGAAGGGCTGAGCCTGAACGCTGGCGCCCTGACCCTGAGCCTGCGCGAAGGCGGCCTGCCGATCATCGAAGTACGCCCGCAGGGCCTGCCGGCCTACCGCGTCGAGCTGCCGGATGCCGCCTACAGCCTGTACGTTCAAGACAGCCTGGAGTTCGCCAGCACACGCCTGCGCTTGCGCTACGAAGCCCTCAACCGCCCGGCCCAGGTACGCCAGCTGGAGCTGGCAACAGGGGCACAGGTGGTGCTCAAGCAAACCCCGGTGCTGGGTGCGTTCGATGCCGACGACTATGTCAGCGAGCGCCTGTGGGCCACTGCCACCGACGGCACGCGGGTGCCGATCAGCCTGGTGCGCCGCCGCCAGGACGTGGGGCAGACCGTGCCGCTTTACCTGTATGGCTATGGCGCCTATGGCGAAAGCCTCGACCCGTGGTTCTCGCATGCGCGCCTGAGCCTGCTACAGCGCGGCGTGGCCTTTGCCATTGCCCATGTACGTGGCGGCGGCGAACTGGGCGAGGCCTGGTACCGCGCCGGCAAGCAGGAGCACAAGCAAAACACCTTCAGCGATTTCATCGCCTGTGCCGAACACCTGATCGCCGAGGGGGTGACTGCAGCCGATCGGTTGGCCATCAGTGGCGGCAGTGCCGGCGGCCTGCTGATCGGTGCGGTGCTCAACCTGCGCCCCGAGCTGTTCCGCTGCGCGATCGCCGAAGTGCCATTCGTCGACGTGCTCAATACCATGCTCGACCCCGAGTTACCGCTGACCGTGACCGAGTATGACGAATGGGGCAACCCTGAAGACCCTGAGGTCTACGAGCGGATCAAGGCGTATGCGCCGTACGAGAACGTGAAGGCCCAGGCCTACCCGGCGATGCTGGTGGTGGCAGGTTACAACGACAGCCGCGTGCAGTACTGGGAAGCGGCCAAGTGGGTGGCGCGGTTGCGTACGCGCAAGACCGACAGCAACCTGCTGTTGCTCAAGACCGAGATGGGGGCTGGGCATGGCGGGATGAGCGGGCGCTACCAGGGGTTGAAGGATGTGGCGCTGGAATATGCATTCGTGTTTGGCGAGCTGGGGATCGTTTGAGGTAGCTGGGCGCGCGTTGCGCCCCAAGCGCCCTCCGCTTCTGCCTGTCAATCATCGTCCACAACCGGCTTCGGCGGCTCCGGCCGCAACCCGGGCAGTGGCTGGTCCTTCGGCGGGCCGGGCACCGGCATCGGCGGCAACAAGGGCGCACCCGGCTGGCTGTCATAAGCCTTGGGCGGCGTACTCGGGGTTATCTGCGGGTATGGCGTGGGCGTCGGCGTACCCGGCGCACCGGGCACCGGCGTATTCAGCCGGGGTGGCGTGCTGGCGGCTTCGGCCATGGGCAGGCCGGCCAGCAACAGCACAGCGAGGATCGCGTGCAACATCAGCAACCTCCTGTCGGGAACCTTCCTACAGGCTACGCCTAAATCCAGGCTTGCGCCTGTCCGCCCGCCCTGCAAGCGCGCTAGACTCAATGGCATAACCGTCATCTGCCTGATCAGAACAAAGGAAACACCCATGAGCTCCACCTCTTCCGCCGCTGCCACCGCGCGCCTGGACCGCATCCTCGCCGATGCCAAGCGCGACAAGGAAATGGGCTACCGCGACAAGGCCCTCAGAATGTACCCGCACGTGTGCGGCCGTTGCGCCCGCGAGTTCGCCGGCAAGCGCCTGAGCGAGCTGACCGTGCACCACCGGGACCACAACCACGACAACAACCCGCAGGACGGCTCCAACTGGGAGCTGCTGTGCCTGTACTGCCACGACAACGAGCACTCGCGCTACACCGACCAGCAGTACTTCAGCGAAGGCTCCACCAGCACCCCGAGCATCGCCAAGGCTACGCATAACCCGTTCGCCGGGCTGGCTGGCATGTTGAAGAAAGACTGACCATCGATTCGCCCCCCGCTGCTACCGGGCAGCCCGTATAATCGCGCTTTTTTCGCGAAGGGCCCCGGTACGTGGCAAACAAACGATACAGCTGCATCGGCCTGTTCAACCCCAAGTCACCCGAAAACGTCGGCTCGGTGATGCGCGCCGCGGGCTGCTATGGCGTCAATTCGGTGTTCTACACCGGCAAACGGTATGAACGCGCCCGTGACTTCGTCACCGACACCAAGCGCGTGCACTACGACATCCCGCTGATTGGCATCGATGACCTGCAACGCATCATCCCGCTGGGCTGCACGCCCGTGGCGGTGGAGCTGGTGGAAGGTGCGCGGCCGTTGCCGGAGTACACCCACCCGGACCGGGCCATCTACATCTTCGGTCCTGAGGACGGCACGCTGAGCGAGGAAGTGCGAGAGTGGTGTGAAGAAACCATCTACATACCCACCGAGGGCTGCATGAACCTGGCGGCGACAGTGAATGTGGTGTTGTACGACCGCATGGCCAAGGGGCTGAATACCCGCTCGGGGCCCAGGTTCAAATAAAAGGCCGCCTTTGCAGTGCCTGGACCGGCCTAATGGCCGGCACAGCCACCCCAAAAGCGGCCAGGTGCTGAGCTCCGTCAGAACAGCACCAGTCTTGCTCAGATCACGAAGCGTTGATCCAGATGGTCTTCAGCTCCGTGTATTGGTCATGGGCCCAGATGGACTTGTCGCGCCCACCGAAGCCTGACTCCTTGTAGCCACCGAACGGCGTGGTGACATCACCTTCGCCGAAGCAGTTGACCGTCACCACGCCCGCGCGGATTTCACGCGACAGGCGCAGCGCATTGCGCAGGCTGCCGGTGTAGGCCGAAGCCGCCAGGCCATAGACGGTATCGTTGGCCAGCTCGATCGCCTCGTCGATGGTCTCGAAGCTGGTCACGCTCAGCACCGGGCCAAAGATTTCCTCGACGAACAGCTTGTTGTCACGGCCAACGTTGTCGACGATGGTCGGCTGCACGAAGACGCCTTCCTCGGTTTCGCCACCCTGAACGATGCTGAGTTTCTGCTCGGCAGCGTATTCCAGGTACGACTTCACCTTTTCGAAGTGCGACTTGCTGACCATGGCGCCCAGGCGGTTGTCCGGGTCGAGCGGGTCGCCGAGTTTCCAGTCCTTCAAGTGCTTGGCGATCAGGCCCAGCAGCTCGTCCTTGACGTCCTTGTGGACGATCAGGCGCGACGAGGCAGAACAGTTTTCGCCCATGTTCCAGAACGCACCGGCAGTGACGAACTGGGCCACTTCGTCCAGGTCTTCGCAGTCGTTCATGACCACGGCCGGGTTCTTGCCACCCAGTTCCAGGACGATGCGCTTGAGGTTGGACTCGGCAGCGTATTTCAGGAACAGGCGGCCGGTGTCGGTGGACCCGGTAAAGCTGACCATCGGGATGTCCATGTGGCGGCCGATGGCTTCGCCCACTTCACGGCCACCGCCTGGCACCAGGTTGAACACCCCAGCAGGAATACCGGCCTCGTGGGCCAGTTCGGCCACGCGCAAGGCGCTGAGGGTGGTTTCCTTGGCCGGCTTGACCACGATCGAGCAACCGGCGGCCAGGGACGGGGCAATCTTCCACGCCAGCATCAGCAGCGGGAAGTTCCATGGCAGCACCAGGCCGACCACACCGATGGCTTCACGTACCACCATGGTCACGGCCGCGTTGCCGGTGGGCGCTGTGGCGTCGTAGATCTTGTCGATCAGCTCGGCGTGCCAGCGGATGGTGTGGATGGTTTCCGGCACGTCGACGGTCTGGCACTCGCTGACCGGCTTGCCGCTGTCCAGCGCTTCCAGCACTGCCAGCTCGTGGGCGTTGTCTTCCAGCAGTTGGGCGAACTTCTGCAGCACATGCTTGCGGTCGTTCGGCTGCATCTTCGACCAGGTGCCCGCTTCGAACACACGCTTGGCCGCGGCCACCGCGATGTTCACGTCATTGACGTCGCAAGCGGCGACCTCAGCCAGCTGCTTGCCGGTAGCCGGGTTGCTGGTGACGAAGGTGCGGCCAGAGATGGCATCGCGGAATTCACCGTCGATGAACGCCTTGGTGCGCAGTTGCAGGTCGGCGGCGATGGCCGCGTATTGTTCCTTGCTCAGCAAATCAGCCATGTTGGCGGCCTCCTTATTTGATCTGGGCGATGGTGGCTTTCAGTTCGGTGACCACGCGCTTGAGCGCTTGCTTCTCGGCATCGTCCAGGTCGTACAGCGGCTTGCGCACGCCGCCGGTCTTCAGCCCGTTGAGGGCCACACCGTTCTTGATCGCCTGGACGAACTTGCCACCTTCGAGGAAGTCCATCAGCGGCATCATGGCGGCCATGATCTTGCGGCCTTTGTCGAAGTCCTTCTCGATCACGCAGGCCTCGTACAGGGCCACGTGCTCGCGCGGGATGAAGTTGGAGCCGGCGCAGACCCAGCTCTTGGCGCCCCAGGCGAAGAATTCCAGGGCCTGGTCGTCCCAACCACACGACAGCTGAATGTTCGGGCGGTGGATGGCCAGGCGGTGCAGCTGGGCCATGTCACCGGAGCTTTCCTTGATGGCAACGATGTTCTTCACGTCGGCAACGGCGTCGAAGAACGCTTCGCCCATGCTCACGCTCATGCGGCCTGGGTAGTTGTAGAGCATGATCGGCAGGCCGGCGGCGGCGTCGACGGCTTTGACGTGCAGGGCGATTTCCTGCTGGGTTGGCAGCGCGTACGGCGGGGTGCCCACCAGCAGCGCGTCAGCCTTGATTTCCTTGGCGTGCTGGGCGAAGGCCACGGCGTCTTCGGTGCGGATGCCGCCGGTACCGACGATCAGCGGCAGGCGGCCATTGAGCACGTCCTTGGCCTGGGCCGCCAGGTCGATGCGTTCCTGGGTGGTGTGGGCGTAGTACTCGCCGGTGGAGCCACCAATGATGACGCCGTGGATTTTCGATTCGACCAGGTATTCTAGGACCTCGGCGAACGCCGCCTTGTCGATCGAGCCGTCCGCAGCCAGCGGAGTGATTGCCGGGGTGTAGATGCCTTCGAATTTCACGGTAGGTTCTCCAGTGCGTTGCTCAGTGTTGTAAGGCCCGCAACAACCACGCTGCGGTGGGTTGTAAGGTTTCAGCTCAGCGAAGCCGCTTGCTGCAGGTTCAGGGAACGGGTTTCCGGGGCCAGCGCGACCGAGAAAGCCAGGCCGACGAAGGTCACGGCGGCGGCGGCGTACATGGTCGCGCCAATGCCGTAGCTCTCCAGCGCGATGGGGACCAGCCAGGTGCCGACGGCCGCGCCGACACGCGACATCGAGGTGCCTACGCCTACCGCGCCAGCGCGAATCTCGGTGGGAAACAACTCGTTGGGGTAGACCAGCTGCAGCACCTGGGCGCCTCCGATGAACAGCGCGTAAGCGCCGAACAGGGCGAGGATGAGCATCTCGTTGCCGTTGCTGAAAGCACCCAGGCCGAGCAGCGCCAGCCCTGACCAGAAGAAGCTGTGCAGCAGCGTGGTACGGCGCCCGATGGTGTTCAGCAGGCGGGTGCCGATGATGCAACCGACCACGAACAGGCAAGTGATGGCGACTGAACCGATGGCTGCCCAGTCCCCTTTCAGGTTGAGCGCGCCCAACACTTTCGGAGCGAAAGCGTATACGGCAAACACCGGGATCACTGAGCAGGTCCAGAACATGGTCACGAACAGCATGCGTTTGCCGTAGCCGGAGTGCAGCAGGCTGAGGAGCGACAGCTTGCGGGTCTTGGGTTCTTCCGGCAGGTTCTGCAGCGAGAAGTTGTTGCCGTACACGCGCTTGATCACCTGTTCGGCCTCGGCCGAGCGGCCTTTGCTGATCAGCCAGCGTGGCGACTCCGGTGTGCCGAGACGGATGGCGAACAGCAGCGCGCCGATCACCGCGGCACTGGCCAGCACCAGGCGCCAGGCATCCTCACCGCCGTGGCGCAGGATTGCTTCCCCGACCATATAGGCGGTGGCAGCACCGGCGAACCACAGCACGGTCAGGGTGGCCAGGCGCGGGCCACGGTTTTTCTTCGGCAAAAACTCCACCAGCAGCGATGTCGCCACGGGGTACTCGATGCCCACTGCAATACCGATGGCAAAACGCAGCAGGAACAACGCCAGTGCAGACTCCACCCAGAACTGCGCCAGCGAGGCCAGGATGAACAGGGTCGGGCCGACGAAGAACACGCGCTTGCGGCCGAAGCGGTCGGTTAGCCAACCGCCGAAGAAGCCTCCGAAGAAAATGCCGATCAGCGCCGACGCGGCGATCATGCCTTGCCAGAAACTGGTCAGGCTCAGGCCCGCAGACATCTGCACCATGGCCACGCCGATGAGGCTCAGTACATAGCCGTCAACGAACGAGCCGCCACCGGAACGCAACGTCAGCAACTGGTGAAAGTTGTTGATCGGTACATCTTCAATCGAAACATTCGGACTTGTCATTATTGTTCCTACCATTTCTGCTACATGCACATATTCAAGGCGAGCGCCTCCGCGAAACTGAAAACACTGTTCAGCCCCGGGTACCCGGTAATTACTACCGGCCATCAATTTCGGGCTGAGTGAGCCCGTGCCGGCGAATGGAATGCCGACATGTCTGTTCTATGCCTGACGTCTGCTATCGATCAGCTTTCTTTGCCAGCGCGGAACTGCCCCCACATCAGGTTGGCGTTCAAACCCAGTGAAACCAAGGGCTGCGGCGGGTTCGAGCAAGGCCCGGGGGCATTCAGCAAAAATTCGATCAGTGCGTTCTTGTCACCGGCCAGCCAGTCGGCCAGCAACTTGCCGGTGACCGTACCGCGAGTAACGCCCAGGCCATTGCAGCACAATGCGCCGACCACATTGGGCGCCAAGTTGCCAAAGAAACCCATGTGATTACGCGACAAGGCCAGTGCACCGCCCCAGGTGTATTCGAAGTCAACGCCGGGCAACATCGGGAAACGCCGGGCGAACGATTCGCGGTGACGCTCGACGAAGCGCGCCAGGTATTTGCGGTTGCTGCGCCCGTCGGGGTTGTAGCTGAAGCTGTTGCGGATCAGCAGGCGGTTGTCGACAGTACGGCGCATGGTGGTGCCGAACGGGTCTGCGGGGATCACGCCCCAATAGGGTTTGCCGCCCAGGCGGGCCTGCTCTTCCTCGGTCAGCGGGCGGGTAATGCTGCCGTAGGTGAACACTGGCAGCATGCGGCCCTTGAGGAAGCCGAAGCTCATGCCGAAGGCATTGGTGGTCAGCACCAACTTGTCGGCGGTGATCGAGCCCTTGGCGTGTCGCAGCACCACCTTGTCACCGTACTCGACCTCGGTGATCGGCGTGTGCTCATACAGCGAGACATTGCCCGGCAGGCTGTCGGCCAGGCCTTTGACCAGCGCCGAGGGTTGCAGCAAGGCGGTACCGGGGGTAAACAGGCCTTTGCGGTAGAAGTGCGTACCAATGTGCTCGGGCAGGTCGCGCCCTTCGATCACTTCGTAGGGTTGGCCGAGTTTATCCAGGCCACGCCGATAGGCATCCAGCACCGCGATGCCACGACCCTCGACGGCGGCCTGGTACTTGCCGCAATGGCGGAACTGGCACTCGATGTCGTAGCGTTCGATCAGCTCCTTGAGGTAGGACTGGCCACCCAGGTTGAGCTTGAGCACGGTCTTGGCGATGTCGATGTCGCCGATGTAGTCCTCGGCGCCGATGTCGTGCGGCAGGTCAATGGCAAAACCGGCGTTACGCCCGGAGGTGCCAAAGCCAACCTCCTGCGCCTCGATCAACACGATCTCGTCATCCGGAAAGTTCGTCGCCAGCTGACGCGCGGCGGCCAAGCCGGTAAAACCGGCGCCGACCACCACCCAGCGGGCCTGGCTGTGGCCACTGTGGGCCGGCCTTGGCGTGCGGGGCTTGCTCAGGTGATACCAACCACAGGTGGCATCATCGGCAGGTAACGAACTTATTCTTGTCATCTCACTAACCTGGTTCTTGTTGTCGACGGTGGGTCAGCGCCGACGGCCTGACCGGGGTAACTCATAGTTGAATCGGTACATCCAGCCCTTGCGGTGCGGCGTATTCGGCCATGCGCCGGCGGGACAGCTCGAAATGTTCGCGCACCAACTGGCCAGCGGTTTGCGGGTCGCGGCGCTCGATGGCCTGGATCATCTGGTCGTGCTGGTCGCAGGCCACTTCAAGGTCGCGCTGCATGTCATCGGTGGTCGGATGGCGGTAGAAAATCTTGCCCAGCCGGGTGTGGTCGATCAGCAGGCGACGCAGGCTTGGCAGCAGGTAGTCGTTGTGCGCCATCTTGCCGATTTCCAGGTGGAAGGCGTCGTTGTAGAGCACGCGGTTTTCCACGTCGCGCTCTTCGATGGCGCGGCGGAAGTGGGCCTGAATGGCCTTGAGCCCTTCGATTTCAGCTTCGCTGGCGTAGGTGGCGGCCAACTGGGTAGTGGCCACGTAGATAAGCGGCGCAGCAACGTAGAAGCTGTGCAGCGACTCATGGTTCATGGCGGCGACACGGGGTGCGCGGTTAGCTTCCAGTTCGATGTAGCCTTCGGCGGCAATCTGGCGCAGCAGCTCACGCACCGGGGGGCGCGACAGACCAAATTCATCGCACAGGGCCAGCTCGTCCACCACCGCACCTGGCGCCAGCTCCATGCTGAGAATCCGACGGCGCAGCGCTTCGGCGAGGACGGCTTTGCGGTCCTGCGGCACGTCGGCGGTGAGGGGTTGAACACTGGCTTTCATGGCGGCCTTCTTTGTTGTCATAGCGCTGTGTCTACTATTTGTATAACGACTATAGGGCACTGTTAGACAATGTGTCTACAGCATTTTCGATGAACGGCAAAAACTGTCTGGCCCTTTATTTTCAAGGGTTACAGCGGGATTAGAGGGGAGATTAAACACCCTCGAGGCTGCATTGCCAAACCGGACAGGTAATTATCCGGATCAGACAAATGTGCAGGAATTCACCGCTGCACCGGCCCACAACCCGCCACAAATCCCCCGGCGATGGGCAGCATGGTCACATGGCGTTGCTTGAAGCCCCACGCCCGCCGGGCGACCCGAATGAACGCTGGCGCCGCCCTGCAGGTCAGCTGCTTACATTCACAAGGAGGGCTTGCCATGCTCGATATTCATTCCGCTGCGTCATCGCAGCACAATGTTCATGGCCTGGAACGGGTCGGTTCTCTGGCGGGAGGCGCGCTGATGTTCAGCAAGGGGCTCCGCCATGGCGGCCTGGTTGGATTGCTGCAAATGGTGGTCGGAGGGCTGGCGGTGGCCCGTGGCGTCAGCGGGCATTGCTCGACCAAGGCCTGGTGGCAGCAGCATCGGCAGGAATACCACCGCTTGCGTTCGGATATCGAACGCAGTGCCTCGGAGCTGGCGGCGTTGAAGGCCAGCGCCAAGGCGGCGACACGCGGGGTGACGGTGACAGGGAAGGATCCACTGTCCGCCAGTTGATTTTGCTTCGCCTGTGCCAGCCTCTTCGCGGGCGTGCCTGTGAAGAGGCTGGCACAGGCGACAGGGATGTTTAACGCAACGCCTTGCTCTGCAACACCTCGGAGCGCCGCCCCAGCACATTCTCGCTGATCTGCACGAACTCTTCGGTGCTCACGCTGGGCAGGCGCATCAGCCCGCGCACCACATCGTCCAGCGACCGCTTGGCCTGGGTGTGGATGCGTATTTCCTTGTCCAGTGCTTGCAGCAGCATCACGCCACGGGCCACCTGAGCCGGGGTAGCACGCTCCCCCTTGAGCCGGGCAACCTTGGCGCCCTGCTTGCTCAGGCGGGCCTGCCAAGCCTGGTAACGGTCGTCACTCACCCCGCCGGAACGGCGCAACAACTCACTGGCGTAATAGTCGGTCAGGCTCTCCACCAGCCAGTCACTGCCATCACGCCCGCGGATTTGTGCAAACAGCTGCACCACTTCACGCAGCAACGGGCTGCTACCGTTCTCGCTGACCATTGGCCGGCCACTGTGCAGATACAGCGAGCCCTGGGCCGCCATCGCTCCGCGCCACATACCGTCACGCGCCCCTACCAGCAGCAGCTTCGGCGGGTTGCGCGGGAACACCGCCTGCAATTGCGGCCAGACGAAGGTGAGCAAGGTCAGGCTGTCCATCCGCCGCATCCCCTGCCCTACCGGTGCGGCCACGGTCACGTCGGTATCGCCCAGGCGGGCACGGCGGCTGCCCAGGTCGCCGGCGAGCATCCAGCCGGTCGGGCGATCGAACAGGCGCGAGACATTGTCGATACGGAACTTGTCCTTGCCCACGCGCGGCCACGGCGTCTCGATGCTTTTCCAGCCCTCGGGCAGGTCGAATGCCAAGCGCGCGACCAGTTCGGTCCCATCCTGCTGGTCGAGGCGCGCAGGCGGTACCAGCTGGTCGCCGAGGAACAGCGCCCAATGCGGGGTGATACGCGATGAATAGGCGCCGTTGCTGAGTTTCTGGTCCAACTGCACACGGTAACTGAGGCTGGTCTTGCCGGGCGCTGGCTGCCACACACCACGCTGGCCATTCAGTTGCCATTGGCCGTCAGCCTGGAAGCCGCTGTAGGCGCCGGCTTTGCCCAGGTCGAAGTCCAGCCTGCGCACGGCGCTGCCTTCGGCCAATGTCACGCGAACCTCTGCCTGACCACTGGCTGGTAACAGGCGCACCTGGTAGTCGAGGTCGACCTTTTTCGCCCAAGCCGGCGAACTGGCCATCAGGCCCAACAGCAGCAACAGCTGGCAACGCATACAGAAACTCCTTGTTTCCCCGTGGCAGCGGGCCGCGCGGGTCAGCTGGCGCGGAAGATCAGGTGGTCTTCCCAGTCGTCTTCGTGCACGTCCTGCTCCCTGAGCATACGCCCCGACTGGGAAATGCGCTGTTCATGGACCTGCTGGCGATCGCCACAGACCAGGTGATGCCAGGCCGGCAGGTCCTTGCCCTCACTGACCAGGCGGTAACCGCAGGTGCTCGGCAGCCAGGTGAACTGGTCGGCCTTGCCCGGTGTGAGCTGGATGCAGTCCGGCACGTGGGCAAAGCGATTGGGGTAGTCGCTACACTGGCAGGTTTGCATGTCCAGCAGCTTGCAGGCGATGCGCGTGTAATAGACGCTGTTGTCGTCTTCGTCCTCGAGCTTTTGCAGGCAGCACAGGCCACAGCCGTCGCACAGCGACTCCCACTCTTGCGGGTCGAGTTGTTCGAGGGTCTTGCGCCGCCAGAACGGCGCGTTTTCAGCGATCATTACACGGGTTTCCTGCATTCATCTCGGGGCCACGGCGCGCGGCGGCGCCAGTCTAGAGCCTGGGCTTCGGCAAAGCCAGACCGCTTGTCAGTCGCAACGGGAGGCAGTAGCGTGCGCTTTTCCCGTCCTTATGCAGGAGCCGTCATGAGCGCCAACCCCCGCATTGCCGATTACGCCATCAACGAGCAGTTCATCAACCGCTGGTCGCCCCGCGCCTTCACCGCCGAGCCGATCAGCGAAGAGACGCTGCTGAGCTTCCTGGAAGCCGCCCGCTGGGCGCCGTCGGCGTACAACTCACAGCCTTGGCGCTTCCTGTACGCCCGCCGTGACACGCCGAGCTGGGAGCGTTACCTGAGCCTGCTGGTGCCGTTCAACCGCAGCTGGGCGCAACAGGCGTCGGCGCTGGTCCTGGTGATTTCCAAGACCACCTTCGCCGCCCCGGGCGCCACGGAAGAAAAACCGGCGCTGTGGCACACCTTCGACACAGGCTCGGCCTGGGGGCACCTGGCCCTGCAAGCCAGCCTCAGCGGCTGGCATACCCATGGCATGGCCGGTTTCGACCAGGACCTGGCACGTCAGGAACTGAAGATTCCTGAAGGTTATGTGCTGCATGCCATGGTGGCGATCGGCAAGCTGGGTGACAAGGCCAGCCTGGATGAAGCACTGCAGGCACGTGAAGTGCCTAGCCCGCGCAAACCGCTGAGCGAGCTGGCTGCCGAAGGTGATTTCAGCCTGTAAGCCTTGTAGAGGCCTCAATGGCCTCTTCGCGGGCGAGCCCGCTCCCACAGGTTTGGCGCCGCTTTCCAGGGCGGTGTTGTGCCTGTGAGAGCGGGCGAGCCCGCGAAGAGGCCGGTACCGGCAACATCAATCAGTAGCCCCGGGCGAAATCGACTTCGCCACGCAACCCCAGCCCCGCCGCATACGCTCGCACATTCTCCACAAACAAGCGCACCATCGCCGCTGGCGAAGTGGGCGCCGAGCTGTGCCCGGTCAGCAGCAAGCCCCAGGCGGTCCAGAACGGGTGTTGCTTGGGCAGCGGCTCCTGGCGGCACACATCGATCACCGCACCGGCCAGGTGGCCTTCTTTCAATGCCTCGACCAAATCAGCATCGACCACCGCCACCCCGCGCCCGGCATTGATGAACAGCGCCGTGGGCTGGAAGCACTTGAACAGTGCCGCGTCGTACAGGTCGTGGGTGGCCGGGGTATCCGGCAGCAGGTTGAGCACGTAGTCGACCTGGCCGACCATGCGCGGCAGGTCGGCCAGTGCCGCCACCTCGATGAACGGTGCCTGCTCACGGGCACTGCTGGCAACGCCGTACAGCTCCACGCCAAACGGCTGCAAGCACTCGGCCACGCGCTGGCCGATATCGCCAGTGCCAACGATCAGCACCTTGCGCCCTTCCAGGCTGCGCCCCGGCCGGTCATCCCAGCGCCGCTCGACCTGGCTGACCAGGCGCGACAGAACCTCGCGCTCATGGCCCAGCATATACGTCAGCATGTATTCGGCCATTACCTGGCCGAAGATGCCCACCGCACGGGTCAGGCGGTAGTCACGTGGCAGGCCGTCGGCCAGCAATGGTGTGATGCCGGCCCAGGTCGACTGCATCCACTGCGGTTTATGGCCCTGGCGCAGCAAACTCGCCAGCAGGTCCGGCTGCCCCAGCCACACCGGGCACTGTGGTGCCTGGCGGGCCAGTTCAGCGGAGTCGCCACTGGTCAGGATTTCCACTTCCGGTGCAGCAGTACGCAACAGCTCGGCGTAGCGGGCATGATCATGCTCGGCAATCAGGACGCGCATGATCAGGCCGGGTCGTTACGGCGCAGCAACTCTTCGGGCAGGTGCTCGATGTAGTCGTCATCCGGTGGCGGCATTTGCAGGTGGTAGCCCTGGTTGTCGAGGTTCTCCAGGACCTTGGTGATGTCCTCACGGGCCAACTTGCGCTCGGGGCTGAGCACCAGGTCGAACGCGTGCACGGGGGTGCCGAAGAACGGCAGCAGGCCTTCGGGCACGCGTTGCAGGCCATCGGCCTTGAGCACGTACAGGTACATTTCGTTCTTGCGGGGGCTCTTGTAAATCGAGCAAATGCGTTTCATGGGGTTTCTCCGGCGCCTGCAAGGCTGTCGAGCAGGGCCTGGCCCATGCGCTCACGGCGCCAGCCGCGCAGTGCATCGGGCAGTTGATATGGGCCATTGGGGTAGCCGCTCTTGAGCAGCGCCTCCAGGGCTTTCTTGCGCAGCATCAGCTCGGGGGCAATCCCCAGGCGCTCGCCTTCGGCCTGGCCGATGGCACGCAGCTGCTTGAGGATACCGGCGGCCTCGATCGGCAGCGGCTCGGGCAACGGCGCTGGCCACTGCTCGGCAGGCAGGCTAGCGGCGCGCTTGATCAGCTGGACAAGGAACTCACCGTCCTGACGAATGGTGCGCGGGTGCATCTCGTCGATCTTGGCCAGTGCCGACAGGTTGTTAGGCTGGCTCTTGGCCATGGGCCATAGCGAGTGCTCCTTGAGGATGCGGTTGCGCGGCACATCGCGGTTGCGCGCTTCGCGCTCGCGCCAGGCGCACAGCTCACGCAGCACTGCCAGTTGCTGGGGGGCCAGCTTCCAGGCCAGCTTGACGTCCCGGTACAGGGTTTCGGGCTCGACTTCGCGGCGCAAGGCGGCTACCAGTTCAGCGCCGTCCTCCAGTACCCAGGCGTATTTGTCGTCACTCAGGCGCGGGCGCAGCACAGTGAACAGCTCGGCCAGGTGCACGGCATCTTCGGCAGCGTAGCTGACCTGGGTGTCCGACAGCGGGCGCTGCAACCAGTCGGAGCGGGTTTCGCCCTTGGGCAGCTCGATGCCCAGCACTTCCTGCACCAGGCGCGAGTAGCCCATGGAGAAACCCAGGTTGAGGTAACCAGCGGCCAGTTGGGTGTCGAACAGCGGCTGTGGCAATTTGCCGGTCAGGCGCAGCAGCACTTCAAGGTCTTCGCTGCAGGCGTGCAACACCTTGACCACGCCGCTGTCGTCGAGCAGATCGGCCAAGGGTTGCCAGTTGCCGATCAACAGCGGGTCGATCAGAAAGGCCCGCTGGCCGTCACCCACCTGGATCAGCCCGGCTTTCGGGTAAAAGGTGTCGACCCGCATGAATTCGGTATCGACGGCGACAAAGGGCAGTTGGTGCCAGTCGCGGCAGTGTTCGGCCAGGCTCTGGTCGTCACGGATCCAGTGAATTTCGATGGCCACAAGGCTCTCCCACTAACATTGGCGCGCAGTATATACGGCGCGGGCACTGCTGGTGAAACCCGGGCCATCCTTGATATCGATCAGTGGTGCTGTTTTGCACGCGACCGGCTTCAGCGCTTGGCCGTCAGCCAGGGCCGGCAACTGGCAAACATGTCCAGCGATTGCTGGTAGACCTGGGTGTGCACCTGCAACAGGCCGAGCATGGAGTGGAACAGGTTGTCCTGCGACAGCGGGGCGTCGCTGAGCTTGGCCAGGCAGTCGGTATCGATGCCGAAGTCCGCCTTGTAACTGTCGGAGAACCAGGTCAGCAGGGGTACATGCTTCTGTTGCTCGGGAGCGATGGCGTAGGGTGTGCCGTGCAGGAACAGGTTGTACTCGCCCAGTGACTCGCCATGGTCGGACAGGTAGATCATGGCCGTGTCGACCTTGTCCTGCTTGCTGCGCAGGGTGTCGATCAGCGAGGCCAGCACGTTGTCGGTATAGGCCAGGGTGTTGTCATAGCCGTTGATGATCTCCTGCTGGCTGCACTGGTTAAGCGCGTTGCTATGGCAAACCGGCGCGAAGCGTTCGCTGCCACTGGGGTAGCGCTTGAAGTATTCCGGGCCGTGGCTGCCCATCTGGTGCAGCACCAGCACGGTGTCCTTGTCGAGGTTGTCGATCAGCGCGTCAAGGCCTTGCAGCAGGATCTGGTCATGGCATTCGCCATCGGCGCACAACTGGGGGACCTTGAGGTTGCTGACATCGATGAACTGGACGCGGTCGCAGGTGCCTTTGCAACCCGACTGATTGTCACGCCACTGCACGGCCAGGCCGGCACGCTGGAGAATGTCCAGCAAGCCTTCGCGATTCTTCGCCACGCGGGCATCGTAATCCCTGCGCTTCATGCCCGAGAACATGCACGGCACCGAGACCGCGGTTTCCGTACCGCACGAGTGCACATCGGAAAACGCCAGCAGGCCCTGTTCCTTGGCCAGGTTCGGCGTGGTATCGCGCTCATAGCCCAGCACGCCGAAATGGTCTGCCCGGGCACTTTCCCCGACCACCAGCACGGTCAGCGACTTGCGCTCATGTTTTTGCCAGGCGGCATCCCGCTTGGCATCTTCGCCATAATGCTGGAACGGGCGCGAGGCAGTACCGACACGCTCGCTGACATAACCAATGGAGGCCCCGACGATATTGCTTGGGGTCAGCATCAGGCGCAGTTCGTGGTGATTGCGAAACAGCGACGACAGCCCTTGATAATTGACCAGCGCCACCGAGCCAAGGGCCACCACACAGGCACCACTGACCACCAGCTTGCCAAGCAGCTCGCGGTGCCAGCGGCGGTAAGCGATCGGCGCCTTCCACAGCAGCACCGAAGGCAGCACACCCAGCAGCAGGATATAAGCGGCAAACTTGAACGACATAAGATCCGTTACTTCGGCAACATTGGTCTCGGCGATGTTGCGGAACATGCCGGCATCAATAAGTACGCCGTACTGGTTCATGAAGTACGCCACGCCTGCGCCACTCATGAACAACACGATAAGTAACGGCTTGAGCACATACTGGAATGCAAACAAAGTGAGGATCAGATTGAAGGCGAACAGCATCAGCACGGCGAACGCCAGGCTCAGCCACAACCCCGACAGCCCGGGTGGCACGACCTCTTGCAGATGCTCCCAGAGAAATATGTTGAAGCCGATCAGCAGGTAAAGGCTGGCCAGCAGCGTGACCCATTCAGTCCGCACGGATTTGAAGTTGAGCATCAGCGTTCGCATCAAGAGTGATTATCAACCCCCAGGCCAAATGGCACCGTGGGAAAGTTGGGCGAACTCTAGAAAGTGCGTCATCAATTTTTTGTGAAAAAGACGGTAACAATTTCGTGAAGGCGGATGATTGGACAAATGACCACCACTTGTTCAGCTGCCATTCAGCCTGACAAGCCGTCACAAGCCTGCGCAAAGGCGGCTATCCTCATAGGTCAGGACCTTACCGACAACCCTGACAGAGGTGAAGAAATGCCAGTTCCGCATGATCTGCTCGCTGACCTGCACGTTACCGCTGATGCGTTCCAGGCGCTCATAGACAAGGATCAGGACCTGCACAAGCTGCACAAGGAATACAACGCCAAGGACAAGGAGGTGGTCGCCGCCGAAGGCAACGGTACCAACGACGAGGCCGTCACCCGACTGCGCAAGGAAAGGTTGCTGATCAAGGACAAGATCGAACGGATCATTCATCCGCCCAAATCCTGACAAAAAATCATTGAACCTGCAGGCCTCTTCGCGGGCTCGCCCGCTCCCACAGGGTCACCATCGCCCTTAAGACCTGTGGAGTACTTGTGGGAGCGGGCGAGCCCGCGAAGAGGCCTGCAGCCCTTATACCGCAACCAGCGCTTTCAGCGCCCCATCCAGGTCCTCGACCAGGTCGCGGTAATCCTCGATCCCTACCGACAAGCGCAGCAGGTTCTCGCTGATGCCCATCACCCCTTTCTGCTCCGGGCTCAGCGAGCAGTGCGACATGCTCCAGGAATGGTTGATCATGCTTTCCACGCCACCCAGCGAGTCGGCCAGCACAAAGATCTGCAGCGCCTCCACCAGGCGGTTGAGCGCGGCGCGGTCGCCTTTCACTTTCATCGCCACCACCGCCCCGCCACTGCGCATCTGGCGCTTGCACAGCTCATGCTGCGGGTGGCTCTCCAGCCCTGGGTAATACACCTGTTCGACCTGCGCGTGGCTTTCCAGAAAGCGTGCCACTTGCAGGGCATTGGCGCACTGGCGCTCCATGCGCACATCCAGGGTTTTCAGGCCGCGCAGGGCCAGGTAGCAGTCGAACGGCCCCTGCACCGCCCCTATCGCCATGCTGATACGGCGCAGGCGCGCCAGCAACGCATCATTGGCCGCCACCACCACACCGCCGGTGAGGTCGGAGTGGCCGCCAATGTACTTGCTGGCCGAGTGCATCACCAGGTCCACGCCCAAGGTGATCGGGCGCTGGTTCCACGGCGAGCAGAAGGTGTTGTCGATGCAGGTGAGGATGCCCTTGGCCTTGGCCAGGTCGCAGACCGCCTTGATGTCGACCAGGTGCAGCAACGGGTTGGTTGGCGATTCGATCCAGATCAGCTGGGTTTCCGGCTTGATCGCAGCGGCCACGGCCTCGAGGTCGTTAAGGTCGACATACGTGGTGGTCAGGCCCGAGGTGCGGCTGCGGTAGTCCTCCATGATGCGGAAGGTGCCACCGTACACACCGTTCATCACCACCACGTGGGCATCCTTGGGCAGCAGCTCCAGCACCGTAGCGGTAGCGTTCACCCCCGAGGCGCAGGCGACCGCGCCCACGCCTTCTTCCAGGGCGGCGACACAGGTTTCATAGGCATGCCGCGTAGGGTTGCCAACGCGGCTGTACGAGTACTCCGGCTTGTCGTCCAGGCTGCGTTTGGTGAACGAGCTGGCAGTGACGATGGCCGGGAAAATAGCGTTGTCGGCAACGCTGAACTGCTCGCCAGCGTGAATAGTACGGGTGGCGAAATTGCGCGGCTTGTCGGACATGGTCAGGCCCATCTGGCAGAGTGAAAGCTGCCACTATCGCACAACCCAAATCTTCTGGCCTTGGGGTAATCTGTGAAATATTTTCCTGCATGGCCCGCACGCGATATGGACAGTTTCGACCAGCACATTCTTACCCTGCTTCAGCGCGATGCCTCGATCTCGCTCAAGGACCTGGCCGAGGCCGTCAACCTGTCGACCACGCCGTGCTGGAAGCGGGTCAAGCGCCTGGAAGAAGACGGCTACATCATCGGCCGCGTCGCCCTGCTGGACCCCGAACGGCTGGGGCTGGGGCTGACGGTGTTCGTCCAGCTCAAGACCCAGCGCCATGACAGCGCCTGGCTGGAGCAGTTTGCCGCGACCGTGACCGGGTTCGAGGAAGTGATGGAGTTCTACCGCATGTCCGGTGACTGGGACTACATGCTACGGGTGGTGGTGGGGGACATTGCGGCATATGACCGGTTCTACAAGAAGCTGATCACCCGTACCGACGGCTTGTCGAACATTACCTCCAGTTTTGCCATGGAACAGATGAAGTACACCACGGCTTACCCGGTGCATCGCGCCTGATCGGTGCTGGCTTCTTCGCGGGCTCGCCCGCTCCCACAGGGTCATCACAGCCCTGAGACCTGTGGTGATCCTGTGCGGGCGAGCCCGCGAAGAGGCCGGTACAGCCAACCCGTCAATCCGCGGCCAACACCGCCGCAATGCGGTTCCCCGCCTTGGCTTTCTCGACCTTGATCGCCACGAATTTCGAGGTCGGGGTGTAGGTTCCCTCGCCATAACTTTCCAGCGGTACCAACGGGTTGGTTTCCGGGTAATACGCCGCCGCCTGCCCCTCAGGCACGTCATACGCCACCAGGCGGAACCCCGACACCCGCCGCTCCACGCCATCCTCCCACAGCGACACAAGGTCCACCTGCTCACCCGGTTCGAAGCCCAGGCGGCGGATGTCGGCTACGTTGACGAACACCACTTCACGCAGGCCGAACACCCCACGGTAACGGTCGTCCAGGCCATACAGGGTGGTGTTGTACTGGTCGTGCGAACGCAGGGTCTGCAAAATCAGGTCGGGCTTGTCACCACGGGCCAGCACCTTGGCGTTGACCAGTTCCTCGGGCAGCGCGTGGGGCATGAAGCGGGCTTTGCCCGTGGCCGTGCGGAAGTTGCGATCGGCGGCATTGTTGCCAAGGTGGAATCCGCCTGGGCTATTCAAGCGTTCATTGAAACCGGTAAAGCCCGGAATCACGTCAGCGATCATGTCGCGGATGCGGTTGTAATCGGCCACCGCGTACTCCCAGTCGATCGGCTGGTTGCCCAGCGTGGCCTTTGCCATACCGGCAATGATCCACGGTTCCGAGCGCATGTGCGGCGAACGCGGGCGCAGCTGGCCATTGGAGATGTGCACCATGCTGAAGGTGTCCTCCACGGTCACGCCTTGCGGCCCCTCGGCCTGCAAGTCGATTTCGGTACGGCCCAGGCACGGCAGGATCAGCGCATCGCGCCCCGTGACCAGGTGCGAGCGGTTGAGCTTGGTGGAAATCTGCACGGTCAGTGCGCAGTTCTGCAGCGCCGCATGGGTGCGCGGGGTATCGGGGGTGGCCTGGGCAAAGTTGCCCCCGAGGGCGACGAACACCTTGGCCCGCCCTTCTTCCATGGCCTTGATCGCCAGCACCGCGTTGTGCCCATGGCCCCGCGGCACACGGAACTGGAAGCGTTTTTCGATGGCATCCAGCAGCGCCGCTTTGGGCTTCTCATCGATGCCCATGGTGCGGTCGCCTTGCACGTTGCTGTGACCGCGCACCGGCGAAAGGCCGGCACCGGGCTTGCCGACGTTGCCGCGCAACAGTTGCAGGTTGACGATTTCCTGCACGGTCGGCACCGAATGGCGGTGCTGGGTAACGCCCATGGCCCAGCACATGATCACCCGCTCGGCCTTGCGGTACATGCGGGCGGCCAGCTCGATCTCGGCCAGGGTCAGGCCCGACTGCTTGACGATGTGCTCCCAGGAGGTGGCATCCACCGCTGCCAGGTAGTCATCGACGCCACTGGTGTGCGCGGCGATGAAGGCATGGTCGAATACCGCCGGCTCGCCCTTGGCCTGGGCTTCGCGCTCCCACTGCAAGAGGTACTTGGCAATGCCGCGCATGGCCGCCATGTCGCCACCCAAGGCTGGGCGAAAGTAGGCGCTGGACGTGGGCTCGGAGCCATTGCTGAGCATTTCGAACGGGTGCTGCGGGTGCTGGAAGCGCTCCAGGCCCCGCTCTTTCAGCGGGTTGAAGCACACCACCTGGGCACCGCGTTTGACCGCTTCGCGCAGTGGTTCGAGCATGCGCGGGTGGTTAGTGCCTGGGTTCTGACCGATGACGAAAATGGCGTCGGCCAGCTCCAGGTCGTGGAACACCACAGTGCCCTTGCCCACGCCGAGGGTTTCCGACATGCCTGCGCCACTGGCCTCGTGGCACATGTTCGAGCAGTCGGGGAAGTTGTTGGTGCCGTAGGCACGCACGAACAGCTGGTAGAGGAACGCCGCTTCGTTGCTGGCCCGCCCCGAGGTGTAGAATTCGGCTTCATCCGGCGACTGCAGCGCACGCAGGTGCCTGGCGACCAGCGCGAAGGCCTCCTGCCAGGTGGTTTCGACATAGTGGTCGCTGACGGCGTCGTAGCGCATCGGGTGGGTGAGGCGGCCCTGGTACTCAAGCCAGTAGTCGGTCTGCTCCTTCAGCGCACTGACGCTGTATTTGGCGAAGAATGCCGGGTCGACCGAGCGGCCGGTGGCTTCCCAGTTGACCGCCTTGGCGCCGTTTTCGCAGAACTTGACCATGTCGCTTTCCGGCGACTCGCCCCAGGCGCAGCCGGGGCAGTCGAAGCCGCCGTTCTGGTTGGTCTTGAGCATGGCCCGCAGGTTCTTGAAGGCGTTGTCGCTGCCCAGCCAGCTCTTGGTCACGCTTTTCAGCGCACCCCAGCCGGCGGCAGCGCCCTTGTAGTCCCTGATGTGTTCGTCCTGGCTCATGCGATGAATCCTCACGCTTCGATGCTTTTTTCCAGCCTATGAAGCGTGGGGTGGGGGCGTCCAATCGAAAGATCTTACGGGGTGATAAGCGGTTTCGATCATGGGCTTCCTGGTGCTTGCCGTGCCATCTTCAGCGCCAGTGAGATCGAGCGCCGCGCGGGCGGCGCTCGATCTCACAGACGCTGAAAATGCCAAGCCGAGTGATAGAGGCCGTCGATCAACCAGTCGGACAAAGCAATTTGACGCCCCAGCCCCCAGGTTATAGCTTGGAGTCATGCCCCAACCCCTTCGAGACTCGAGCGCGAACGTGGAACAGAACAGCCGGGCCCTGATCGACGGCTTCAACCGGAAAATCGACTACCTGCGGATGTCGGTCACCGACCGCTGCGACTTCCGTTGTGTGTACTGCATGGCCGAAGACATGCAGTTCCTGCCGCGCCAGCAAATTCTCAGCCTCGAAGAACTGTTCCAGGTGGCCGAGCGCTTCGTCGCCCTCGGCACCCGCAAGATCCGCCTGACCGGCGGCGAGCCGCTGGTACGCCAGGGCATCATCGACCTGTGTGGGCGCTTCGCCGCCCTGCCCGGCCTGCGCGAGCTGTGCCTGACCAGCAACGGCTCGCAACTTGGCCGCTTGGCCCAACCGTTGTTCGACGCGGGTGTGACACGCCTGAACATCAGCCTCGACAGCCTCGACGCCGAGCGCTTCAAGCAACTGACCCGCACCGGCGACCTGCATCAGGTCATCGCCGGCATCGATGCCGCCCGCCAGGCCGGGTTCAAGCGTACCAAGCTCAACTGCGTGGTGCTCAAAGGCCGCAATGACCATGAGCTGGTCGACCTGGTGCGCTTTGCCATCGATCGCGAGCTGGACATCACCTTCATCGAAGAAATGCCGCTGGGCGTGATCAGCGAGCATGAACGCGGCGAGTCGTTCTGCTCCAGCGATGAAGTGCGTGCGTTGCTGGCCGAACAGTTCACCCTGATCGAGTCGACCGAATCATCCCAAGGCCCGGCTCGCTACTGGCGCCTGGCGGAAGCAGCCGACACCCGGGTAGGCTTCATTTCACCGCACAGCCACAACTTCTGTGCCACCTGCAACCGCGTGCGCCTGACCGTCGAAGGCCGCCTGCTGCTGTGCCTGGGCAACGAACATTCAGTCGACCTCAAGCACGTGCTGCGCGCCCACCCTGGCAACCCCGAACGCCTGGAAAAGGCCATTCGCGACTCGCTGCACCTCAAGCCCTACCGCCACCACTTCGAAGTGGGTGGCGACGTGCAGATCCTGCGTTTCATGAACATGACCGGCGGCTGAGCGGCCGTCTCTGGATTTCCATGATCGTCCACCCCACCCCCGATGTACTGCGCGTGCTGTTCACCCTCAAGGGCTCGATCGTCAAGCGCATTGCCCTGCGCTGCCTGATGGTCACCCTGCTCGCGGCGCTGATCGTGTTGGTCGAGCGGCATTTTCCGGCATTCTTCTACCCGGTCAGCGCCACGCCGTTCACCTTGCTGGGCCTGTCGCTGTCGATCTTCATGAGCTTTCGCAACAACGCCTGTTATGACCGCTGGTGGGAGGGGCGCAAGGCGTGGGGCAAGCTGATTATCGAAACCCGTTCGTTCGTGCGTGAGAGCGTGGTCATTACAGATGAAAAACTGCGTAACCAACTGCTGCGTAGCCTGTGCGGTTTTGCCCATGCATTGAATGCGCGGCTGCGCGGTGAGGACGAACTGGCGGCTGCCCGGCCATGGCTCGCCCGGCCAGAGGCGATCAGCCCGCACAACGTGTGCGATGGCATCCTGCGCGAAATTGGCCAGCATTGCTCAAGGCTGGCAGAGCAACAGCAGATCAGTGACTGGCGCTACAGTTTGCTGGAGCAGCGACTGGTAGGGTTGACCGAAGTGCAGGCCACCTGTGAGCGGATCAAGGGTACACCCTTGCCGTTCCCCTATACGCTGCTGCTGCACCGTACCATCTACATCTTCTGCATTCTGCTGCCGTTTGCCCTGGCCGAGCCGCTGGGCTGGCTGGCGCCGCTGTTCACCACCATCGTGGGGTACACGTTCTTCGGGCTGGATGCGATTGGCAACGAGCTGGAAGACCCATTCGGGCGCGATGAGAACGACTTGCCGACTGATGCCATGGTGCGCACCGTAGAGCGCGATGTACTGGCGGGGTTGGGGGAGCAGCAGTTGCCGCCAGCGTTGTTGCCGGTCGGATATGTGTTGAGCTGAGCAGATGCGCCCTCCTGTGCTGGCCCTTTCGCGGGTAAACCCGCTCCCACAGGGACTGCACAAAGTCCAAAGGCAGTGGTGATCCTGTGGGAGCGGGTTTACCCGCGAACGGGCCGGTACAGGACCCAGTTCAGCCCCGGCTTGCGCAGGCCTCGATCGGCAACAGGTGTTTGACGAAGTTGCACGGCCGATGGCGGGCATCCAGTTGCTCCGCCAGAATCCCTTCCCACGCCGTGCGGCAGGCCCCGGTAGACCCCGGCAGGCAGCACACCAACGTGCGGTTGGACAACCCGGCCAAGGCCCGGCTCTGCACCGTCGAGGTGCCGATATCCAGAATCGACAACGCCCTGAACAGCTCACCGAAGCCATCGATACGCTTCTCCAGCAGGCACTCGACCGCCTCTGGCGTGCTGTCTCGCCCGGTAAAGCCGGTGCCGCCAGTGATCAGCACCACCTGCACCTGTTCATCGGCAATCCAGGTAGCCACCTGGGCGCGGATCTTGTACAGGTCGTCCCTGAGCAGCGCCCGCGCCGCCAGGCGGTGGCCGACCTCTACCGAGCGGCGGGCCAGCAGTTCGCCGGAGGTGTCATTGTCGTAGGTGCGGGTGTCGCTGACGGTCAGCACGGCGATGTTAAGCGGTACGAAGACCGCATCGGGTTGGACGCGCACGGCAAGGCTCCTTCAATGGCATTGTCGCCACGCTAGAGGCATGGCCAGCAGGCGTCCAATCGATATGGCGTACCGGGCGATCAATGACATCTATCGCAGACGTGGGTTAAGGTCTGCATAACCAGACGCCAGGCACTTCCATGGACATCAAGCAGCTCAAATTCCTCATCGCCCTCGACCAGACCCGCCACTTCGGCCAGGCGGCGGCGCTGTGCCATATCACCCAGCCGACGCTGTCCATGCGCCTGCGCAACCTGGAAGACGAACTGGACCTGGTACTGGTCAAGCGCGGCCAGCGCTTCGAAGGCTTTACCGAGGCCGGCGAGCGCATCCTGGCCTGGGCCCGTACCCTGCTCGCCGCCCACGACGGCCTGCAGGCCGAGGCTGCCAGTTGCCGTGGCCAGGTGGTCGGCAGCCTGCGCCTGGGCACAGTGCCGCTGGCCAGTTTCAACCCCATGCACCTGCTGCTGCCGCTGCGCGAAAAATACCCCGAGCTGCACTTTCAGCTCAGCTCGCTGAGCTCGGAGCAGGTGATCGACGGCCTCAGCCGCAACCAGCTCGACCTGGGCATCTGCTACCTGGACCAGGTCAACACCAGCTTCTTCGAAGTGATCGAGCTGGGCACCACCACCATGGGCCTGCTGCACGACACCCGGCACTTCCAGTTTGCCAGCGACACCCTGCGCTGGGACGAGCTGGGCACTATTCCGCTAGGCCTGCTGAGCAAAGGCATGCACTACCGCCAGTCGCTGGACCTGAGCTTCCGTAGCCGTGGCCTTGAGCCCGATTCGGTACTGGAAAGCGACTCGACCTTCCAGCTGATCCAGGCCATCAATACCGGCCTGTGCTGCGCGATCATGCCGCTGGACTGCGGCCTGGAAGACCTCAGCGAGCACCTGCGCATCTTGCCGGTGGCCGACGCCGCCATCCACAGCCCGGTCGGTCTGCTGCTGCGCCGCAGCGAGCCGCGTTCGGCAATTGCAGAGCAATGCTTTGCCGAAGCCCGTGCGCTGTTTCAGGCCACCTGACCGCCAGTCGCCTGCCGGTACTGGCGCGGGGTAAAGCCGGTCAGCTGCTTGAACTGGCGGCTGAAGGCGCTGTGGTCGGTATAGCCGCAGCACATCGCCACTTCAGTGATCGGCAGGTCCGAATGCAGCAGGCGATGAGCGTGCTCCAGGCGTGCCTTGTGGATCATCTGCCGGGGCGTGAGGTGGAACACCCGCTTGCAATAGCGCTCCAGCTGGGCCACGGAAATACCGGCGATGCGGGTTAGCTCGCCCATGCTGATCGGCTGATGGAAATGCTGGCGGATGTGCTCGTCCACCGCGGCCAGGCGTTGATAGGCGGGGTGGCTGTCGGCAGCTGACTGCAGGTCGACCGAAATACCGACCAGGCCGATGATCTCGCCCGCCTGGTTGTACAGCGGGCGCTTGTGGGTCAGGCACCAGCCGGGTTCACGGCTGCCGTACAGGTGCAGTTCCAGTTGGTCCTCCAGCACCATCCCTTCCTTGAGCACCCGGCGGTCCTGCTCGGTGTAGCCGGGGCCCAGCTGTGCCGGGAACACTTCGGCACTGGTCTTGCCCAGCAGCGGTTGCAGGCGCTTGAGGCCGCAGCGCTGGACCAAGGTGGTGTTGGCCAGCACGTAGCGGGCGGCCGGGTCCTTGATGAAGATTGCGGCGTTGGGAATGGCGTCGAGAATCGGCAGCAGCAGCGATACACCGGCGAGCAGGGCCTCGAGGCTGGCGGGGCGGTGCTGGTCGAGAGACTGGTAGAGGGTTGCCAGGGAGGTGTCGGTCATCTGTCGGTTCTCTGCTGGCTGGGCAGGCCCTTTCGCGGGCTCGCCCGCTCCCACAGGTCCTCCACACATTTCGAATTCTGCGCCGTACCTGTGGGAGCGGGCATGCCCGCGAAGAGGCCGGCGCTCTCAACACACTCCTACAGGCCTTGTGCGGTGTGGCCTACAGCCTATCCACCAGCCCACCCTGACCGCCAGCATTTTTTGCAACTGTGCCGATTTCGTCATCCACCTTGCAGAAAACCATCAAGAACCGTCGCCCCGACCGGTTCACTCTATGCCCCACGCAAGCCGCCCAAGTCCTACAAGAGCGCGGCCCCAAAAGCCGCATCTCGTGACATCAGACCTGCCTATCCAATAACCAACAAAAAGGCGAACCCATGTCAGGCAAATTCAAGAAACAGTTATCACTGCTGGACCTCACCTTCATCGGCCTAGGCGCTATCTTCGGCTCGGGCTGGCTGTTCGCCGCCAGCCATGTCTCGGCCATCGCCGGCCCGGCTGGCATCCTCTCCTGGTTCCTTGGCGGCTTTGCCGTCCTGCTACTGGGCATCGTCTACTGCGAACTGGGCGCCGCCTTGCCCCGCGCCGGTGGCGTGGTGCGCTACCCGGTGTACTCGCACGGCCCGCTGCTCGGCTACCTGATGGGCTTCATCACCCTGATCGCCTTCTCCAGCCTGATCGCCATCGAAGTGGTCGCTTCGCGCCAATACGCCGCCGCCTGGTTCCCCGGGCTGACCAAGGCCGGCTCCAGCGACCCGACCGTGCTCGGCTGGCTGGTGCAGTTCGCCCTGCTGGGCCTGTTCTTCTTCCTCAACTACCGCAGCGTGAAAACCTTCGCCAAGGCCAACAACCTGGTCAGCGTGTTCAAGTTCATCGTGCCGCTGCTGGTGATCGGCGTGCTGTTCACTTTCTTCAAGCCAGAAAACTTCGAGGTCCAGGGCTTTGCCCCGTTCGGCCTGTCCGGCGTGGAAATGGCCGTATCCGCTGGCGGCATCATCTTCGCCTACCTGGGCCTGACGCCGATCATTTCGGTGGCCAGCGAGGTCAAGAACCCGCAGCGCACCATCCCGATTGCGCTGATTCTTTCGGTGTTGCTGTCCACCGCGATCTACGCCTTGCTGCAACTGGCCTTCCTCGGCAGCGTGCCGACCGAAATGCTGGCCAACGGCTGGGCCAGCGTGACCAAGGAACTGGCCCTGCCCTACCGTGACATCGCCCTGGCGCTGGGTGTGGGCTGGCTCGCCTACCTGGTGGTGGCCGACGCAGTGATCTCGCCAAGCGGCTGCGGCAACATCTACATGAACGCCACCCCGCGCGTGATCTATGGCTGGGCGCAGACCGGCACCTTCTTCAAGTACTTCACCCGCATCGATGCAGAGTCCGGCATCCCGCGCCCGGCCCTGTGGCTGACATTTGGCCTGTCGGTGTTCTGGACCCTGCCGTTCCCATCGTGGGAAGCGCTGATCAACGTGGTGTCCGCAGCGCTGGTACTGAGCTACGCGGTAGCGCCGGTCAGCGTCGCCGCCCTGCGCCGCAATGCACCACACATGCCGCGCCCGTTCCGGGTCAAGGGCATGGCCGTGCTCGGCCCGCTGTCGTTCATCATCGCTGCGCTGATCGTGTACTGGTCGGGCTGGAACACCGTGTCGTGGCTGCTGGCCCTGCAAATCGTGATGTTCGTGCTGTACCTGCTGTGCAGCCGCTTCGTGCCCACCCAGCACCTTTCGCTGGCCCAGCAAGTTCGCTCGTCGGCGTGGCTGATCGGGTTCTATGCGCTGACCATCCTGCTGTCGTGGCTGGGCAGTTTCGGCGGCCTGGGGGTAATCGGCCACCCGCTCGACACCGTGGCCGTGGCGGCCTGCGCGCTGGGTATCTACTACTGGGGCGCGGCCACTGGCGTGCCTGCCCACCTGGTGCGCCTGGAAGGCGAGGACGAAAGCGAAGCCTGCGCTGAAACCTATACCGGCCGCCCTGCTGCCGTCGCTTCCTGATCTTTTACGCAAGGGACAAGCCCATGAAACAGATTCACGTCATCGACTCCCACACTGGCGGCGAACCGACCCGCCTGGTGATGAAGGGCTTTCCGCAACTGCACGGCCGCAGCATGGCCGAACAGCGCGACGAACTGCGCGAGCTGCACGACCCATGGCGCCGCGCCTGCCTGCTGGAGCCACGCGGCAACGATGTGCTGGTTGGCGCGCTGTACTGCCCGCCGGTATCGGCCGACGCTACCTGCGGCGTGATCTTCTTCAACAACGCCGGCTACCTGAACATGTGCGGTCACGGCACCATCGGCCTGGTCGCCTCGTTGCAGTACCTGGGCCTGATCGCACCGGGTGTGCACAAGATCGACACCCCGGTCGGCCAGGTCAGCGCCACCCTGCACGACGACGGCGCCATCACCATCGGCAACGTGCCCTCCTACCGCTACCGCCAACAGGTTGCGGTGGACGTGCCCGGCCATGGCGTAGTGCACGGCGACATCGCCTGGGGCGGCAACTGGTTCTTCCTCGTTGCCGAACACGGCCAGCGCATCGAGCTGGATAACCGCGAGCTGTTGACCGAGTACACCTGGGCCATGCTCAAGGCGCTCGCAGCCCAAGGCATCACCGGCGAAAACGGCGCGCCCATCGACCATGTCGAGCTGTTCGCCGACGACGCCAACGCCGACAGCCGCAACTTCGTGATGTGCCCGGGCAAGGCCTACGACCGCTCACCGTGCGGCACCGGCACCAGCGCCAAGCTGGCCTGCCTGGCTGCCGACGGCACGCTCGCCGAAGGCCAGACCTGGGTGCAGGCCAGCATCACCGGCAGCCAGTTTCACGGCCGTTACGAGCGTGACGGCGAGCGTATTCGACCGTTCATCACCGGCCGCGCCCACATGACCGCCGACAGCACCCTGCTGATCGACGAACAGGACCCGTTCGCCTGGGGCATCTGAGCCCCCGGCCTTTTGACCAAACCCAATTTCGCCAGGAGTAACAACAATGACCAACAACATTTTCACCGGCACCATGCCCGCCCTGATGACCCCATGCACCGCCGAGCGCAAGCCGGACTTCGACGCCTTGGTGCGCAAGGGCCGCGAACTGATCGAAGCCGGCATGAGCGCGGTGGTGTACTGCGGCTCGATGGGCGACTGGCCACTGCTGACCGAGGCCGAGCGCCAGGAAGGCGTGGCGCGCCTGGTGGCCGCCGGCATTCCGACCATCGTCGGCACGGGCGCGGTAAACACCCGTGAGGCGGTTTCGCATGCCGCCCACGCCGCCAAGGTCGGTGCCGCCGGCCTGATGGTCATCCCTCGCGTGCTCAGCCGCGGCGCCTCGCTGATCGCCCAGAAGCATCACTTCTCGGCCATCCTGGCTGCCGCGCCGAAGCTGCCGGCGGTGATCTACAACAGCCCCTACTACGGCTTTGCCACCCGCGCCGACCTGTTCTTCGAACTGCGTAGCGCGTTCCCCAACCTGATCGGTTTCAAGGAGTTCGGCGGCGGCGCCGACCTGCGCTATGCCGCCGAGCACATCACCTCCAAGGATGACGATGTCACCCTGATGGTCGGTGTCGACACCCAGGTGGTGCATGGCTTCGTCAACTGCAACGCCACCGGCGCCATCACCGGCATCGGCAATGCGCTGCCGCGCGAAGTGTTGCAACTGGTGAGCCTGAGCAAACAGGCCGCCAAAGGCGACGCCCGGGCCCGGCGCCTGGCGCGCGAGCTGGAAGCGGCGCTGGCGGTACTGTCGTCGTTCGACGAGGGCTGCGACCTGGTGTTGTATTACAAGCACTTGATGGTGCTCAACGGCGACCGCGAGTACAGCCTGCACTTCAACGAAACCGACGTGCTGACCGATGCCCAGCGCAACTATGCCGAACAGCAGTACGCGCTGTTCCGCAGCTGGTACGCCAGCTGGTCGGCCGAGCAGAACATCGCCTGAGCAGCCACTGCTCTCCCTGTGGGAGCGGGCGTGCCCGCGAATCAGGCGACCCGGTGCATGGCACCGGCTTCGCCGGTGTTCGCGGGTGAACCCGCTCCTACAGGGGTCGTAATCCCCCCATGCATCTGCATTAGATTTCCAAGGAGGCTACATGCCCCTCACAGGCAACCTGCTGATCGGCCAGAGGCCGGTAACCGGCAGCCGCGACGCCATCCGTGCCATCGACCCAACCACCGGTCAGACGTTGGAGCCGGCCTACCTCGGCGGCACCGGCGAACACGTGGCCCAGGCCTGCGCGCTGGCCTGGGCGGCATTCGACGCCTACCGCGAAACCTCGCTCGAACAACGAGCAGACTTCCTTGAAGCCATCGCCACACAGATCGAGGCCCTCGGCGATGCCCTGATCGACCGCGCCGTGGCCGAAACCGGTCTGCCCAAGGCGCGCATTCAGGGCGAGCGTGGTCGTACCTGCACCCAGCTACGCACCTTTGCCCGTGTAGTGCGGGCCGGCGAATGGCTGGACGTGCGGGTCGACAGCGCCCTGCCTGAGCGCCAGCCCCTCCCCCGCGCTGATCTGCGCCAGCGCCAGGTGGCCCTGGGGCCAGTCGCCGTGTTCGGCGCCAGCAATTTCCCGCTGGCCTTCTCGGTGGCCGGTGGTGACACCGCGTCGGCATTGGCCGCTGGCTGCCCCGTGGTGGTCAAGGCCCACAGTGCCCACCCCGGCACCAGTGAGCTGGTCGGCCAGGCGGTGGCGCAAGCGGTGAAGCAGTGCGGCTTACCGGAGGGTGTGTTCTCGCTGCTTTATGGCTCGGGCCGCGAAGTGGGCGTTGCCCTGGTCAGCGACCCGCGTATCAAGGCCGTTGGTTTCACCGGCTCGCGCAGCGGTGGCATGGCGCTGTGCCAAGCCGCCCAGGCGCGCCCGGAGCCCATCCCGGTGTATGCCGAAATGAGTTCGATCAACCCGGTGTTCCTGTTCGACGCCGCTCTGCAAACCCGTGCCGAAGCACTGGCACAAGGTTTCGTCGCCTCGCTGACCCAGGGCGCCGGCCAGTTCTGCACCAACCCTGGCCTGGTAATCGCCCGGCAGGGGCCGGCACTGCAGCGGTTCATCACTGCAGCCGCCGGTTACGTGCAGCAGGCCCCCGCCCAAACCATGCTCACCCCCGGCATTTTCAGTGCCTACCAGGCCGGTATCGCAGCCCTGGCAGACAACCCCTGTGCCCAAACCATCGCCAGTGGCCAAACCGATCAGGGCTCCAACCAGTGCCAGGCACAGTTGTTCGTGACCCAGGCCGAAGCGTTTCTCGCCGACCCGGCGTTGCAGGCTGAAGTGTTCGGTGCAGCGTCGCTGGTCGTTGCCTGCACCGACGATGAGCAGGTCCGCCAGGTAGCCGAACACCTGGAAGGTCAGCTGACCGCCACCCTGCAACTGGACGAGGCCGACATCGACAGCGCTCGCGCCCTGCTCCCCACCCTTGAGCGCAAGGCCGGGCGCATTCTGGTCAATGGCTGGCCGACCGGTGTCGAGGTCTGCGATGCGATGGTGCATGGCGGCCCGTTCCCGGCCACCTCGGATGCCCGCACCACCTCGGTGGGCACCGCGGCGATCCTGCGTTTCCTGCGCCCGGTTTGCTATCAGGACTTCCCCGATGCGCTGCTGCCGCAGGCGTTGAAACACGGCAACCCGCTGCAGCTGCGGCGCCTGCTAGACGGTAAACGGGAAGGCTGAGCATGCTCGAAACCGCTGAAACCGATATTGCCGTGGTCGGCGCAGGCATCGTCGGCGTCGCCTGCGCCTTGCAACTGGCCCGCCAGGGCCGTCGGGTAACCCTGGTCGACCGCCAGGCGCCCGGCCTTGGTGCGTCCTTCGGGAATGCCGGGCACCTGGCAACCGAGCAAGTGTTCCCGATTGCCGACCTGTCGATCCTCAAGCGCCTGCCTCGCATGCTGCTCGACCCCATGGGGCCGCTGCGCCTGGACTGGAAATACCTGCCCAAGGCCATGCCGTGGTTCACCCGGCTGCTGCTCAACCTGCGCCCGGCGCCGTTCCAGCGCAGCGTGGCTGGCATCCGTACGCTGAACGAAGGCAGCCTGGGCGCCTGGCAACGGCTGTTGGGCTCGATCGGGCGCAGCGAATTGTTTCAAGAGGATGGTTCGTTGCTGGTGTTCGAGAAGCCTGAGTCACGCCAGGCGCTGGAGGCGTTGCGCACACGCATGCAACAGCAGGCGGTGCCGGTGGACTTCTGGTCGGCCGAAACCGTGCGCGAAGCGGCGCCGCAACTCAGCCCGTCATTGTTGGGCGGGCTGTTCTTCCCGCGCACGGGGCACTTCATCGACCCTTATCGGGTGGTGTGCGAATTGTTCGAAGCGGCCAAGGCCAGTGGGGTGCGCTTTGTCCAGGCGCAGGTCGATGGCGGGCATTTGCACAGTGCCGGCGTGAGCCTTGCCAGCGACCAAGGCACGCTCAATGCCCGCCAGGTGCTTGTCAGCTGTGGTGCCCACTCTGCGAAACTGACCGCCGCGCTGACCGGCAAGCGGGTGCCGCTGGACACAGAACGCGGCTACCACCTGATGTTGCCGGGTGAGCACCAGCGCCTGCCGTTTGCAGTCACCTCGCTTGAGCGCAAATTCATCATGACGCCCATGGCCGAAGGTTTGCGCCTGGCTGGCACAGTGGAGTTTGCCGGGCTGCAGGCACCGCCGAGCATGCAGCGGGCGTGGCAGTTGCACCGGTTGAGCAAGGGGTTGTTCCGGCATGACTTGAGCGTCGAAGGAGCAACACCGTGGATGGGTTTCAGGCCTTCGTTGCCGGACTCGCTGCCGGTGATCGACAGGGTCTGCGATGGGCGGGTGCTGTTGGCGTTTGGGCATCAACACCTGGGGTTGACCCAGGCAGCGGTGACGGCGGAATGGGTGGGGCGGTTGGCTGGGCAGGCTGGTGGGCCTGAAATGGGTGCATACCGACTGGACCGGTTTTAGCCTTTACCGGCCCCTTCGCGGGCAAGCCCGCTCCCACAAAGAGGGTGCAGTATCTGAAACCTGTGGCGTCTGTGGGCGCGGGCTTGCCCGCGAATGGGCTGCAAAGCAGCCCCTCCAAGCCTCAGCGGTAACGCTCGAGCCAGTGCGCATAAGGCGCCGGCAACGTCCAGGAGGCTTTCTCCACCCCCAGTTCCTTGGCGGCGAAGTACGCCCAGTGCGGGTCGGCCAGGTGTGCACGCCCCACGGACACCAGGTCCAGCTGGTTGGCTTGCAGTGCCCCTTCCGCCAGTTGCGGCGTGCCAAAGCCCCACGCCGAGGTCACCGGCAGCTTCGCCTCACGGCGCACACGCTCGGCAATCGGCCCCATGAACGCCGGGCCCCACGGGATGTTGGTCTCGGGAATGGTAAAGCCGACACTCACGCTCAGCAGGTCAAGGCCACCGGCCTTGAAACGGCGCGCCAGTTCGATCGACTCTTCCAGGGTTTGCTCATCGCGGCCATCGTATTCCAATACGCCAAACCGTGCGGTCAGCGGCAGGTTCTCTGGCCACACTTCACGTACTGCTGCCAAGGTTTCCAACAGGAAGCGGCTGCGGTTGTCGAAGCTGCCACCGTAGGCATCGGTGCGCTTGTTGGAGTGCTCGGAGAAGAAGCTCTGGCCCAGGTAGCCGTGGGCAAAGTGCAGTTCGATCCACTCGAAGCCGGCATCACGCGCACGGCGGGCGGCATCGACGAAGTCCTGCTTGACCCGGGCGATGTCGCCAAGCGTCATTTCGCGTGGCACTTTCGGCAGGTTCGCGCCAAAGGCGATGGCGGACGGGGCGATGGTCTCCCAGCCGCGCGCATCGTCGGCGGCAATGTGGTCATCACCTTCCCATGGGCGGTTGGCGCTGGCCTTGCGCCCGGCGTGGGCGATCTGGATACCCGGCACGGAACCTGCGGCCTTGATGGCCTGCACCACCGGTACGAACGCCTGGGCGTGGGCATCGCTCCAGATACCGGCGCAACCGGGGGTGATGCGCCCTTCTGGTGCCACGGCAGTCGCCTCGACCACCAGCAGGCCGGCACCGCCACGGGCCAGGCCGGCCAGGTGCACATGGTGCCAGTCATTGATCATGCCGTCTTCGGCCATGTACTGGCACATTGGCGGAATGGCAATGCGGTTACGCAGGGTGACATCTTTGAGGGTATAGGGTTCGAACAGTGCGGACATGGGAAAACTCCGGGTTCATTTGAATTCTGTTGTTCGATCATAATCGAACTATGGCAATTAATGAAACCCCCGTTATCATGTCGGCCATGCGAGCCTATAAACATCCCAACGCTGAAGACCTGATCCTTGAACGCCTGCTCTATGCGCTCAGCGACCCCGTGCGCCTGGAAATCGTCCGTCATCTGGCCCGTGTCGCCGAAGCCAGTTGTGGCGAGCTGGACGGGGGGCGGCCGAAGTCGAGCATGTCCCACCACTTCCGCGTGCTGCGGGATGCGGGGTTGGTGCATACCCACAATGTGGGGACGACCCATATGAATTCACTGCGCAGCGAAATGCTGGACCAGCGGTTTCCTGGTCTGCTGGAGTGCATCCTGCGCCAGAGATGATGTTGCCTCGGCGCCGGGGTAAACCTGTGAGCGCGGGTTCGCCCCGAAGCGGCCAGAACAGGCAAAAAAAAGCCACGAGGTCACCCCCGTGGCTTCTTTCACAACAATGGCCGATTACAGCGCCATGTCGTTCTCAGGCTTGCTTTCAACCGGCTCGCTTGCGGCGCCACCGAAGTCAACGCTGGCGTCGATCACTGGCGGCTTCTCCAGCTGCAGCACTTCAGCGGTGTAGTTCCACTCTTTCTGGGTGGCCGCTGCCGAGTCGTTCAGCTTGGTGCCGTAGCTCGGCACGATTTCCTTGATCTTGGCCTGCCACTCTGGGGTAGCGACCTTCTCCTTGAACACCGTCTCCAGCACGTTCAGCATGATCGGCGCAGCGGTCGAAGCACCTGGCGAGGCACCCAGCAGACCCGCGATGGTGCGGTCTTCGGAAGCCACCACTTCGGTACCCAGCTTCAGCACGCCGCCCTTGTCGGCATCACGCTTGATGATCTGCACACGCTGGCCGGCCTGCCACAGGCGCCAGTCTTCCTTCTTGGCATTCGGGAAGTAGGTGCGCAGGGCTTCGAAGCGGTCATCGTCAGACAGCATCAGCTGGCCAGCGAGGTACTCGACCAGCGGATACTGGTCGATACCCACCTTGGTCATCGGCCACACGTTGTGGGTGGTGGTGCTGCTCAGCAGGTCCAGGTAAGAACCGTTCTTCAGGAACTTGGTCGAGAAGGTAGCGAACGGGCCAAACAGGATGACGCGCTTGCCGTCCAGCACGCGGGTGTCCAGGTGCGGTACCGACATGGGTGGCGCACCGGTCGAGGCAATGCCGTAGGCCTTGGCCATGTGCTGCATGGCCACGGTCGGGTTCTCGGTCACCAGGAACGAGCCACCCACCGGGAAGCCTGCATATTCCTTGGCTTCCGGGATGCCCGACTTCTGCAGCAGCTTCAGCGCGCCGCCGCCGGCACCGATGAACAGGAACTTGGCGTCGGTGGCCGACTCGGTACCGTCCTTCAGGTTCTTGTACTCGACGTGCCAGGAGCCGTCCTTGTTGCGGCTGATATCCTGCACTTCGCTGGACAGCTTCAGGTCGAAGCCTTTCTGGGTCTGCAGGTGACCAACGAACTGGCGGGTGATCTCGCCAAAGTTTACGTCGGTACCGATTGGCGTCCAGGTCACGGCCAGCTTCTGGTTCGGGTCGCGGCCTTCCATCATCAACGGGACCCACTTGGCGATCTGCGCGTGGTCCTCGGAGTACTGCATCGGACGGAACAGCGGGCTGGCCTGCAGCGCGTCGTAACGCTTCTTGAGGAACTTGATGTTGTCATCGCCCCACACGAAGCTCATGTGCGGGGTGGTGTTGATGAACGAGTGCGGGTTCTTCAGCACGCCCTGGCGTACCTGCCACGACCAGAACTGGCGGGAAATCTGGAAGGCTTCGTTGATTTCGATGGCCTTGGAGATGTTGACGTTGCCGTCTTTATCTTCCGGGGTGTAGTTCAGCTCGGCCAGCGCCGAGTGGCCGGTACCGGCGTTGTTCCAGCCGTTGGAGCTTTCTTCGGCGACGCCGTCCAGGCGCTCGACCATTTCCATCGACCAGCTTGGCTCCAGCTCGTGCAGCCACACGGCCAGGGTCGAGCTCATGATGCCGCCGCCGACCAGCAGCACGTCTACTTTCTTGGTTTCTGCGGCGTGCGCTTGCATGAAGCTTGCAGCGACAGCCAGACCCAGCAAGGTCTTGCCAGCTTTCTTGAACATTGATCAATTCCAGTCATAAGAACAGAGGGAGGGCCTGTGGCTGGCCCAGGTAAAGCGTGTTCTTCAGCGCAGTCTTGTTATTGATCATTGTTCAGCAGCCAGAGAACCAGAAAACGACTCGGCCTTTCGTCGAATTGACCGACGAGGCTGAATCGTTTTTCCGATTGTATCTGAAATGCCAGCACAAACAAATTGCAGGGCGGAGCGTCAAGGCGACCGGTTGCCCCAGCGGCAGTTTGTCACGTCAAAAACAAAAACCCCCGGCCATATGCATGACCGGGGGCCTTGGATCACGCCGCAAGCGTCGCGATCAGGGTACCGCCAAGATTACTGCTGCTGAGGCAGTTTATCGATCGGGCCGCAGCCACCGATGATCTTGGAGATGGAAACCGAAGGGTGGAACAGATAGTCGTAGGTGCAGTTTTTTGGTTGGTTGTAGACCTGGCCAGTGCAACCCGACAGCAGGGCAACACCCGATACGACAGCAACGGCTACGGTGGCCTTGAACAGCTTTTTCATTACTCAGTCCTTTAAATGAATCATCTTCGGCCATCGTCTGATGGCGGCGGGATCATACAGAACCTGAGCATTGGATCCAAGTCGCGAGTAGCACAAGTTTGTTGCAGGCGTGCAACAACACGTTGCTGTTGCAGGAAATTTCCCAAGCACGAGACACGTGTTGAAGACTGGCGTATCGAAGAACACCGCCGGATTCTTACCGGCGAAGAGCGCCACCACACAGCGATTGAATAAGCCCTGGCAACTCACCGTCACCAGGGGCTTACTCAAACAGCCATCACGCCATCAATTGGTTTCCAGCTGATACGCCTTGCTCACGAACAACGCCGCAAACAGGCTCTTGCCTTCTTTGAAGGTGTACTGCTCTTCGAACGTGCCATCCTCGACCAGCTTCTGGCCGATGGCACATTCCGAGTCGCTGTGGTTCTTGCCCTTGGTGCCGAAATCGCTGCTCCATGACGACAAGCCAACTTCTTCACAGAACGCGGCGAACTTGGCTTTCGGGACTTGCTGCTGGTAGTCGGCAAAAGCCTCTTTCAGCGGTTTGAAGCCGCTGTAGCTCACCGAGTAGTTCTCGACCTTGGCCTTACGGGCAAAGCCGCTTACCGCTTCAGCCAACACCGCCTGGCCGGAGTACGGGCTGTATGCCCCAATCAGCATCGCGCTCAAGGCACTCTTGAGCTGGGCTTCTACATCATCCAGCTCTGGCAGCGACTGGAAGTCGGCCTTGCGGACGATCTCGCCCACCTTGGAGCCGTCGTTGCGGTGGGTTACCACAAAGGCCATCGAACCTTCGCCATCGCTGGAGCGCTTGATGGTGAAGTCCAGGTCGACCGTGGTGCCGAAATCACCGGTGCTGCTGACCAGGAACGCGCCGGTCAGCGGCTGGCGCACCGCCATGTTGGCACCCCAGTCAAAGTCCGACTGGGTCGCGCGGCCATTGGCCGTCAGTTCGGCACGCGGCTGGATTTCGTCGCTGACATCCGCAACCAGCACCACCTCGGCGCCTTTGCTGGCAACGAACGGGTTGGCCATTTGCATGCCCAGCAGCTGAATGTGGATGCTGCCATCCTTGCTGTCGCCGTCGTGAGCCAGCTTCAGTGCGTCGGCCTTCAGGTAGACCCCGGCCGCATTGTGGCTGGCGTTGAGCTGGTACTTGGCCCAACCCGCCAGGCCCTCGGTAGCCGAACTACCCTGTACCGACTCCATCAGGCCCGACAGGCCGCGCAAGAACTGCTGGGCACCATTGGTCTGCGCCGCCGCCACGCGGATTTCCGGGTCGTCCACCGTCAGGTTGCCGGAGAATGCCGAATAGGAAACATCGCCCTCGGACAGCACGTCCTCGAGGAAGTAGCGCTCCTTGAATTCGTCATAGTAGGCCAGTGCAGCCTTCTTGCCCGAGCTGGCGACCATTGCGTAACCACCGCCGAGCACCAGCACCGCCGCGGCCACACCGCCAATCAGCAGCTGCTTCTTGTTCATCTGTTTGATCATGGTGTTTGCCTCACTGGACCATCGCGGAAGCGTTGTTCCAGTCGTTCACGTACTTTTGGGAGACCTCGGGGGTCCAGCTGAAATCGATACCGGCGTTGGGGAATTCCTTGGCCAGCACGGCACCGAACGACACGCGGTCGGCACAGTGATCCTGCTTGCACGCCTCGGGTTCACCGGCGCTGTAGGCACGGTAGGTGGGCACGGCGCGGCCGTCGTCCAGCGGGAAGTACGGCGTGGCGTTGGCCACCTGGGTCACGTACCAGCCCTCGCTGTATTCTTCGTCCGCCACCAGGCGCCCCTTGCTCGGGAAGTCGATGGTGTAGAAGTCACCCTGCTTCCCGGTCACGTGCACCATCATCGGCGCCACGCTGGCCGAGCTCGACGGATTCTGCTGAGCCAACGGCGAAGCGAAGCGCACCTTGATGCCGGCCATTTGCGCCAGGGCTTCGGTTTCGCGCCCTTTGAAATCGCTCATGCCGTCCTGCAGCTGTTGGTAACGCTCCAGCACCCGGGTATGCACGCGGGCCAGTTCCTGCTGACGCTGGCGTTCTTCACGCACACGTTGCTGCTCACGCTGCACCGCCCAGTTGGCGCCGTCGCGCACATCGAAGAACAGGCCCTGGCGGTTGATGCCGATGCGGTTGCGGACGATTTTCTGCTCGTCGTTACCCCAGATGTTGGTCGATATCGCCGAGATGTCCTTGACGATGAACAAGTTGGCCACATCGGTGGTGGTTGGCGAGGTGGTCTTGATCAGGTCGAAGACTTCCAGCGCGGCTTCCTTGTACTTGGCTGCATCGAGGGCAAACGACTCGTCCTGTGTGACCGCCACGTAATAAGGGTCGCCGCTGAACGGGCGCAGCACGCCGTAGCTGCCACGGCTGAAGGTCAGGTACACCTTCATCTGCCGGCTGGGGATTTCGCCTACCAGGAAAGCCGCTTGGTCAGCTTCCGGGGTGAGGTAGGACACCGCCTTGTTCTTGACCGCAGGCTCAAGGTTCTTGTTGAAGATCAAGCCGCTTGGGTGCGCGTAGACACGGTTCCAGTTATCGCCACGATAGGTGCCCACAGCCTTCCAGCTGATTTTTTCGAAGTTGCCTTCGCCAAAGCCGGACGCTGGGCACGGCATGGCCGGCGTGGTGCCGAACGACAGGGTGTCGCCGTCGCTGATGATCGATGTGCTGAGTACCCATTTGCAGCCCGCGGCATCCGTTACCTGCATCAGGTTGCGGTTTGCCAGGACTACGGAGCGGCCGAAATCGGAGGTGGGCGCTGCGGCTACTGCGGCCGCAGGGGCCGGGATGGGCGGTGCAACCGGGGCGGCTGGGGCCTCGGCGGCCGGCGCTGGGGCCGGTGCTGCAGCTACGGCTGGGGCAGGCGCGGGAGCCGGGGCAGCTTCCGCCTTCGCGGGTGCGGCTTCAACTACCGCCGGAGCCGGCTCGGCTGCAGGTGCTGAAGCCGGAGCAGCAACCGGGGCTTCTGGCTGCGCAGGTGCCGGCACTGGCGCAGCTGCTGCAGCCGGCGCAGGGGCAGCCGGCGCAGGGGCAGCGGCGGCAGGCGCGGCGGCCAAGGTCACCAGGCCCAGGTTGCTGGCATTGCCCGAGCCGCTGGCGTACAAGGTGCCCTTGGCATCGACCGCTTTCCAGCTCACCTTGGCACTTGAGCAGTCCTTGGCGAACACGAATGGCAGTTTGGTCAGCAGGCCCGACAGCAGTTCCTGGTTGTCCCAGGCCGGGCGGGTGATGGTCATTTCGACCTCGGGTTTGCACCAGTTGGTTGCGTCCCCAGGCACTTCGACCTTGATGTTGTCTTTCTTCGAGAAGGCCAGCTCGTGGGCGACCGCCTGCGGTACCAGACCACAAGCGCCGATCACAGCCAGCGCGAGCGCGTGCTTTTTCATGGTATTCCTCAGATCAGTTCCCAGGTGCCGTTGGCTTGTTTGCAGAAGGTGTTCTGCTCTTGCTCGGTCTGCCCGCTTTGCGATTTCAGGCTGACGGTAACCGGGCGGCAGGCGGCTTCTGCGGCGACCGTCTGGGTCGGCAGCGACTGGATCGAGTCCAGGTCGAAGCCTTGGGTTTCCTTGCTGGCGGCAACGTCCAGCTCGTCCAGGTTCACCGCCGGGGTGACGCGCTTGGCCACGGCCTGGGCCTTGGGCTCGACGTAGTTCTTGTGCACATAGCCCACGGTCACACCCTTGCGGCCGACCAGGATCCAGTCACCGGTGGAGCCCACGGCGGTGAATTCGGTGTGGTTCTTCAGGCTGCCGACCTTCTCGCCAGTCTGGTTAGGCGCAGCGCGCACGTTGAGGTTGTCGCTGATGGTCACATACGGCTCGTTGATCAGCTTCATCGACGGCACCGCCTGGATCTTTGGCGCGCGCTTGACCTCGACCTGCTTGGTCTTGGTGTATTCCTTGCCCGGTACGATCTGCGCGGTGGCGCCGGAGTGGTCGGACTTCCAGGTCACTGGCTGGGCACTGGCAGTGGTTTGCTGCTGGCTCAGCACTTCCTGGGTGCGCAACGCCAGGGCCTGCTGGTCCTTCTCGTCCAGCATGTGGCCGATGCGGTTGCCCACGTAGGCACCAATGCCACCGGCGATCAGCGCGGCGGCGATCTTGCCGTTGCCACTGCCCATGGTCGAGCCAATGGCCACACCGGCCAGGCCACCGATCACGGTGCCCGCTTGCTCTTTGCTGATCCCGAGCTGTGCACAGGCCGTGGTAGAGGCGATGGCGACCGCCAGAAGGGACGCGACGAATTTCTTACGCAAGTGGAGCACTCCATTTTCGGTGGGGCGCACAGCCGCCTGCCGCAGCCAGGAATTGGCGGCAGCATTCGAAGTTGTGCGGGCTTGTCAGAGAGGGCGCAGCACTGGTCGCAGACGACAATTCAGCCGTCCAGCGAAGGGCGTAGGGGTAGACCAGCACGGCGCGAACCATCCAACGAATCCATGTCAGGAAGAGGTCATCGCCCAGCGCGCGTAATCATTACGGCGTGTGGCCTGGGCGTGAGTGGCGTATTAGAGAGCCGCATTGTAGCCCAAGGTGCCATTAGCAGTTCAAGACAAAATGTTGCGGGAGGCCTGTCTGATGTATTGGTAGAAATCCGTCCTACAACTTGTACTCAGAATTATCCCCTTCCTTGTAGGGCGTTTCCCAAACATACTGCCAACCCGCTCAAACGGTTGCGACGGATTCGGTCGCGCTCTAGTCTCGGCTCGTCGTTGTGAAATCAGCGACCGGCTTTGACAGGCCGATTACTCAAGTTTCCGTTGCAGCGCTTGATGGCAGCTGTGCATGGGGCACATTCGTGTGCGCCGGGTCCTTGGGTATACCGGTCTGTCAACCCATGTATAGCTGCCTCCATTCGTTTGACAGCGTTGCCAGGCGGCTCCACCACCCAAGGAGCTTACATGCGCAAGACAGTCCCCGATCCACCCTACTCCCCCCATTCCACCCAGATCCTGCAAGACACCCTGGTCCAGTCCTCAGAGTACGTACTCTGCGCCCTGTCCGTGGCCCGCCAATCCGTGCAACTCAAACCTACCGCCCACAGCTCGATGGTGATGCAGGCCGTGATCCATGAAATGGAAGCGGTACAGGGGCTGGTCGAGTCGGCGTTGATGCAGTTGCAGATGCGGCCGCATTTACCCACAGAGCCTTACACCTTGCATTAGCAGGTCAGGCCTCTTCGCGGGCACGCCCGCTCCCACAGCGTCATCACAGCCGTCACGCACTGCACAGAAATTGTGGGAGCGGGCGAGCCCGCGAAGAGGCCACCCCAGGCAACCCAGAATCCAGGGAAACAAAACAATGCCCACCGACAACACAACAGAACCCACCACAGTCGGCAAGACCTGCTTCTACCAAGGCGAAAACAACACCCACCCGCTGTTCCGCATCGAACCCGGCATCCCCTGCCAGGACGCCCGCGAACAGGCGTCCGAACTGATGGGTTACGTGCGCGACCTGATCATCACCGGCCTGATGGACGGCGACCAGAAACTGATCTGGGCCTCGCATTACCTGAGCGCGATGGCCAAGGCGCTGCTGGATGATGCTGAGTTGGGGATGATGAGAAAGTAAGGCGCAACGAAAAAGCCCCCGGAAGCTTCCGCTTCCAGGGGCTTAATCTTGTATGGCGGAGAGATAGGGATTTGAACCCTAGGTACTGTTGCCAGTACAACGGATTTCGAATCCGTCCCGTTCGACCACTCCGGCATCTCTCCAATGCCGCGCATCATACCAGCGTTCTTTTAAAACGCAAACCTTTTTTTAAAAAAAATCGCGTGGTATCAGGCGCTTGCGTGAACGTGCCGCTTACAGCGGCACGCCCAGGCGCTTGGCAACTTCTTCGTAGGCTTCGATCACGTCGCCCAGGCCCTGACGGAAGCGGTCCTTGTCCATCTTCTTGCGGGTTTCTTTGTCCCACAGGCGGCAGCCGTCCGGGCTGAACTCGTCGCCCAGCACGATCTGGCCGTGGAATACGCCGAATTCCAGCTTGAAGTCCACCAGCAGCAGGCCGGCGTCATCGAACAGCTTGCTCAGCACTTCGTTGACCTTCAACGAAAGCTTCTTCATTTCCACCAACTGCTCGGCGGTGCCCCAGCCGAACGCGACAACGTGGGATTCGTTGATGAAGGGGTCGCCCTTCTCGTCGTTCTTCAGGAACAGCTCGAAGGTGGACGGCTCCAGCTTGATGCCCTCCTCCACGCCCAGGCGCTTGACCAGGCTGCCGGCAGCGTAGTTACGCACCACGCACTCGACCGGGATCATGTCCAGCTTCTTCACCAGGCACTCGTTGTCGCCCAGCAGCTTGTCGAACTGGGTCGGCACGCCGGCTTCTTCGAGCTTTTGCATGATGAAGGCGTTGAACTTGTTGTTCACCATGCCTTTGCGGTCCAGCTGTTCGATGCGCTTGCCGTCGAACGCCGAAGTGTCGTTACGGAACAGCAGGATCAAGCGGTCGGCGTCATCGGTCTTGTAAACCGATTTGGCCTTGCCGCGGTAAAGTTCGTCGCGTTTTTCCATGATTGGGCTCCGCTTGCTTGAGGTGTTGGGCTAGGCGATTTCGCGCCAGTCGAGCCCGTGTTCCTGATTCGCCACCTGGAGCCAGTCCGGGTCACACCCGAGGGTGTCGACAAAGCACTGGCGGGCCAAGTGTGGCAGGTTGTTCTTGCTGCTGAGGTGGGCCAGCACCAGGTGTTGCAGGTTGTTCCAGCCCAACTCGTGCACCAGGCGCGCAGCCTGGTGATTGTTCAAATGCCCTTGCATGCCACCCACCCGCTGCTTCAGAAAAGCCGGGTAGTGACCACGTGCCAGCAGGTCGCGGCAGTGGTTGGCCTCGATCAGCAGTGCATCCAGGCCCTGGTAACGTTCCAGCAACAGCGCGTCGTAAGAGCCCAGGTCGGTCAGCATGCCAAAGCGCCGCTTGCCGTCGCTGACCACGTACTGCAACGGCTCGTAGGCGTCGTGCTCGACCCGCGCTGCGGTTACTTCCAGGCTGCCGATACGCAGGCTTTCGCCACACGCGAGAAAACCGGCCACCTCCACCGGCTTGCGCATGCCGCGCAAAGTCCCTTGGCTGAGGTAGACCGGTACATTGTAGCGCCGTGACAGCAAGCCGACCCCATGCACGTGGTCGGCATGTTCGTGGGTGACCAGCACTGCACTGAGCTGAGCTGCAGAAACCCCGAGCAGCGCCAGGCGCCGCTCGGTTTCACGCAGGGAAAAGCCGCAATCGACCAGGATGAAGGTGTCACCACTGGCGATCAGCGTGCCGTTCCCTTGGCTGCCGCTTCCGAGTACCGCGAAGCGCACTTAGCCCAGGTGGTCCTGAATGGCGCTCAGCACACGGCGGGCGACATCGGCCGGAGCCACGGTGTTGATGTTTTTCTCGACCGTGACCTGCACGCTCTCACCCACCTTGCTCAGGCGTACCTGATAGCGCTCGGCACGGGCTTCACGCTCTTCCTTGGTCGGCTCGCTGCCGAACATACGGCTGAAGAAGCCCGGCTGGTTCTGCTTGTCGTCAGGCTTTTCGGACAGGTTGATGTAGTACAGGCCCAGGCTGCGGTTGATGTCTTCAACACGCCATTCGCCACCCTGCTCCAGCGCACGGCCCACGCCAGACCAGGCGCGGTCCAGGTCGGAGCCCAGGTACAGCACCGGGTTGCCGCTGCCGTCTTCGCTCAGGCTGACGCGGCTTGGGGCGTCGAAATCGCGCGCGGCCAGCAGCGACACCGAACCGCCCTTCTCGGCGCTGCGGTTCATGCTGGCAAGCATTTCGTCGACCAGCAGGGCATCGGTGCCGGTATTGCTGGAGCTGGACGGGAACGCAGGCTCGGCAGTGCTGCCGGCCGGGCGCTCGACGCTGACCACATACACTTCGGAGGTGTTGCGCTGCACGCCGGGTTCCATGCGCACACGCACGCGCACTTCGCTGTCACCGCTGCTGGCAGTGCTCGCCAGGCGCTGGCCGAGCGATGCCGACAGCTCGTCGAAACGCTGCCAGGTGGTGTTGAATTCACCGGTCTGCGGGCGCTCTTCAGCAATACGGAAGCCGTTGTCCTCGAAGAACTGGCGGGCCACCGGCCACACTTCGGCAGGCGAATGCTGGGCCAGCACCCAACGGCTGCTGCCGCTGCGCTGCAGGCTGTAGTCGGTCACCTGGGCGGCGCCACCGGTCAACGGTTGCGGGCGAGGCACTTCGAACTCGCCAGCAACGTTGTCGTCGGCGACATTGCGCGGGATCGGCAGCAGCGGGTCAAGACGCTTGACGTTGCTGGCGTCCGGGGGCAGCTGCATGGGCGCAGTCGGGTGCGCCTGCAGGTAATCGCTGCCGCGGTCGCGGAAATAGCCATCCTCGCCCCACAGCCAGCCACACCCACTGGTGCTGGAGATAATCAGGGCAAGGGCGGAAAGACCAGCCAGTCGCTTCATGCGGTGTACTTCCTCTTAAACCAGTACGCCGGACTGGCGCAAGGCAGTACGGACTTTTTCGTGGCAGCCTTCGCTCAGCCAGGTCAGTGGCAGGCGAATACCTTTGTGCATCAGGCCCATTTCGACGAGCGCCCATTTCACCGGGATCGGGTTGGCTTCGCAGAACAGGTCTTTGTGCAGCGGCATGAGTTTTTCGTTGATCGCGCGGGCCTTCTCGGCATCGCCCGCAAGGGCGGCCTCGCACAGGTCGGCCATTTCGCGCGGGGCGACGTTGGCCGTGACGGAGATGTTGCCCTTGCCGCCCATCAGGATCAGCTCGACTGCAGTCGGGTCGTCGCCGGACAGGACGATGAAGTCACTGTCGACGCCATCCAGAATGGCCTTGGCACGGGCCAGGTCGCCGGTGGCTTCCTTGATGCCGATGATGTTGTGCACCTTCGACAGGCGAATCACGGTCTCGGCCTGCATGTCGCAGGAGGTGCGGCCGGGCACGTTATAGAGGATCTGCGGAATGTCGACGGCTTCGGCAATGTGCTTGAAGTGCTGGTACAGGCCTTCCTGGGTCGGCTTGTTGTAGTACGGCACAACCAGCAGGCAGGCATCGGCGCCAGCGTTCTTGGCGTTTTGCGTCAGGTGCACCGCTTCGGTGGTGGAGTTTGCACCGGTGCCGGCGATGACCGGAATCGGGTTGACGCTGCGTTTGACGCGCTCGACCACGTGCTTGATGACCAGGATGTGCTCTTCGACATCCAGCGTGGCCGACTCACCGGTGGTGCCGACAGCGACGATCGCATGGGTGCCGTTTTCCAGGTGGAAGTCTACAAGTTTGTCGAGGCTGCCCCAGTCAACACGCCCTTGTGCATCCATGGGTGTGACCAATGCCACCATACTGCCCGCAATCATGTAACTGCTCCTGCCGGAAAAAGAGAGCAGTAATGGTACTGGGGGCATCGGCCTTGCACAAGCGAAGCAGGCGGGCGGAGCATTCCCCTCGGCGCCTTATTTCGCTACCCTTGATGCTTTGATCGGTGCAGCGCGGCCCGCCGGGCCGTCGACCTTGCTCCCCGCCAGCGTCCACAACCTCGCATGCGAGCCCCGGGCCCTGCCGACAGGAGGCTTTCGCCCGTCCTGTGCCGACCGCTCATCGCTTTAGGAATGCTGCATGTCCACCCCCACTGTCCGCGAACAATTCCTTGTCATCAGTGCCCTGGGGCCCAACCCCATGGAGCTGGCCAACGTCCTCAGCCGCGCTGCCTTCGAAAACCGCTGCGCGGTGGTTACCTCGCGCCTGAGCCGCCACGGCGAGACCAGCGCCCTGGTGTTGCAAGTAGGCGGCAGCTGGGACGCCCTGGCGCGCCTTGAAGCCATGCTGCCGGGTTTGGGCAAGAAGCATGGCCTGACCCTCGACGTGGTGCGCAGCGCCGACCAGGAGGTGCGTCCGCAGGCCCTGCCCTACGTGGCGTACGTCAGCGCCGCCTACCGCCCGGACATCATCAACGAGCTGTGCCAGTTCTTCCTCGACCACCGCGTCGAGCTGGAAGCCATGACCTGCGACACCTACCTGGCGCCGCAGACTGGCAGCAGCATGCTCAACGCGCAGTTCACCGTGATCCTGCCGGCCGGCACCCAGATCAGCTGGTTGCGTGACCAGTTCCTGGACTTTGCCGATGCCCTGAACCTCGATGCCCTGATCGAGCCTTGGCGTCCACAGAACCCAATGTAAGGAAACCGACCATGGCAGTAGCACTCGACCAACCTGTCGCCGACTTCCAGGCCCAGGCCACCAGCGGGCAAACCGTCAGCCTGGCGGAACTCAAGGGCCGCCAAGTGGTGGTGTACTTCTACCCGAAGGACAGCACCCCCGGGTGCACCACCGAAGGCCAAGGTTTCCGTGACCAGCATGATGCCTTCGCCGCCGCCAACACCGCGGTGTTCGGCGTGTCACGCGATGGCATCAAGTCGCACGAGAACTTCAAGGCCAAGCAAGGCTTCCCGTTCGAGCTGATCAGCGACAAGGACGAGGCCCTGTGCCAGCTGTTCGACGTGATCAAGCTGAAGAAGCTGTACGGCAAGGAATACATGGGCGTTGACCGCAGCACTTTCCTGATCGACAAGGACGGGGTGCTGCGCCAGGAATGGCGTGGCGTGAAAGTGCCCGGGCATGTAGATGCCGTATTGGCGGCCGCCCAAGCCTTGAACAAGGCTTGAAATTGAATGGGGCTGCCTTGCAGCCCTTCGCGGGCACGCCCGCTCCCACAGGAATTGTGCAGGGCCCAGTGGGAGCGGGCGTGCCCGCGAAGGGCCGCAGAGCGGCCCCAATTACATTCAAAGCATCGGTGAAACGCTAGGCTCCTGCTTGGGCCACGCATCCAGCACGGCCTTGATCAGCGTTGCCAGCGGGATGGCGAAGAAGATCCCCCAGAACCCCCACAACCCGCCAAACAGCAGTACCGCGCAAATGATCGCCACCGGGTGCAGGCTCACCGCTTCGGAGAACAGCAGCGGCACCAGCACGTTGCCATCCAGCGCCTGGATGATCGCGTACACCGTCATCAGGTAGATGAACTGGTCGCCCCAGCCCCACTGGAACAGCGCAATCAGGGTCACCGGCACGGTCACGACCACTGCGCCCACGTAAGGCACCACCACCGACAGCCCGACCAGCAACGCCAGCAGCGCGGCGTAATTGAGCCCCAGACTGATGAAGGCGATGTAGGTGGCGATGCCGCAGATCAGGATTTCGATGCCCTTGCCACGGATGTAGTTGGCAATCTGCCGGTTCATCTCGTTGCCCACCCGGTTCAGCAGGGTGCGCTGGCGCGGCAGGTAGCCGCTAACCCAGCGGCCGATCAGTTCGCGATCCTTGAGGAAGAAGAACACCAGGATCGGCACCAGCACCAGATAGATCATGGCATTGACCAACAGCGGCAGGCTGGACAGCGAGAATGTCAGTGCCCACTGGCCGAACTTGCCGATTTCACCGCGCACCGATTCGATGGCGTGCAACACCTGCTCGTCCGACACCAGGTGAGGGTAGCGTTCAGGCAACAGCAACAACAGCGACTGCCATTTACCGAGCATGCCCGGCAGCTCGTTGAACAGGGTGATCAGCTGATGCCACAACAGCGGCACCAGCACCAGCATGAACAGCGCCAGCGCCCCCATGAACAGGGCAAACACCAACATTACCGCCAGCCGCGTCGGTACCCGCAAGCGCTCCAGGGCATTGACCAGACCCTGCATCAGGAACGCCAGCACCATGCCCGCCAGCACTGGCGCGAGCATGCCGCCCAGGGTGAGCACGGCAGTGAAGGCCAGGAACAACAGGACCGCCAGCACCACCGCTTCTTCATCGGAGAAGTAGCGCTGCATCCAGTCGCGAAGCACTTTGAACATTGACGATCCTTGGGAAAGACTCAGGCCTTGCGCAGCCAGTAGGTATAGGTACCGGCCTCGGCCGTTTCCTGCAGCAGCGTATGACCGGCCAACTGCGCGAAAGTGCGGAAGTCACGCTGCGACCCGGCATCTGTGGCGATAACCTTGAGCACCGCGCCACTGGCCAGCCGATTGAGTTCCATCTTGGCCTTGAGCAGCGGCAAAGGGCAATTCAGCCCGCTGGCGTCCAGCTCGGCGTCGCAGGTCAGGGTGTCACTCATCGCAGGGTCTCCAGAGGCATTGCCAGACTGCTTGCTGGCATGGCTGACTAGGATAGCGCCACTGGTCGCCAACGTGTGAGCCCGCTACAGTAGGTATCTTTGATCCGACGCGAGTTTCATGCATGAATCTACTGCGCCCTACCCTGCTGACGCTGGCCTGCCTGTTGGCCCTACCCGGCCATGCTGACGACCTGCCATCACTGGGTGATGCCAGTTCCGCGATCGTCTCGCCCCAACAGGAACACCAGCTTGGCCGTGCCTGGCTGAGCCTGCTGCGTGGTCAGGTCAACCAGCTGAACGACCCGCAGCTCAAGGACTACGTCGAAACCAGCGTGTACAAACTGGCCGAAACCAGCCAGCTGCAGGACCGGCGCCTGGAGTTCATCCTCATCGACAGCCGCGAGCTCAACGCCTTTGCCGCCCCGGGGGGCATCGTCGGGGTCAACGGCGGGCTGTTCCTCAATGCGCAGACCGAAGGCGAATACGCCTCGGTGCTGGCACACGAACTGGCGCACTTGTCGCAACGCCATTTTGCCCGCGGGGTCGAGGCCCAGCAACGCATGCAGCTGCCGATGATGGCGGCGCTGCTGGCCGGCATCGTACTGGCCGCAGGGGGCGCCGGCGACGCCGGCATCGGCATGATTGCCGGTACGCAGGCGGCGGCCATCCAGGAACAGCGGCGCTTCTCTCGGCAGAATGAACAGGAGGCCGACCGCATCGGGATCCAGAACCTGGAAAAGGCTGGCTACGACCCGCGCAACATGCCGACCATGTTCGAGCGCCTGGCACGCCAGTATCGCTATGACGCCAAGCCGCCAGAATTCCTCCTGACTCACCCTGTGACCGAATCGCGTATCGCCGACACCCGCAACCGCGCCGACCAGGCACCCAAAGGCGGCATCGAGGACAGCGCACGCTACCAGCTGATCCGTGCCCGGGTTGCACTCACCTACGAAGGTACCCCGGGGCTGGCCGCCAAGCGCTTTCGCGCACAACTCGACGAAGACCCCAAACTTGACGCTGCACGCTACGGCCTGGCCCTGGCGCAGATCAAGGGCGGCCAGCTGAACGAAGCACGGGAAATGCTCAAGCCGCTGCTGGCCAAGGCGCCCAACGACATCACCTACAACCTGGCGCAGATCGACCTGGACATCACCAACAATCGCCTGGCCGATGCGCAGCAGCGCGCCGAGCGGATGCAGGGGCTGTACCCGGGCAATTATCCGCTGAAACAGGTGCGTGCGGATCTGCTGGTGAAGCAGAACAAGCCTGCCGAAGCGGAGAAGGTGTTGAACGAGCTGGTGAAGAGTCGGCCGGATGACCCGGATGTGTGGTACGACATGGCCGAGGTGCGTGGTTTATCGGGCAATACCATCGGCTTGCATCGGGCGCGTGCAGAGTACTTCACGCTGGTCGGCGACTTTGATCAGGCAATCCAGCAGCTGGATTACGCCAAGCGCCGGGCGGGTGGGAATTTCCCGCTGGCCTCACAGATTGACCAGCGCCAGCGCGAGATCATGGAGCAGCGGCGCATGGTTCAGGAGATGATGGGGCGTTGAGGCTTCAGGGGGCGCGTTGCGCCCCCCGGCAACCTCAAGCGTTACCGGAAAGCTTCAGCCGCGCCGCCTGGGTAAAGTCCAGCATGCGGTTCAGCGGCTTGATGGCCTTGGGCACCAGCGCGGGGTCGACAAAAATCTCGTTGGTGCCGTTACGCAGGCAATCCAGCACCCGCTCCAGGGTGTTCATCGCCATCCACGGGCAGTGCGCACAGCTGCGGCATGCCGCGCCGTTGCCTGCGGTTGGGGCTTCGACAAACGCCTTGTCCGGGCACAGCTGCTGCATTTTGTAGAAAATGCCGCGATCGGTGGCGACGATGAATGTCTTGTTGGGCAGGGTCTGCGCCGCCTTGATCAGCTGGCTGGTGGAACCCACTGCATCGGCGAGCTCGATCACGGCTTCTGGCGACTCCGGGTGCACCAGGATGGCAGCGTCTGGGTACAACGCCTTCATGTCGGCCAACTGACGTGACTTGAACTCTTCGTGAACGATGCAGGCACCGTCCCACAGCAACATGTCGGCGCCGGTTTGCTTCTGGATGTACCGGCCCAGGTGCTGGTCAGGGCCCCAGATGATGGTTTCGCCGTTGTCCATCAGGCTTTCGACGATTTCCAGTGCACAGCTCGACGTCACCACCCAGTCAGCGCGCGCCTTTACCGCAGCCGATGTGTTGGCGTAGACCACCACTGTACGCTCCGGGTGCTGGTCGCAGAACGCCGAAAACTCTTCCACCGGGCAACCCAGGTCGAGGGAGCAGGTGGCCTCGAGGGTCGGCATCAGCACGCGCTTTTCCGGGGTGAGGATTTTTGCCGTTTCGCCCATGAAGCGTACGCCGGCCACGATGACCGTTTCGGCGGGGTGGTTCTTGCCGAACCGGGCCATTTCCAGCGAGTCGGATACGCAGCCGCCGGTTTCTTCGGCCAGCGCCTGAATGACCGGGTCGCAATAATAGTGGGCGACCAGAACAGCATTCTGCGCCTTCAGCTCGGCAGCGATGGCCGCACGGTATTCGGCCTCCTGCTCAGCAGTCAGCGGGTTGGGCTGTTTGGCGTCGAGGTGGGCCTGAACCAACAGGCGTTCGGAAATCTGGGTCATGATCGCTGGACCTGCAGGCGCGCGTGCGCGTCAAATCAAGTGTATCACCCGGCCCTGGCAGATCGGCTAAGGGTGCCGGACGGCATGCTGACCGCCACGGCGCTCTGCGGGCGCGGATTATTATCGGAGGCCGAAGGCTACAGACAATCCAGCGAATTCTAAAGTGGTTTTTGTATTGCCTGTACTGGCCTCTTCGCGGGCATGCCCCACAAGGTGGACCGCGTCAGATTCTAGACATTGAGCAAGACAGTCGCTCCAACCATGATCACGCCAGCTTTCAGGTCTTGATCAAACCAGTTGTTTCCCCAGGTACTGCATCAGCCTCTAGCCTGCGGGGTTGGACTGGACTGTGGGAGCGGGCTTGTCCCGCGAAGAATCCAACACGGTGCATGGCACCGGCTCCGCCGGTGTTCGCGGGACAAGCCCGCTCCCACAAGGTGGATCGAGCTAGATGCTAGAAATTGAGCAAGACAATTGCTCCCACAGCTTCTGTGCTGCCCTCAGGGGCAATGAGTAACCTGTGGGAGCGGGCGCGCCCGCGAAAAGGCCGCTACAGGCTCAGCTGATCAACCCTGCGGCGAAAGGGCCGCCAAGTGTGCAGCCAGCAACGTGGCAAATTCTTCCACGGTCATCTTCTGGCCATTGAAGTCGACCATGCCATCGGCATAGTGCAGGCTGCTGACCACATCATCGCCCTGCACGGTGGCCATGCCGCTCTGCAGTGCCATCATGCCGACCATCTCCCCAGCCTGCCCCGATTGCATGGCAATCGCCTGGGCGTCGGTCTGGCCATTCAGCAGCGCCTGCAAGGTCGCCAGGTCACCGATCATCGGCTTGGACAGCGACAGCTTGCTTTTCACCTCAGTGATGATCTGTTTGCTCAGCTGATCCGGCGGCAGATCGAAGTTGGCCGGCGCGGCGAGGTCCATCGACAGGTTGAAGCGGCTCTCGCCATTGGCGGTCTTGAACGACAGGTTTTCCACCGCCAGCTTGGGCTTGGCGGCCAGCAACTTCTGCAAGTCACCCTGGAAGCGGGCCTTTTCGGCATCGTCCATCTGGATTTGCGGTGCTGGCAGGCCAGCGGCAGAGGCAGCCTCGAATTCCGGCAGGTGCGCCTGGTACCACTTTGACAACGCCTGCAGCGCCGGAGCATTGACCGAGGCGACGCTGATGGCCATCTGCGCCTTGCCCACCGCGCGGCCATCCCAGCTTATGTCACCGACCTTGTACTCCACGCGACCACCCACGGTGTCCGGGCCGTCGAGGGTTTGCAGGGCATTCTGCTCCAGCCCCTTGACCAGCAGCACCTGCTGTTTCGGGCCCAGGGTGACCTTGGTTTCGGCCAGCGTCAGGTCGACGTTGCCGACGTAGATGGCGTCGTGCGCGGTGGCCGCGAGGTTGCCACCTACCTTCAGGCCCTGCAATTCGAAGCTGGCCGGCGGCTGGTCGTCGCGCACCAGTTTTATCACGAAACGGTCGGCCGTGCCGTGGAATTTCGAGGCCTTGCCTTCCTTGTCACCACTGACTTCCAGCTGCATGCCGGAAAAGTCGAGGCTGTTGCCATCCGCCTCGTCGAGCTTGACTGGCGCCAACCGCACCTGGCTGACCACATGCCCGTCATAACCCAGGCTGGTCTGCGCGCTGACTGGCACCTGCCCAGCTGCGGCAGCAAACCACGGCTCGGTGGCATCGTCCTTCTCCAGCGTGCTGTTGCTGACCGCCAGTACCGGCATCAGCTTCAGCGCCTTGACCCGCGACCAGGGGAACGGGCCGTGCTCGATCTGGTCGGTCACGCCCACGTCGAAGTTGACCACCTCGCCTTCACCCACATTGATGTCGCGAGCCTTGAGCCGGTACTGGGCGGTACTGCTGAAGAAATGCTGCTGCAGCGACACCCGCTCGATGCTCATGCTACCACCGGTGGTCACCAGGGCCTTTTTCAGTTCGGCGTTGCTGCGCGCAAGGGCGTTGTCCAGCTCGGCAGGTAGTTGCTTGCCGGTGTACCAGGCGCCAGCGGTGATTGCGACGGCAATGGCGATAGCCAGGCCGGAGAGGATGCCAACTGATTTCTTCATGAATGGAACCGATTGCTGTCCGTAGGGGCTTCGAAAGCGGCCTGGAGGGCCACGCAGAACGAGAAGATTATCACCCCCCGGTTGGCCCGCGCGCGGGTCCGGAGCGAGAAATCCCATATTTCGGAAGCGTCCGACACGCGAAGGAACACAGCTGAGAATTCGTTAATTTTTTCGAACATCGAAATTGACCATAACCGCAAAAAACCGCGCAAAAACCGAACAAACGGCGGGTTAAATCGATAAATATTTCAATTTAGCAACATCTTGTCATGTTTAACTTGACACCTACCTACCCATCGTTTTTTATTTTCACCACTTTGCGCGCTCGACCGCGCCTCCCGCCGCTCCAACATAAAAGGTGAACAACATGGAGCCCACCCGCTCGCCCTTGCCGCATGCGCAATACACCGTGCCCGCCGTTTACGCCCAGCAGCAGGAGCCATGCCAGCATGCAGCATGACCACAGCGCTTCCGGCAATGGCCAACTCCGCAAAACCCTGCGCCTCTGGCACGTGATCATCATCGGCCTGGCCTACCTGACGCCGATGACCGTGTTCGACACCTTCGGCATCGTCAGCGGGATTACCGCCGGCCATGTACCCAGCGCCTACATCCTGGCATTGGCCGGCATCCTGTTCACCGCAGTGAGTTATGGCACCCTGGTCAAGCGCTTCCCGCAGTCGGGTTCGGCCTACACCTACACCCAGCGCGCGATCAACCCGCACGTGGGCTTTTTGGTGGGCTGGTCCTCACTGCTGGACTACCTGCTGCTGCCGATGGTCAACGCACTACTGGCCAAGCTTTACCTTTCGGCCATGTTCCCGGAGGTGCCGGAGTGGATGTGGGTAGCCGGCTTCGTCACCCTGATCAGCCTGATCAACATGCGCAGCGTGAACCTGGTGGCTCACTTCAACCTGCTGTTCGTCGGTGTGCAGGTGGCAATCATCGCCGTGTTCATCTACCTGTGCGTGCGCGGCCTGGACCACGGTGAAGGGCTGGGCACGGCCTGGAGCCTGATGCCATTCGGCGACAGCCAGACCCAGTTCAGCGCCCTCGCCGCCGGTGCGACCATCCTGTGTTTCTCGTTCCTGGGCTTCGACGCGGTCACCTGCCTGTCCGAAGAAACCCGCGACCCGGCCAAGACCATCCCGCGGGCGATCTTCCTCACCGCGCTGATCGGCGGCGTGGTGTTCATCACCGTGTCGTACTTCATCCAGGCCTACTTCCCTACCATGGCACGCTTCCATGACCAGGAAGCCGCCCTGCCGGAAATCGCCCTGTACGTCGGCGGCAAGCTGTTCCAGTCGATCTTCATTGCCTGCACCGTCATCAACACCATCGCCTCGGGCCTGGCCTCGCAGACCAGCGTGTCGCGCCTGCTGTACGTGATGGGCCGCGACAACGTGATCCCGGCCAGCGTCTTCGCCCGCCTGCATTCGCGGTACAAAACGCCCGTGCTGAACATTGCCGTGGTCGGCGTCATTTCGCTGTCGGCGATCTTCTTCGACCTGGTGACTGCCACCTCGATCATCAACTTCGGCGCGCTGGTCGCGTTCAGCTTCGTCAACCTGTCGGTGATCAACCACTGCTACCTGCGCGAAGGCAACCGTAAAGGCCTGGCCAATCAGCTGAAGTACTTGGTGCTGCCCACCATCGGCTTCTGCATCATCGTCTCGTTGTGGCTGGACCTGAACGCGCATTCGCTGATGTTTGGCGGTATCTGGGCTGCGCTTGGGCTGGTCTACCTGGGCTGGCTGACCAAAGCCTTCCGCGCGGCACCACCTAACTACGTCGCCGAATGACCCACGCTGCCCACAACGCCCGCGCCTGATCGCGGGCGTTGCATTTGTTCGAAAAGGAACGCCCTCATGCCGCTGCGCCGCCTCTCCATCCAGTGGAAGATCACCCTCCTCGCCGGCCTTTGCCTGCTGGCCATCGTCGCCCTGCTGGTGACCACCTCGCTGACCCAGGCGCAGCGCAGCGCTGCCTTGGTCAACCAGGCCAACACCGCCATGCTCGACAGCAGCGCGCGCCAGCGCCTGCAGGCCCATGCCGAAAGCCAGGCATTGCGCGTCCAGCGCTATTTCATGGACGCCTACCAGTACGGCAATGGCTTTGCCCGCCTGGTCCAGGCACTGCAGGCCCGGGGCGGCAGCGACCTGCGCGCCGAGCTGACCCGCCAGGCGCGCGCCAGCCTGGCCGGTAACCCGGACGTGATCGGCCTGTACCTGGTGTTTCAGCCCGACGCCCTCGACCGGCAAGACAACCAATTCCGCGGCCTGGACGCCGCAGGTAGCAACGAGAGTGGGCGTTTTTCGCTGTACTGGTCGCAGCCGAGCCCTGGCAACCTGGCGCTTGAGGCCATGCCGGAGTCGATGCTCGGCGATGCCAGCATCGGCAGCAACGGCGCGCCGAAGAACCGCTGGCTGACCTGCCCGCAGGACACGGGCAGAACCTGCATGCTCGAACCGTACCTGGATGACGTCAATGGCCGCCAGGTACTCATGACCAGTATCGCCCTGCCGCTGCTGGAGCACGGCAAGGTAGTCGGCGTGGTCGGCCTGGACATCGGCCTGGACAACCTGCAACAGTTGAGCGTTGATGGCCGCCGTGAACTGTACGACGGCCAAGGTCAGGTGAGCATCGCCAGCGTGACTGGCCTACTCGCCGGCAACAGCCGTGATGCCAGCACGCTCGGTAAACCGATGGAAAAGGCGGTAGCTGACGGCCTGCTGCGTGTGGCCCACCCGTTCACCCCCATCCCGGACGCTGCCCCGTGGCAGGTATTGCTGGAGCTCCCGGAAAGCGTGCTGCAAGCACCCGCCATGGCGCTCAACCAGCGCCTGGACGCGCACAACCACAGCGCCAACCTCACCAGCCTGCTGGTCGGCCTGGGCGCCGCCGTGATCGGCTTGCTGCTGGTATGGCTGACCGCACGCGGCGTTACCCGGCCAATCCTGGCCGTGGCTGCGCGCCTGGAAGACATCGCCAGCGGCGAAGGCGACCTGACCCGCCGCCTGGACTATGCCCGCCAGGACGAGCTGGGCCAGCTTACCGGCTGGTTCAACCGCTTCCTCGACAAGCTGCAGCCAGTCATTGCACAGGTCAAAGGCACGCTGCAAGAAGCCCGGGGCACTGCAGACCAGTCAGCCGCCATCGCCAGCCAGACCAGCAACGGCATGCAGCAGCAGCACCGCGAAATCGAGCAGGTGGCCACGGCAGCCAATGAAATGAGCGCCACCGCCCTGGATGTCGCCCACAACGCGGCCCAGGCGGCCCAGGCTGCGCGAGCCGCCGACCAGGCCAGCCAGGAGGGCCTGCAACTGATCGACAGCACCCGCCAGGGTATTGAGCGCTTGGCTGCGGGCATGAACACCGCCATGGATGAGGCGCGCGCACTGGAAGGCCGCAGCGGGCAGATAGGCTCGGTGCTGGAGGTGATTCGTACCATTGCCGAGCAGACCAACCTGCTGGCACTGAATGCCGCCATCGAAGCGGCCCGCGCCGGCGAAGCCGGCCGGGGCTTTGCCGTGGTCGCCGATGAGGTGCGCGGGCTCGCCCAGCGCACACAGGTGTCGGTGGAAGAAATCCGTCAGGTCATCGAAGGCCTGCAACAAGGTACTCAGGATGTGGTCGGCGCCATGCATGAAGGCCAACGCCAGGCACAGGACAGCGCTGCACGGATGGAGCAGGCGTTACCGGCGCTGCAGCGTATTGGCGAGGCAGTGGCCGTGATCAGCGACATGAACCTGCAGATTGCCTCGGCAGCCGAAGAGCAGAGCGCGGTGGCCGAGGAAGTGAATCGCAACGTGGCCGGCATTCGCGACGTGACCGAATCGCTGGCCGGGCAAGCTGATGAATCGGCGCGCATCAGCCAAGCCCTGAACCGACTGGCCAACCAGCAGCAGGCACTGATGGCGCAATTCCGCGCCTGACCTGCAAGGGCCTCTTCGCGGGCAAGCCCGCTCCCACAGGATCTGCACCGGCCTTGAAGCCACCCTGCACCTGTGGGAGCGGGCTTGCCCGCGAAGAAGCCGCTACAGACACAACAGCATCATCGTTTTTACTGAGCACTACTCATGCAAACCGCAACCCGATCCACCTTCTTCGACATCACCAGCGAACAAGGGCTTTTACGCACCTCGATCGCCGTCACCCTGTTCATCGCCATCATCGGCATTGCCTTCGGCTTGGCCTCCGGCTCATTCTCCATCGTCTTCGACGGTGTCTACTCACTGGTAGACGCCAGTATGAGCGGGCTGTCGCTGGTTGTGGTCAAGCTGATTACCTCGCATACCACCAGCGTGCAGATGTCGCGCAAGCTGCGCGAGCGCTTCACCATGGGCTTCTGGCACCTTGAGCCGATGGTGTTGGCGCTCAACGGCATCCTGCTCAGCGGCGTCGCCATCTACGCGCTGATCAACGCCGTCAGCAGCCTGCTGCAAGGTGGCCGACATCTGGAGTTCGGCATCGCCATGGTCTACGCGGTATTGACCGTTATTGCCTGCGTGACAATCGCGGTGATCGAGGCCCGCGCCAACCGCACGTTGAAGTCCGACTTCGTGCGCATGGACGTGAAAGGCTGGGTGATGTCGGCCAGCATCACTGCCGCGCTGCTGATCGCCTTCTGCTTTGGTTACGCGGTACAGGGCACTTCGCTGGAGTGGGTTTCACCGTATATCGACCCGGCAGTACTGGCATTGGTGTGCCTGGTGATCGTGCCGCTGCCGATGTCGGTGGTGCGCCAGGCACTGTCGGAAATCTTCCTGGTCACCCCTGGCGACCTCAAGCTGCATGTAGATGAAGTGGCCAAGGCTTTCGTCGCCCGCCATGGGCTGCAGTCCTACCGCGCCTATGTCGCCAAGGTCGGGCGCTCGCGGGAGATCGAGTTGTATTTCATCGTGCCCAAGGCCATGGCGGCCAAGACCATCGATGAATGGGATGCGTGGCGTAACGAGATTGGTGAGGCGGTGGGCGGTGAAGGGCCGGACCGCTGGCTGACGGTGGTGTTTACCGGCGATCCCGAATGGGCTGAGTAAGCCGCTACCACAAGGTCTTTTGTGCGCAGGTCATTGAGGCCTTGTGTCGCGACAGGGCCGCAAAGCGGCCCATCATTCCAAAAACGAAAAAGCCCGCGACCATTTCTGGTTGCGGGCTTTGACGTACTGCGTATGGTGGGTCGTGTAGGATTCGAACCTACGACCAATTGGTTAAAAGCCAACTGCTCTACCAACTGAGCTAACGACCCGTTGGATGGCGCGTATAATACTGATTTCTAACGGGAAATCAATACCCCATCAAACTTTGTTCAAAAATAGCGGGTCGGATCTTGCACACCGGCGGCCTTGAAGCCGTCAGCGCGCAGCCGGCAACTGTCGCACTTGCCACAGGCACGGCCGTCGTCGTCCGCCTGGTAGCAGGAGACAGTCAGGCTGTAGTCAACACCACGGGCCATGCCAGCCTGCACGATCTGCGCCTTGCTCATGTTCTGCAGCGGCGCCTGGATACGGAAACCCTGCCCTTCTACCCCGGCCTTGGTCGCCAGGTTGGCCATGCGCTCGAAGGCTTCGACAAACTCGGGGCGGCAATCCGGGTAGCCGGAGTAGTCCACGGCATTGACACCAATGAAGATATCCCGTGCTTCCAGCACCTCTGCCCAGCCCAGGGCCAGCGACAGAAACACGGTGTTGCGCGCCGGCACATAGGTGACCGGGATACCTTCACCCGGGGTTTCCGGCACGTCGATGCTGCTGTCGGTCAACGCCGAGCCGCCGATGCCATCGAGGTTCAAGCCGATCACCTTGTGCTCGACCACACCCAGGTCCCGTGCCACGCGGGCGGCAGCGTTCAGCTCGGCGCGGTGGCGCTGGCCGTAATCGAAACTCATGGTGTAGCAGTCGTAGCCCTCGGCCTTGGCCATGGCAACCACGGTGGCCGAGTCCAGGCCGCCGGACAACAGGATTACTGCGCGCTTATCAGTCATGTGTACTTGCTCCTCAATCAACGTCCGGGCTCGTCGTTCCACAGCAGCTTGTGCAACTGCAGCTGGAAACGTACGGGCAGGTTGTCGGCAACAATCCAGTCCGCCAGGTCGCTGGCGCTCACCTGGTGGTGGCTCGGCGAAAACAGCACCTCACCGGCGCGCTCGGCCAGGTTGTACTGGATCAGCTTGGAAACCGCCCAGTCATAGTCCTCACGGGAACAGATGACGAACTTGACCTGGTCGTTGTGGGTCAGCTGTTCGATGTTCGAGTAGAGGTTACGGTGCGACTCTTCTGAACCCGGCGTCTTCAGGTCCACCACGCGGCTGACACGAGTGTCGGTGCCGGCGATATCCAGTGCGCCGCTGGTCTCCAGCGACACCTCGTAGCCGGCGTCGCACAACCGCTGCAGCAACGGCAACGCGTTTGGCTGGGCCAGTGGCTCACCACCGGTGACACAAACGTAGCGCGGCTTGAAGCCGGCCACCTGCTCAAGGATCGAATCGAGGGTGCGTAGGGTGCCGCCACTGAAGGCATAGGCACTGTCGCAGTACTGGCAGCGCAGGGGGCAACCGGTAAGGCGCACGAACACCGTGGGCAACCCAGCCGTTCGCGTTTCACCCTGCAACGAGTAAAAGACTTCGGTAATGCGTAATGTGTCTTGCATGCTCGCCACGGGCGTGACAGCTAAACAGGCTGTCCGCCTCCGTCAGGCACTGTCGCGGACTCGACATGGCGTTATCCGCAGCAGCGTGTTTACGAAAAAAGGGCAGTGATTCTAACGAAAAAACCCGCGACTGGCGCGGGTTTCTTTTTGAACGGTAACGCTTACAGCTTTTGCAGGTCGCGTTGAGCCAGTTGCGCGGCAGAGGTGCCGGGGTACTGGGTGATGACCTGCTGCAGGATGCCCTTGACCTTGTCGGTGTGGCCCATGCGGCGTTCGACATCAGCCAGTTTGTACAGCGAATCCGGCACCTTGCTGTGCTTCGGATACTTCTGGCTGACCTGGGCGAAGGCCTGGCTGGCACCTGGCAGGTCGCCCTTGGCCAGGTTCACCTCGCCCAACCAATACTGGGCGTTGCCGGCGTACTGGCTGTTCGGGTACTTGCGCAGGAAGGCGTTGAACGCCTGGCTGGCCTTGTCGAAGTCTTTTTGCTTGATCAGGTCGAAAGCGGCATCGTAGTAGAGCTTTTCTTTCGCCGGATCACCGGGCTCGCTACTGGCGGCCGGTTGTTGCGCAGCAGCACCAGCTGCGGCATCGGGGGCGGCATTGGAAGCACCACCACCGGAGGAATTGTCAGGGGTTGCGGCAGGCGCAGCGCCACTGTTGATGCGACGGTCCAGGTCCTGGTATCGCTCCAGGTTTTCCTGCTTCATGCGCGACACATCGTTCTGCAGCTCTTCGATGATGCCTTGCTGGCGGGAAAGCTGATCCTGCATCTGTTGCAGCTGCATGAACAGCTGGCCCTGTGCAGAGGCAGGGGCCGAAGCCCCCGACCCGGCATAGGCGCCGCTCGTGCCATAACCCGCAGGCGGATAACTGCCTGCGTTGTCATCTACTACAGGGACCTCAGCCCAGGCCGCGAGCGGCAGGCTGAGTGCGAGGACGGTTACTACACGGCGGCACATACGCATAAGAACTTACTTACGCAGTTCTACGCGACGGTTCTGAGCCCAGGACTGCTCGTCGTTGCCGGTAGCAACTGGACGCTCTTCGCCGTAGGAAACCAGTTCCAGCTGAGCAGGGGAAACGCCCTGCAGAACCAGGTAGCGCTGAACGGCTTTCGCACGACGCTCACCCAGAGCCATGTTGTACTCGCGGGTGCCGCGCTCGTCGGTGTTGCCTTCCAGGACAACGCGGTTGCCGTTGGCTTTCAGGTCCTTGGCGTGAACGTCCAGAGCGCGCATGGCTTCTGGCTTCAGGTCCGAGCTGTCGTATTCGAAGTAGAAGGTGGTGATTGCGCGCAGGGCGGCTTCTTCGCTCAGGGAGCCGTCAACTGCGCCAGTGTTGGCACCGTAGCCAGCGTTAGGATCTACAGCAGCGCCTTCGCCTGCGTTGTCACCGCCCTTCGAGGAGCAACCTACAGCTACAGCCATGGCCAGAGCCAGCGCAGCAAATTTACCAAACTTCAGCATTTCCATCGTGAAACTCCTAATGAAACCCCAGTGTGTTAAGCAAAACGTATTACGCCGCAATCAGTTCAGGTAAGGGGACCAGGACGGTTCTCTGACTTCGCCTTGAGCGGTAGGAAGTGGGAGCCTCACGCGGCCATTAAGCGACACGAGCATCAAGACTCCCCGGCCCTGCTGGCGGGTGGCGTAGATTAGCATGGTGCCGTTAGGCGCAACAGTGGGAGACTCATCAAGACTTGTTTCAGACAGAATCTTTACACTTCCGCGCTGCAAGTCCTGTGCGGCCACTTTAAAGTTGGTAAAGCCCTGTTGGCGATGAATCATCACCAGGGTCTTTTCGTCAGCCGAAAGTTTCGGGTTGGCGTTGTAGTTACCCACGAAGGTTACACGCTCGGCGCCACCGCCACTGACCGACTGTTTGTAGATCTGCGGCTTGCCGCCACGGTCGGAAGTGAAATAAAGGGTGTTGCCGTCTTTACCCCAGAACGGTTCGGTATTGATACCCGGGCCTGCCGTTACCCGGCTGATCTGGCGCGAAGCCACGTTCATCACGTAGATGTCCGGGTTGCCATCCTTGGACAGCACGAATGCCAGGCGCGAACCGTCCGGCGACCAGGCAGGTGCGCCGTTCAGGCCTTCGAAGTTGGTCACCTGCTCGCGACGACCGGTGTCGATGTTCTGCACGAAGATACGTGGGCGCTTCTGCTCGAACGAAACGTAGGCGATGCGCTTGCCATCCGGCGCAAAGCGCGGCGACAGGATTGGCTCGCGCGATTGCAGCAGGGTCACGGCACGCGCACCGTCGTAGTCGGAACGCTGCAAGGTGTAGCGGGTGTTGTTGGTAGAGAAACGCTCGGCCGTCACGTACAGCATGCGGGTGGAGAACGCACCCTTGATGCCGGTGAGCTTCTCGAACGACTGGTCGGCAATGTAGTGCGCCATGTCGCGCAGCTGGTCGGTGCTGCCAGCAACGCTACCGGTCAGCACTTGCTGCTCGGTGGCGACGTTGAACAGCGCGTACTGCACCTGCAGGCGACCGCCCGACGGCACGATGCTGCCAACCATCACGTACTGGGCGCCCAGGGCTTTCCAGTCACGGAAGATCACTTCGCTGGCCTGCGACGGCTGGCTGATCATGTTCTGCCGTGGAATCGGCGAATAGTAGCCAGAGTTGCGCAGGTCGTTGCCGATGATGTCGGCGATGTCTTCGGGCAACACGCTACCGCCCTGCATACCGAACGGCACTACCGCGATGGGCGTGGCCCGGTCGCTGCCGCTGGTAACCAGGATGTTCTTTTCTTCTGCCACCGCCATGCCTGCCACGCAGCAGAGCATGACCAGCAGTCCTCTCAGACGTTTAATCACAACGCTAGATCCTCAGGTGTAAATGTCATCTTGAACGAACGATATTGGTTGAAATCGCTCGGCTTCATACCCTGCATCTCGGTCAAACGACCAATGTTCTTCACCGCAGCCACCGCCGAACTGTCATACGGGCCGTCACCACTGGACCGGGCCACGCTGACACTGGTGATGGTACCGTCCGGCAACATGTTGATCTGCAGGACCACCGTCATGCCCTTGCGCGCGGAAGGCGGACGTGCCCAGCCCTCGGCCGCGCGCATGCGGATCAGGTCGTCGAAATCGCCGGCCACCTGGTCACCCTGCTCGTCGGCCAGCGCCTGCTGCCGCTCGGTGGTATCGGACAACAGCTCGGCCAGGGCCTGGGCTTTCTTGTCTTCTGCCGCCTTGCGGGCCGCTTCCTGTGCCTTTTTCTTCTGGGCGTCTGCAGCGGCCTTTTTCTTGGCCTCTTCAGCTGCCTTCTTCTTCGCATCCTCGGCCGCCGCTTTCTTCTTGGCGTCCTCGGCTGCTTTTTTCTTGGCCTCTTCGGCTGCCTTTTTCTTGGCGTCCTCGGCGGCTTGCTTCTTCGCCTCTTCAGCGGCCTCTTTCTTGGCCTCTTCCTCGGCTTTTTTCTTCGCTTCGTCCTCGGCCTTCTTCTTGGCGATGTCGGCCTGCTGCTTCTCGGCGGCTTTCTTCGCCTCGTCGGCCTTCTTGGCTTCGGCGGCTTTCTTCGCCTCGGCAGCCTTGGCGGCTTCAGCGGCCTCGGCTTTTTTGGCTTCAGCGGCCTCGCGAGCCTCTTCGGCCTTTTGAGCGGCGTCGGCTTTCTTTTGTTCCGCGGCCTTCACGGCCTCTTGCTCGACCTTCTTCTGTTCAAGCTGCTCGACTTCGGTCTGGCGCGAGGCGGTTTTCTTCGCTTCCCCGGCAATCTTCTGATTGGTCTGGGTGGTCGCCTGGCTCTTGGACTTGAGCTGATACAGGGTAGCCTGAACGATCGGCTTGGATGGCGGCAGCTCAGGCGTCATGGCAAAACTGACGAACAGCAGGGCGAACACCAGCACATGCAGGCCGATGGCCCAGACACTGGGCCAGAAGTAGCTTTCCGAGGCGGATGGCTCTCGCTGTTGCATCAGGGCGCCTCGGTAATCAGGCCAACGTTACCGACACCGGCCTTTTGCAACCCGCCCATGGCCCCCATGACCGCGCCATAGTCGACAGCCTTGTCGCCACGAATGAACACCTGGGTCTGCTTGCCTTGGTCACGGCCGGCGGCAATGATCTTGGTCACGGCACTGGTCATGTCGGGCAAGGTCATGGCCTTGTCCATCTGCTTGTCGGTGTCGACTTCGCTGCCGAGGTTCCAGTAATAGGTCTTGTCGGCCTTGATGGAAATGGTGAGGATCTGGACGTTGTTGTCCTGCGGCAAGGCTTCGCTGGAAACCTTGGGCAGGTCGACCTTCACGCCCTGGTTGAGCATGGGCGCCGTCACCATGAAGATGACCAGCAGCACCAACATCACGTCGATGTAGGGCACCACGTTCATCTCGGCGACGGGCTTGCGTTTGTGGCGAACTCGGGCCATGGGCTTTTACCTGATTACTCTTCGCTGGTGTGCACTTTGCGGTGCAGGATCGCCTGGAACTCATCGGCGAAGGTGTAGTAACGGCCGATCAGCACTTCGCTGCGCGCGGCGAAACGGTTGTAGGCAATAACTGCCGGGATCGCTGCGAACAGGCCGATGGCGGTGGCGATCAGTGCTTCGGCGATACCCGGGGCAACCGTGGCCAGGGTGGCCTGCTGGGCGCTGGCCAGGCCGCGGAAGGAGTTCATGATGCCCCATACGGTACCGAACAGGCCGATGTACGGGCTGGTGGAACCGACGGTGGCCAGGAACGGCAGGCTCTGCTCGAGTTTTTCTTCCTCGCGCGAAATGGCAACGCGCATGGCACGGCCAACGCCTTCCATGACCGCGTCAGGGTCAACGCCCGGCTGCTGGCGCAGGCGCGAGAATTCCTTGAAGCCGGCACGGAACACCTGCTCGACGCCCGAATCCGGGTCTGGGTTGCTGCCTGCCTGACGGTACAGCTTGGACAGATCGATGCCCGACCAGAAGCGCTCCTCGAAGGCATCCAGCGCACGACGACCGGCGCGCAGCATGGTGCTGCGCTGGAAGATCATGATCCATGAAGTGACCGATGCGGCCACCAGGGTCAGCATTACCAGCTGTACCACCACGCTGGCATTGCTGACCAGACTCCACATGGAGGTATGGTCGACGACGTTAGCTTCCACGCTTATTCTCCTGCATTCGATTGATTACCCGAGCCGTCCGCCGCAAAGGCGTCGCGCAGCTGGGGAGGTATGGCTCGGGGTTTGAAAGTATCGGCGCGCACTGCGGCCACCAGGAACTGCCCTTCGCAGAGCAGCGTTTCATCCTTTTCCCGCCAGACCTGCTGTACGAAACGCAGGCTGGCGCGATTGAGTTCAAGTACTTGCGCGGTGACTCGCAGTTCGTCGTCCAGCCGCGCCGGCGCGTGATAGCGCGCTTCGCTGGAATGGACCACGAACAGCAGGTTGTCTTCGGCCAGAAGCGACTGGGAAAAGCCCAGGTGCCGCAGGCGTTCGGTGCGCGCGCGCTCCATGAATTTCAGGTAATTGACGTAATACACCACGCCACCGGCATCGGTATCTTCGTAATAGACGCGACAACGGTGTGCGAACGGTTCCAGGCCATTTTGCGCGCGCATACTCTAGTGCTTACTCCTCAGCTTGCCAATCCGCTGCGGCAACTGTTTTTGCTTCATTAATGTCTTATTGCCAGCGCACCAAGGGCATGCCAGCGGTAGGACCACGAAAAGTCGGTTTTGATCTGTCATTCATCGCCCGGCTCGGAAAAATCACCACCCTCCCCCAGGCGCCCTGGAATACTCAGGCCGAAGTGCAGGTAAGCATGACGGGTGACCACGCGACCGCGCGGTGTACGCATGATATAGCCCTGCTGAATCAGGTACGGTTCGAGCACGTCTTCGATGGTATGGCGCTCTTCGCTGATGGCTGCGGCCAGGTTGTCCACACCCACCGGGCCACCATCGAACTTCTCGATCATGGTCAGCAGCAGGCGGCGGTCGGAATGGTCGAAACCGCGCTCGTCGACGTCCAGCAGGTTCAGCGCCATGTCGGCCACGGCCTTGGTGATCTGGCCCTTGCCGCGCACCTCGGCATAGTCACGCACGCGGCGCAGCAGGCGGTTGGCGATCCGCGGCGTGCCGCGCGCCCGGCGGGCGATTTCGTAGGCCCCCTGGTCTTCGATGGCCAGGCCAAGGATATTGGCCGACCGGCTGACGATGGTAGCCAGGTCCTTGTCGCTGTAGAACTCCAGGCGCTGAACGATACCGAAGCGGTCACGCAGCGGGTTGGTGAGCATACCCGCCCGGGTAGTGGCGCCGACCAGGGTGAACGGTGGCAGGTCGAGCTTGATCGAACGGGCCGCCGGACCTTCGCCGATCATGATGTCGAGCTGGAAGTCTTCCATGGCCGGGTACAAGACCTCTTCGACGACCGGTGACAGGCGGTGGATCTCGTCGATGAACAGCACGTCGTGCGGTTCGAGGTTGGTCAGCATGGCCGCCAGGTCGCCCGGGCGCTCCAGAATAGGCCCCGAGGTGCTTTTAACCGACACACCCATTTCATGGGCGATGATGTTGGCCAGGGTGGTCTTGCCCAAACCTGGCGGGCCGAAGATAAGCGTGTGATCGAGCGACTCACTGCGGCCACGGGCGGCCTGGATGAACAGTGCCATCTGCTCGCGCACCACCGGCTGGCCGATGTAATCGTCCAGGCTGAGCGGACGAATCGCCCGGTCCTGGACTTCTTCACGGTCGCGGCCACTGGCGGCGATCAGGCGGTCGGCTTCGATCACTTGGTAATCATCCCTTTCAGGCTGCGGCGGATCAGTTCTTCACTGCTGAGGCCGGCCTTGTCCTTGATCGCGGCGATAGCCTTGCTGGCTTCCTGTGGCTTGTAACCCAGCGAAACCAGGGCACTGACCGCATCGGCTTCAGCGCTGGACTCGCTGGCGACCGGCAATGGCCCGTCGGAGACCAGGGTGAACATGGCCGGGGAAGTTTCCCAGGCCTTGAAGCGGTCCTTGAGCTCGACCAGCAGGCGTTCGGCGGTCTTTTTGCCGACACCAGGCACGCGCACCAGGGCAGAAGTGTCCTGGGCCTGCACGCAGCGCACCAACTCGTCCACTTCCAGGCCGGACATCAGCGCCAGGGCCAGCTTCGGCCCCACGCCGTTCAGGCGGATAAGCTCACGGAACAGCTCGCGCTCGCGCTTTTCGGCAAAACCGTAGAGCAGGTGGGCGTCTTCGCGCACGACCAGGTGGGTGTGCACAGTGACGGTTTCGCCCACTTTGGGCAGACGGTACAGCGTGGTCATGGGAACTTCCAGTTCGTAACCCACGCCGTTGACGTCGATAATCAGGTGCGGCGGCTGTTTTTCCGCCAGGGTGCCGCGCAAACGTCCAATCACGTTCCGATCCTTCCTCTCGGGGAGCCGGTCAAAGACCGCTCAACCCTATCAGCAAATTCAGCGGGTGAATGCTTCACCCAGACAAATTTTGTATCTGCGCATGAAGCGCTCAAAGACGCAAGCGCCCGCCGCGTCGCCGAGCCGTGGCGAGGCCATGGGGGACCAGGCTGGAACGGGTGTGGGCGTGGCACAGTGCAATCGCCAGGGCGTCAGAGGCGTCGATCTGCGGCTTTTGCGTCAGTTTCAGCAAGTGCATGACCATCATCATCACCTGCTCCTTGTTGGCTCCCCCGGTGCCGGCCACGGCCTGCTTCACCTGAGTGGCGCTGTATTCGGCGATTTCCAGGCCAGCCTCGGCAGCCGCGACGATAGCCGCGCCACGGGCCTGGCCGAGCTTGAGCGCCGAGTCGGCATTGCGGGCCATGAACACGCGCTCGATGCCCATGGTCACTGGGCCGTGGAGGGCGATGATTTCACTGACACCGCGAAAAACGATCTGCAGCCGTTCGTGCAACTCACCGCTGCCGGTGCGGATACAGCCCGACGCCACGTACTCGCAACCACGGGCGGTCTGGCGTACCACGCCATAGCCGGTGATGCGCGAGCCGGGGTCGATACCTAGAATCAGAGTCATAAAGCCCGTCGAAAAAATGATGCATCTCTACAAACTGCGCCGGCCCTTTCGCGGGTAAACCCGCTCCTACAGGTACTGCACCACATTTGAAATGGGCGTAATACCTGTAGGAGCGGGTTTACCCGCGAAAGGGCCGGCACAGGCGCTATCAAACGCTCAGAGTTGGCACAAAATGCCAAATCACCTTAACCGAGGTTTTCCATGATCTCATCGGAAATCTGGGCGTTGGAGTAGACGTTCTGCACGTCATCCAGGTCTTCGAGCATGTCGATCAGCTTGAGCACCTTCTCGGCACCATCCTGATCGAGTTCGGCGCTGGTGGTCGGCTGCATGACGATTTCCGCGTCAGCCGCCTTGAAGCCGGCTTCTTCCAGGGCATTACGCACCGCGTAGAAGCTGTTGAACGATGTGAACACCTCGAACGAACCGTCGTCGTTGGCTACCACGTCATCGGCATCGGCTTCCATCGCCGCTTCCATCAACGCGTCTTCGTCCACGCCTGGGGCAAAGCTGATCTGCCCCTTGCGCTCGAACAGGTAGGCCACTGAGCCGTCGGTGCCGAGGTTGCCGCCACACTTGGTGAAGGCATGGCGCACAGCGGCGGCGGTACGGTTGCGGTTGTCGGTCATGGCTTCGACCATGATCGCCACGCCACCCGGGCCGTAACCCTCGTAGCTGAGTTCTTCGACGTTGTCGCTTTCGTTGGTGCCGGCACCACGGGCCACGGCGCGATCGATAATGTCGCGGCTCATGTTGGCGCCCAGGGCCTTGTCCAGCGCCAGGCGCAGCCGCGGGTTGGAAGCCGGGTCAGGCCCGCCCTGCTTTGCAGCGACCGTCAGTTCGCGGATCCACTTGGTGAAGACCTTGCCTCTCTTGGCATCCTGGCGCTCTTTGCGGTGCTTGATGTTCGCCCACTTGGAATGACCAGCCATAACGACTCCGAATCCTTTGACTCACAAACAGCCCCGCCCCATGACGGGGCGGGGCGGGAAAATGCCTGCGCCGGAACGCAAAGGGCGCATCATGTGGATGCGCCCGGGGACTGCTTACTCGACTTTAGTCTGTTCGCGCAGTCGGATGTGCAGCTCGCGCAGGGCCTTGGCGTCGACCAGGCCAGGGGCCTGGGTCATGACGCACGCAGCGCTCTGGGTTTTCGGGAAGGCGATCACTTCACGGATCGACTGGGCGCCGGTCATCAGCATGACCAGGCGATCCAGGCCGAAGGCCAGGCCACCGTGAGGCGGTGCACCGAACTTCAGGGCGTCGAGCAGGAAGCCGAACTTCTCTTCCTGTTCCGCTGCCTCGATGCCCAGCAGGCGGAATACTGCCTGTTGCATCTCTTTACGGTGGATACGGATCGAACCGCCACCCAGTTCGGTACCGTTCAGCACCATGTCGTAGGCACGCGACAGCGCGGTGGCCGGGTTGGCCTCGAGCTCTTCCGGGGTGCACTTCGGCGCGGTGAACGGGTGATGCAGCGCGGTGAAGCTGCCGTCTTCGTTCTCTTCGAACATCGGGAAGTCGACGACCCACATCGGCGCCCATTCGCAGGTCAGCAGCTCGAAGTCGTGACCCAGGCGGATACGCAGCGCGCCCAGGGCTTCGCTGACCACCTTGAACTTGTCGGCACCGAAGAACACGATGTCACCGTCAACGGCACCCACGCGGTCGAGGATGTTGTTGAGGTTGGCCTCAGGGATGTTCTTGACGATAGGCGACTGCAGGCCTTCGACACCCTTAGCGCGCTCGTTGACCTTGATGTAGGCCAGGCCCTTGGCACCGTAGATGCCCACGAACTTGGTGTACTCGTCGATCTTGCTGCGCGGCATGCTGGCACCGCCTGGCAGACGCAGGGCGGTCACACGGCACTTCGGATCGTTGGCCGGGCCGGCGAACACCTTGAAGTCGACATCCTTCAGCTGGTCGGCAACGTCGACCAGTTCCAGCGGGTTACGCAGGTCTGGCTTGTCGGAACCGTAGCGGCGCATGGCTTCTTCGAAGGTCATGTGCGGGAATTCGCCGAATTCCAGGTCGAGCACTTCCTTGAACAGCTTGCGGATCATGCTTTCGGTCAGGCCCATGATCTCGCTTTCATCGAGGAAGCTGGTCTCGATGTCGATCTGGGTGAATTCTGGCTGGCGGTCGGCACGCAGGTCTTCGTCACGGAAGCACTTGGCGATCTGGTAGTAGCGGTCGAAGCCGGCGACCATCAGCAGCTGCTTGAACAGCTGGGGCGACTGCGGCAGGGCGAAGAAGCTACCGGCATGGGTACGGCTTGGGACCAGGTAGTCGCGCGCGCCTTCCGGAGTGGCACGGGTGAGGATCGGCGTTTCGACGTCGAGGAAGCCGTTGTCATCCATGAAGCGACGGATGCTGCTGGTGATGCGCGAACGCAGGCGCAGCTTTTCAGCCATTTCCGGGCGACGCAGATCGATGAAGCGGTAACGCAGGCGGGTTTCCTCACCGACGTCGGAGTACTCGTTCAGCGGGAACGGCGGGGTTTCCGCCTCGTTGAGCACGGTCAGCTGGTAGCCGAGGATCTCGATGGCACCGGAGGCCATGTTGGCATTCACTGCACCTTCAGGGCGCTTGCGGACCTTGCCGGTGATCTGTACGACGTATTCGCTGCGCACGCGGTCGGCGGCGGCGAAGGTTTCGGCGCGATCCGGGTCGAACACGACCTGGGCCATGCCTTCGCGGTCACGGATGTCGAGGAAGATCACCCCGCCGTGGTCGCGGCGACGATGGACCCAGCCGCAAAGGGTGACTTCCTGGCCGTCCAGGCTCTCGTTCAGTTGGCCGCAATAATGGCTGCGCATCATGATGGTGGTTTCGCTTCTCGTGATTCGTGTATTCGGTGGAGGCCTTGGCCGCCCAGAGGGCTAATACTGCAAGACCCGGTCACAGCATTCAACTCAGTCGGCCTTGTCGCCGCCTGCCAGATTCTTTTTCGCCCCGGTCTTGAAGTCGGTTTCGTACCAACCATTTCCGCTCAGGCGAAAGCCTGGCACCGACAGCAGCTTCTTCAGCGCTGGCGCCTGACAGGCCGGGCAATCGGTCAGCGGCGCGGCGCTGATCTTCTGCAGCACTTCCATGCGGTGCTCGCAGGATGCACATTGATAGTCATAAAGGGGCATGGGTGTCTCTCGTCAACCACAACGCTGGCTGCCGGGGCAGCAAAAAGCGGGATTATATATGGTTAACAGGCACTGCGCAGCCCGCCCGGCGATCAACGCACACTTGGCGGGTCTTGCAGCCATGCCACGCAGATTACCCGGATCAACCCGCTGAAATTGCGCACTCCACCCTGGCGCAGGTGGACCTCGCGGTCTACGTAGGACAACACCGCACTGACCGAGCAGCGGTTGGCGGCGGCGATGCGCTCGAGAATCCCCCAGTAGACGGCCTCCAGGCGCAGGCAGGTGGAAAAGCCGTTGAGCCGCACTGAGCGCGACACTGGCTGGGTCTGCAACATGTCGAAATCCGCCTTGAACGGATCAATGCACTGTTTTCCCGGCCAACTGCCCTGGCCAGCCACACGCTTGCTCGCTTGCATCATGCGCCACACTTCCTCGTCACAGGTACCAGGTGGCCTATGAAGCGCTGACGGGCGCGCTTAAAGCAGCGGCAAAATGTTCCTGCACAAAAAGCCAAACCTGCCGGATTGTCACACCTTTGGGCAGGCTGACCAGACTGGAGCAACTGGCTTGCTCACTTTCTAGACTCCAGGGCATCCCTGTGGGAGCGGGCTTGCCCCGCGAACACGGGCAAAGCCCGTGCCATCCATCGCAGCGCCTGCTTCGCGGGCAAACCCGCCCCCACAGGGTTACATTCCCCCGAACAATTACTTGCCGTCGAGCAGCACCCGCAGCATCCAGGCGGTTTTCTCGTGCACCTGCATGCGCTGGGTCAGCAGGTCGGCAGTCGGCTCGTCACTGACCTTGTCCACCACCGGGAAAATGCTGCGAGCGGTACGCACCACGGCTTCCTGCCCCTGCACCAGTTGGCGGATCATCTCTTCCGCAGCCGGCACTCCTTCCTCCTCCTTGATCGACGAGTGCCGCGCATAGAATGCGTACGACCCCGGTGCCGGGAAGCCGAGCGCACGGATGCGCTCGGCGATCGAGTCGACCGCCAGTGCCAGTTCGGTGTACTGCTCTTCGAACATCAGGTGCAGGGTGCGGAAGGACGGGCCGGTGACGTTCCAGTGAAAGTTATGGGTTTTCAGATACAGCACGTAGGTATCCGACAACAGGCGGGACAGCCCATCGACGATGGACTTGCGATCTTCTTCACTGATACCGATATCGATTGCCATGAAGTTCCCCTTTCCATAAGGCTTGAGACTCAAGCGGGCGCCGACCACTGTAGCAACACTTGGCGCATGCCGCATGTGACATGGCGCAACACATCGGCCGCCGGGCGGCCCGCGGTTTGAGTAGCCTGCGGCTTTACTGTTAAATAGGCAGCGTGCCACCCGTGCGGACTGTCATTGCCGGGTGCATAGGCTGGCTTGCCACGTGTTCGCGCTCTACACCTCATGCGCACCGTGCTGCCAGCTCTTCCTGTGATCGGCCTAATCAACTGTGAGCCAACCCCATGTTCAAGATCGTCCATCTGGTGACGGGCGTGGCAGCCTTGCTGCTATCGCTCATACCCAGCCTGAAAACCGATGCAACACCCTTCCTGCAGCAACCCGACGCGGTCTACCTGGCCTTGCTAGGCCTGCTCAACCTGGTCCTGGCACCGGTCGTGCCTCTGTATTACCGCGGCGCGCGCCAGCAACTGCAACACCTGGCATGCGCCCTGCTGGTGGTGGCCGTGGTACTGCAGACCCTGACCCTGCTGGCGCGCCCGGAAATGGGCAACCTGGCGGCGTTGGTCTGCGCCACGCTGGCCGTGGCCCTGCACCTGGCGGTGGGTTTTGCCCGCAGCCCGCGCAAGGTACGCAGCGCCCAGCACGCAGCACAAGATGTCGGCAACCGGGATACCGGTACGGTGAAGTGGTTCAACACGTCGAAAGGCTTCGGCTTCATTTCCCGCGATTCGGGCGATGACATCTTCGTGCACTTCCGCGCCATTCGCGGCGAGGGCCACCGCATCCTGGTCGAAGGCCAGCGCGTGGAGTTCTCGGTGATGCACCGCGACAAAGGCCTGCAGGCAGAAGACGTGGTGGCAGTTACCCGCCGCTGACGACGCCAGCGGCGACCAACCAGCCCTCACAGGTATTGCGCAGGCTTTGAGCGCGGCGCAATACCTGTGGACGGGGCCTCGCATCAGTAATGCGGCGGCGGCGCTTCTTCCCCTTCGCTGCCGTACTGGCCAACCATCTCTTCGTAACGCTTGATCAGCTCGGCCATCTGCATTTGCAGGCGCTCGATCACCCGCCCCTGCTCGACCACCACGTCATTCAACGCCTGGATCGTGTCATCCTGGAACGCCTGGCGGGTTTCCAGTTCGACCATACGCATTTCCAGCGACATCTCAGGCCTCCTGATAGCCGGCAAGCTGCAGCCCGCGCAGGCGCTGGCGAATGGCTTGCAACTGGTCATCGGTGTAGGCCACGGCCTGGCACTTGCCCCAAACCGGTGCCGGCCAGGCAGCATCGTCACGCCGACGCACGATCACATGCATGTGCAACTGGCTGACCACATTGCCCAGGGTGGCCACATTCATCTTGTCGGCGGCGTAGCTGACCTTCAGCGCTTCTGCCAGCAGGGTGGTTTCCTGCCACAACTGCTGCTGCTCGGCCGCCTCCAGCTCGAACAGCTCACTGATGCCGGCGCGCTTGGGCACGAGGATGAACCAGGGGTAATTGGCATCCTTGCTCAGCAGCAATTGGCACAGCGCAAACTCCCCCAGAAGCAGGGAATCCTGCTGCAATCGCGAATCGAGGATGAACACGGGTTATCTCCTTCAGGCAAAACCATCCCGCTTCAGGCGGAAAACAGGGCTGCAAGGATACCTTGCACGTTCCCGGTAACACAGCGCTACTTTTCGCACCAAAATGAGGCCGACTGTCCACGCTCTCCACACTTGCGACCACACAAAACACTACGGATGAAGAAATTGCGGTAACACCTTGACTTGCATGGCAGCTTTTTAAATTTTAATGATTCTCGACACCAACACGCCCTCAACCAGCCCTCACCCCGTGTTTACGGCACTTTCCGACCCCCGGTAGCAGGTTTTGTGAAAATTTCATGAACTGTTGCGAATTTTGAGCACGCTTGTTGCATTCCCTTCACGCCAAGTCGGCACGACATCTGCAACGTCAGATGCACGCGACAAATAACAACAGCGGCATTGGTTACCAGGGAATTTTCTGCCCCGGATCGGTAGTTACAAGTTCGTTACGGTGAAAGGTACAGCGTTGGGGTTGTACAACCCTTGAACCGAGGCGTGATTTGCGACATGGAAATACCTAAAAGCGACATGGTGAAAAAGTTCCGCAAAGAGTACTTATAGCCATATCGCCAACAACAGTCAGCGTGCTATACATTTTCGCCGACATAACAAGAAAGAGCTGCCCCATATAACTAAAACACATGGACGCAGCGGTACTCTTCCTAAAAACCAAAGGAGCAAATCACGATGCGCGTGATGAAGTGGAGCATGATCGCCCTGGCCGTTTCGGCAGGGACCTCGCAGTTGGCAATGGCCTCGGCACAGGACGAGTCCAAAGGTTTCATCGAAGACAGCAAGCTGAGCGTCAAGACCCGCATGCTGTATTTCAGCCGTGACTTCCGCAACAACGAAGGCGGTCAGAGCCGCCGTGAAGAAACCGGCCTGGGCTTCGTCGGCACCTTCGAGTCCGGCTTCACCCAAGGCACCGTGGGTGTAGGTGTCGACGCCATCGGCATGCTCGGCCTGAAACTGGACAGCGGCAAGGGTCGCGCCAATACCGGCCTGTTCCCGACCGGTTCCGACGGCCGTTCGCAGGATGACTACTCCAAGGGCGGCGGCGCGGTCAAATTCCGCATCTCCGACACCGTGCTGAAAGTGGGTGACCAGTTCACCGCGCTGCCGGTCTTCGCCACCGATGACAGCCGCCTGCTGCCAGAAATCGCCCAGGGCACCTTGATCACCAGCAACGAGATCGAAGGGCTGACCCTGCACGCTGGCCATTTCACCAGCCTGACTGCCCAAGAACAAACCAACCGCGACAGCTTCGGCCTGAAAGAAGCCAACGTGGTCGGTGGCACCTACGCCTTCACCGACAACCTCAGCACCAGCCTGTACTACTCGAAGGTTGAAGACTACTGGCGCAAATACTACGCCAACGTCAACTGGGCGATGCCAATCTCCGACAACCAAGGCCTGGTGTTCGACTTCAACATCTACGACACCAAGAGCGAAGGTTCCGCCGAGTACCGTGCCTTCGATGGCGACAAGCTGGACAACCGCGCATTCAGCCTGTCGGGCGCCTACAACATCGGCGCTCACACCTTCACCCTGGCCTACCAGAAAGTCACCGGCGACGGCGATTATGGTTATGGTATCGACGGTGGCGGCACCATCTTCCTGGCCAACTCCGTGGCTCGTTCCGACTTCAACGCCGAAGACGAGAAATCCTGGCAGGCTCGCTACGACCTGAACTTTGCCGAATACGGCATTCCAGGCCTGACCTTCATGACCCGTTATGTACGTGGTACCGACGCCAACGTCGCTGGCACCAGCAACGGCAAAGAATGGGAACGCGACGTCGACATCAAGTACGTGCTGCAGGAAGGCCCGGCGAAAGACCTGAGCTTCCGCGTGCGTCAGGCCACCTACCGTTCTTCCGATGGCGTTTACTACGATTCCCCATCGATCGACGAACTGCGCCTGATCGTGGAGTACCCGCTGAGCATCCTGTAAGCCTGGCTTGCAGTGCCCCGCACCTGAAAAAGCCCGGCGATCACGCCGGGCTTTTTCTTGGCTGACAAGTGTCACCGCCTGGGGCATCCTGTACGCCTTCGTTTCCCCCCCGTACAATGCGGGGCTATTTCAACGTCTTAGGCAATCGACACGGCTAACCATGCGCACCAGTCAATATTTGCTCGCCACCCAGAAAGAAACCCCTGCCGACGCAGTGGTCATCAGCCATCAGCTCATGCTGCGTGCTGGCATGATCCGCAAACTGGCCTCCGGCCTGTACACCTGGCTGCCGATGGGCTTGCGGGTAATGCGCAAGGTCGAGGCCGTGGTGCGTGAGGAAATGAACGCCGCCGGCGCCCTGGAAGTGCTGATGCCGAGCATCCAGCCTGCCGAACTGTGGCAGGAGTCCGGTCGTTGGGAGCAATACGGCCCCGAGCTGCTGCGCCTGAAGGACCGCCATCAGCGCGACTTCTGCGTTGGCCCTACCCACGAAGAAGTGATCACCGACCTGGCCCGTAACGAGCTGTCCAGCTATAAACAGCTGCCGCTCAACATGTACCAGATCCAGACCAAGTTCCGTGACGAAATCCGCCCGCGCTTCGGCCTGATGCGCGGCCGCGAGTTCATCATGAAGGACGCCTACTCGTTCCATGCCGATCAGGCTTCCCTGCAGGAAACCTACGACCGCATGCACCAGGCGTACAGCAACGTGTTCACCCGCCTGGGCCTGGACTTCCGCCCAGTGCAGGCCGATACCGGCTCGATCGGTGGCAGCTACTCGCACGAGTTCCACGTACTGGCCGAGTCCGGCGAAGACGACGTGATCTTCAGCGACAGCTCCGACTACGCCGCCAACATCGAGAAGGCCGAAGCCATCCCGCGTGAAACCGTGCGCCCAGCCCCTACCGAGGAGCTGCGCCTGGTCGACACCCCGAATGCCAAGACCATCGCCCAGTTGGTGGAGAACCACGGCCTGCCGATCGAAAAGACCGTCAAGACTCTGATCGTGCGCGGCGCCGAAGAAGGCAAGCTGATCGCCCTGATCGTCCGTGGCGACCACGAACTGAACGAAATCAAGGCCACCAAGCTGGAACAGGTTGCCGAACCGTTGGTCATGGCTACCGAAGCCGAACTGCGCGACGCCATTGGCGCCGGTGCCGGCTCGCTCGGCCCGCTCAACCTGCCACTGGAAATCATCATCGACCGCTCGGTTGCCCTGATGAGCGACTTCGGCATTGGCGCCAACATCGACGACAAGCACTACTTCGGCGTCAACTGGGAGCGCGACCTGCCGGTACCACAGGTTGCCGACCTGCGTAACGTGGTCGAAGGCGACCCAAGCCCGGACGGCCAGGGCACCCTGGTGATCAAGCGCGGCATTGAAGTGGGCCACATCTTCCAGCTGGGTACCAAGTACAGCGAGGCACTGAAGTGCCAGGTGCTGGGCGAGAACGGCAAGCCGGTGGTTCTGTCGATGGGCTGCTACGGCATCGGTGTTTCCCGCGTGGTCGCCGCTGCCATCGAGCAGAGCTATGACGACAAGGGCATCATCTGGAACGACGCCCTGGCCCCGTTCCAGATCGCTCTGGTACCGCTGCGCTATGAAACCGAGGTGGTCCGCGAGGCAACCGACAAGCTGTACGCCGAATTGACTGCTGCCGGCTTCGAAGTGCTGCTGGACGACCGCGACAAGAAGACCAGCCCAGGCATCAAGTTTGCCGACATGGAGCTGATCGGTATCCCGCACCGCATCGTCGTCAGCGATCGCGGCCTGGCCGAAGGCAACCTGGAGTATAAGCACCGCACCGAGCAGGACGCCCAGGCGTTGCCGCTCAATGAAGTGCTGACCTTCCTGCAGGCCCGCGTTCGCCGCTGATAACCAATGCACGAGTGATCATGTACAAGCGAAGTACCTTTACCCTTGGGGGGGCCGCACTGTGCGGCGCCCTGCTCGTCAGCGGCTGCGCCAACCAGATGTCCCAGCGCAGCGACCATGAGGAGCGCGTCGAGCGCAAACTGCTCGAGCACACCCTGCAGATCGATGTCGGCGAGCCGAAGGTGATGGAGCTTCCGCAACGGCGTGTGCGCGTGCACGAGCAAAAGCGCTTCGAAGTCACCGAGTTCGAAGTCACCCGCAGCTACGACCGCTACACGCCTTACCAGCCCTGGCGGGAGGTCTACGAGATCCCGCTGGGCGCAGTGGCTGTGGTGGCGGGTGTCGGCGCCAACGTGGTCAACGTATTCGCCTTGGGCAACCTGCCGCAAAGCATCACCCACGATTGGTTGAGCTACGGCGTGGACGGGCTCAACCCGTTCATGAACGTGGCGTCCAACGGCCGTGCCCAGCAGAACCTGGCCGGTATCAGCGAGGTGCAGAAAGGCAAGCGCGAGGAGTCCACCAGCGTGCCCTGGAGCGAACGCCTGGTCGCGGTCAAGGCCGGCAAGATGACCCACGAACTGACTACCGACCGCAATGGCGTGCTGCGCCTGAACCTGCTCGACAGCCCGTTCTCCGAACAGAACCTCAACCACATCGGTACCTTGCACCTGCAGGTGCTCGACGAGGACAACGCGGTACGGGGCGACGCCAGCCTGCTGGTCAGCGCCAACCTGCGCAACAAGCTGCTCGAAGCCCATGAACTGATCTTCGATGACCTTGAAGATGACGATGTCGGCCAGTGGGTACACCGGGTCAAGCGCCTGTCAGAGCTGGGGCTTGAAGAAGAAGCCAGCGAAATGGAACAGAGCCTGATCGAACTGACCCGCAACGATCCGGAACTGCAGCAGGAGTTCTTGCAGTCGTTGACCAAGGCTACAGGGCGGCTGGTGGCTGATCCAGGGGTGCAATAACCCGGCTTTTCGCATAGTTTTGCGGGCTTGCGCGGTCGATGCAGCGGGGACCGCGCAAGTCGCCTTCTTTATATAGGCGGGAAAAGCTCCAGCTGTTCATGCGCCCCGCGCAAGTCGCGCAACCTTACCCCCACCCCCAGCAAGCGCACCGGCTTGCTGCCGCGGGCGAACGCCTGGGCCAGCAACTGCCGATAACTCTCCAGATCCCGCCCCGCTCCCGCCTGCTCCATGGTGGTCTGGCTGAAATCATGGAACTTGACCTTGACGAACGGTTTGTCTGGCCGGTAACTGTTGTCCATGCGGGCAATACGCTCGTTTAGGCTGTCCAGCAACTCGGGCAGCCGCGCCAGGCAACTGGCCAGGTCCGGCAGGTCGGTGTCGTAGGTGTTTTCCACGCTGACCGACTGACGCCGGCTGTCGTTGTGTACCGCACGCTCATCGATACCCCGCGCCAGCCCCCACAAGCGCTCACCAAAACTGCCAAACTCGCGCACCAGCGCCAGCCGCGACCACTCACGCAACTCCAGGCAGGTTTCAATGCCCAGGCGGGTCAGTTTTTCCGCCGTCACCTTGCCCACGCCGTGCAACCTGGCCACTGGCAAGGCGGCGACGAACGCTTCCACCTCACCCGGCGTAATCACGAACAACCCGTTGGGCTTGCGCCAGTCGCTGGCGATCTTGGCCAAGAACTTGTTCGGCGCCACCCCCGCCGACACGGTGATATGGAGGGTGCGCGCCACACGCCGGCGAATATCCTCGGCAATGCGTGTGGCACTGCCCGCATACCACTGGCTTTCGCTCACATCCAGATAGGCCTCATCCAGCGACAAAGGCTCGATCAGCTCGGTGTAGTCGCGAAAGATGGTGTGGATTTCCCGCGAGGCCTCACGGTAGGCTTCGAAACGCGGCTTGACGATCAACAGGTCGGGGCACAGTTTCAGTGCATGCCGCGACGACATCGCCGAGCGCACACCGTAGGCACGCGCTTCATAGTTACAGGTGGCGATCACCCCACGATTCTCGGGCGAGCCACCCACCGCCATGGGCCGCCCGGCCAGGCGCGGGTCGTCACGCATCTCGATCGCGGCATAAAAGCAATCGCAGTCGACGTGGATGATCTTGCGCAAGGACATGGATGACCGTCAGCACTGTAAATTCATACAGATAGTATCGCATGCGTCCTGTTTTGAAACAGCTCAGCGGCCCCGCCTGGCGATAATCGGCCTGAAAGCCCCGCCCTGCCTGAGTTGCACCGGGTTATAGAGCGCTAAGGGATTGAACAAAAAAGGATTTTCCAAAGTATTTGCTTGACATCGTGGAGCAAATCCGTAGAATTCGATCTCACAGGCGCGGGATGGAGCAGCCTGGTAGCTCGTCGGGCTCATAACCCGAAGGTCGTCGGTTCAAATCCGGCTCCCGCAACCAGATTCGAGAAAAGGCCACTGTTAACGCAGTGGCCTTTTTCTTTGTGCGCAGAAATTGAGTGCTGGCAAAAAACGTTGAAAATCAAACATTAGCGCTTGACACCCAAGCTACAAGCTGTAGAATTCGCCCCACTGACGCGGGATGGAGCAGCCTGGTAGCTCGTCGGGCTCATAACCCGAAGGTCGTCGGTTCAA
>NZ_SSOE01000064.1:114104-164033 GCF_029871175.1 Pseudomonas sp. BN607
GTAGCTCGTCGGGCTCATAACCCGAAGGTCGTCGGTTCAAATCCGGCTCCCGCAACCAGATTCAAGATAAGGCCACTGTTAACACAGTGGCCTTTTTCTTGGCCTGCGAAAAACTGCAGCAAAAAAACGTTGGCAAATAAACACTTGGCGCTTGACACGCAATCACCAAGCTGTATAATGCGCACCTCTGACGCGGGATGGAGCAGCCTGGTAGCTCGTCGGGCTCATAACCCGAAGGTCGTCGGTTCAAATCCGGCTCCCGCAACCATATTCGTCAGAACAAACCCCGCCTGTGTAACAGCAGCGCGGGGTTTGTTGTTTCTACCCTCCCTGCTTTTCGCCCCCCCCGACTTTGCCCGCCGTCCAGCCAACCCGCAGGCTTGAGGCGTCACACCCAGGATGAACTATCTTTAACCCTGCCAGGCCCCCGAAAGCGCCTGAGCCCGGAGTAACATTGGATACGTTTTCCAAAGGGACTTTCACTTGGCCGCACCTTTCCTTCACCTCGCGCTGCATGCCCGGGGCCACTCATGACTTCCCACAATCCCGAACCTCCGGTGCCACTCGCCTCGGCACTGCCGGGTGCTGTGCAGCGCCTGCCCTGGCTTGAACGCCTGAGCCGCTACCGCCAGCCCATCGGCCTGGTGGTGACCCTGGTGCTGTTCACCATGGGGTTGATTGCCTGCCGCCACCTGCTGAGCGAACTCGACATCTATGCCCTGCACGATGCCATGCTTAGCGTGCCCGCGCAGTCGTTGCTCGGCGCCTTCGTGGCGACCGTGGTGGGCTTCGTTATCCTGCTAGGTTACGAGTGGTCGGCCAGCCGCTATGCCGGGGTCAAATTGCCTGCACGCAGCCTGGTGCTGGGTGGTTTCAGCGCTTTTGCCATCGGCAATGCCATTGGCCTGTCGATGCTATCCGGCGGCTCAGTACGTTACCGTCTGTATGCACGCCAAGGCCTTGGTGCGGCGGAAGTCGCGCGCATGACCGTGTTTGCCAGCCTGTCGCTGGGCTGCGCGCTGCCGCCCCTGGCTGCCTTGGCAACCTTGAGCGACCTGCCGGCTGCCTCGACCGCGCTGGGCCTGCCAGCCGGCCTGTTGGCCGCTGTCGCCGGCGCCGTGCTGGTAGCGTCTGCCCTGTTGGTGACTGGCTTGTATCGCCGGCGCCTGGCCGAACAGCCGCTGGCCAACAACCTGCTGGTACAACTTGGCCGGCGCACGCTGCGCCTGCCGGGGGCGCGCCTGGCTGCCCTGCAATTGCTGATCACTGCGCTGGATGTGGCGGCAGCCGCCACCGTGCTGTACCTGCTGCTGCCCGAAGCACCACCTTTCGGCGCGTTCGTGCTGGTTTACTTGCTGGCCTTGGCTGCGGGTGTGCTCAGCCACGTACCGGGCGGCGTCGGGGTGTTCGAAGCGATTCTGCTGGCAGCTTTTGCCGACCAACTCGGCGCGGCACCGCTGGCCGCTGCCCTGCTGCTGTACCGGTTGATCTACGTGGTACTGCCGCTGCTGCTGGCCTGTGTGCTGCTGCTGGCCAACGAAGCCCGGCGCCTGCTGTTCGCGCAACAGGCCATCAAGGCCGCCTCGGGGCTGGCCGCCCCCATCCTGTCGATTCTGGTGTTTCTGTCCGGCGTGGTGCTGCTGTTCTCTGGCGCCACCCCCGAAATCGACACCCGCCTGGAGCACATGGGCTTCCTTGTGCCACACCGGCTGATCGATGCCTCGCACTTCGGCGCCAGCCTGATCGGTGTGCTGTGCTTGCTGTTGGCCCAGGGCCTGCGCCGGCGCCTGTCTGCCGCCTGGCTGTTGACCACCGTGCTGTTGCTGGTCGGCGCCCTGCTGTCACTGCTCAAGGGCTTCGACTGGGAAGAGGCCTGCCTGCTGACCTTCACGGCTGCCCTGCTCGCCCTGTTCCGTCGCTCGTTCTACCGCCCCAGCCGCCTGTTGGAGCTTCCATTCTCGCCGGTCTTTCTGGTGGCCAGCGCCTGCGCAGTCGGCGCATCGGTGTGGTTGCTGCTGTTCGCCTACCAGGATGTCCCTTACAGCCATCAACTGTGGTGGCAGTTCACCCTCGATGCCGACGCGCCACGGGGCCTGCGCGCCGCCATGGGCAGTGCCTTGCTGCTGGCGGCCGTGGCGCTGACCTGGCTGCTGCGCACCGCGCCACCCGTTATCCACCTGCCTGATGAAGAAGAGCTGCAACGCGCCAACCGTATCCTGCTGGCTTCCGAGCAGCCCGACGGTGGCCTGGCGCTGACCGGCGACAAAGCGCTGCTGTTCCACCCACGTGACAACGCGTTCCTCATGTACGCCCGGCGCGGCCGCAGCCTGGTGGCGCTATACGACCCGATCGGGCCGGCCCAGGAGCGCGCCGAAATGATCTGGCAGTTCCGCGACCTGTGCGACCTGCACCACGCCCGACCGGTGTTCTACCAGGTGCGCGCCGAAAACCTGCCGTTCTACATGGACATCGGTCTGACCGCGCTCAAGCTGGGTGAAGAAGCCCGGGTCGACTTGCGCCGCTTCGACCTGGAAGCCAAGGGCAAGGAAATGAAGGACCTGCGCTACACCTGGAACCGCGGTGGCCGCGATGGCCTGAGCCTGGAAATCCACGAACCGGGGCATGCACCGCTGGCAGAGCTGAAGGAAATTTCCGATGCCTGGCTAGGCGGCAAGAACGTGCGCGAGAAAGGCTTTTCCCTGGGGCGCTTCAGCGCGGACTACCTGCAACACTTCCGCATCGCCCTGATTCGCTTCCAGGGCCGCCCGGTGGCCTTCGCCAACCTGCTGGAAACCCATGGCAACGAACTGGCCAGCCTTGACCTGATGCGAGCGCACCCCGAGGCACCGAAGCTGACCATGGAGTTCATGATGATTGGCCTGATCCTGCACTACAAAAGCCATGAGTACGCGCGCTTCAGCCTGGGCATGGTACCGCTTTCCGGCCTGCAGCCGCGACGTGGCGCACCCTTGACCCAGCGCTTGGGGTCGATGGTGTTCCGCCGTGGCGAACAGCTTTACAACTTCCAGGGGCTAAGACGCTTCAAGGACAAATTCCAACCGGACTGGGAACCCCGCTACATGGCCGTGCCGGCCGGGCTTGACCCGCTGGTGGCACTGGCCGACACCGCCGCCCTGATCGCAGGCGGCTTGACTGGATTGGTGAAACGTTGATGACCCGACGCTTTTGGCTGTACTTGCTGGTTCCCCTGCTGATGGCTGCGCTGGGGGGCGCGCTGGCGTTCTGGCTGTGGACACGCCCGGCCCCCGAGGCGCGCCTGGAGCAACTCAGGATCGATGACACCAGCATCACCCGCGTTACACCTGGTGTACACCCGAAGGCCCGAGTGGCCATCAGCGTGCCCCAGGAGCAGGCCCTGACCGACAAGCAACTGATGGACCTGGCCCAGGCCGGTGAGGCCCAACTGGTGCAGGTGATCCTGCCGCCGAACGACTGCAGCAAGCAGCAGCAGGCCATGGACCATGCGCTGAGCCAGCTGCCGGAGAAACCTACGCTGGTCGCCGGTATCGGCCCCGGTGCCGCCCAGGCATGGCGCTGGCTGGCCAGTCAGAATGATGACAAGGCCCGGGCCATATCCGTGGACTTCACTGTCGAGCAACCTGGCTGCCAGGCGCCGCTGCCAAAATCCGCGGCCCATGGCCACTGGAACGTCGCCTGGAACGACAACCCGGATGACGCCAGCGCCGCTTTCGTGCGCGACCAGGCCAATGCCGAAACCAGCATCAGCGACTACGACATCCACCTGCCGCAAGTGCTCAAGTCGCAATTGACCCAGGCCCTGGTCGGTCACGACGGCAACGCCTTGGCCATCCCGGTAGTCGAAGTGCCGGCCGGGCAAACCACTGACACGGTCACCCTGTTCCTCTCCGGTGACGGCGGCTGGCGCGACCTGGACCGTGATGTTGCCGGCGAAATGGCCAAGCTGGGCTACCCGGTGGTAGGTATCGATACGCTGCGCTATTACTGGCAGCACAAGACGCCAGAACAAAGCGCGGCCGACCTGTCCGAGCTGATGCAGCATTACCGGCAAAAATGGGGCACCAAGCGTTTTGTACTGACCGGCTATTCGTTCGGCGCTGATGTGCTGCCGGCGATCTACAACCGCCTGCCGGTAGAGGACCAGCAACGTGTCGACGCGGTGATGTTGCTGGCGTTTGCCCGCAGCGGCAGCTTCGAGATCGAAGTCGAGGGCTGGCTGGGCAAAGAAGGCCAGGAAGCACCAACCGGGCCGGAGATGGCCAAGTTGCCGGCCTCCAAGGTGGTGTGCGTATATGGCGTGGAAGAGACCGATGAAAGCGGTTGCACCGAAAAGACTGCGGTGGGTGAACGCCTGAAGCTCCCTGGGGGGCACCACTTTGATGAAAACTACCCGGCGCTGGCCAAGCGCTTGATTGGTGAGATCGAGACACGCCAGGGTAAATCCAGCGTCGCCGAACAGAACTGACAATGATTGACAGGGGCCGCTTTGCGGCCCCTTGGCAATCAGATCTCGACCTGGGTACCCAGCTCGATCACCCGGTTCAGCGGCAGGTTGAAAAAGCGCAGGTTACCGTTGGCATTCTTCAGCAGGAACGCGAACAGGTTGCCACGCCAGCGCGACATCCCCTCCAGCCGTGAAGCAATCACCGTCTCGCGGCTGAGGAAGTAAGTGGTGCGCATCGGCGTGAAGTCGAGGTCATCCAGGTGACACAGCTTCAACGCCGCCGGCACATCTGGCTCATCCATGAAGCCAAAGTGCAGCAGCACGCGGAAGAACCCGTCACCATACGCCTCCACCTCAAAGCGTTCGTGCTCCGGTACGCGAGGCCGATCCTCGCTGACCACTGTCAGCAACACCACCTGGGTATGCAGCACCTGGTTGTGCAGCATGTTGTGCAACAACGCATGCGGCACGGCATCGGAGCGCGCGGTAAGGAACACCGCCGTGCCTTCGACCCGGTGCGGCGGCTGGATGCGGATACTGCTGATGAACAGCGGCAGCGGCAGGGCGCCTTCATCGATGCGCTCAACCAGGATCTGCTTGCCGCGCTTCCAGGTGCTCATCAACAGGAACAGCACACCCCCGGCCAACACCGGGAAGGCACCGCCCTGGAAGATTTTCGGCACGTTGGCGGCGAAGAACAGCCCATCGACGAACAGGAAACCTATCAGGATGGGCACCGCCAGCACCGGTGGCCACTTCCACAGCAGCAACATCACCGCCGACACCAGAACAGTGGTCATCAGCATGGTGCCGGTTACCGCCACCCCGTAGGCTGCCGCCAGGGCGCCGGACGACTCGAAGCCGATCACCAGCAGTACCACTCCAACCATCAGCGTCCAGTTCACTGCACCGATGTAGATCTGCCCCTGTTCGTCACTGGACGTGTGCTGGATATGCATGCGTGGGATGTAGCCCAGCTGGATGGCCTGGCGGGTCAGGGAGAAGGCACCGGAAATCACCGCCTGCGAAGCAATTACCGTGGCCATGGTGGCCAGCCCCACCAATGGCAGCAGCGCCCAGCCCGGCGCCAGCAGGTAGAACGGGTTGCGCGCCGCCTCCGGGTTTTGCAGCAGCAAAGCGCCCTGGCCAAAGTAGTTGAGCACCAGCGCCGGCAGCACCAGGATGAACCAGGCCCTGGCGATCGGCTTGCGGCCAAAGTGCCCCATGTCGGCGTACAGCGCCTCGGCACCGGTCAGCGCCAACACTACCGCGCCGAGGATGGCCACGCCCATGCCCGGGTGCACCACAAAGAAGTTGACCGCCCAGCCGGGGTTGACGGCCTTGAGCACTTCAGGGGTCTGCGAGATGCCATGCACCCCCAACGCGCCCAGCACCACGAACCAGGTGACCATGATCGGGCCAAACAGCTTGCCGATCTTCTCGGTGCCGTGCTTCTGCACCAGGAACAGCGCCACCAGCACTACCAGCGAAATTGGCACCACCCAGTGGTCGATGCCGTCGAACGCCAGGCCCATGCCCTCCACCGCCGACAGCACCGACACCGCCGGGGTGATCATGCTGTCGCCATAGAACAGCGAAGCACCGATCAGGCCACAGATCACCATCAGCGTACGCAACCGCGGGTAGGCCGCCGTGGCCCGCCGCGCCAGCGCGGTCAGTGCCATGGTACCGCCCTCGCCTTGGTTGTCGGCGCGCAGGATGAACATCACATACTTGAACGACACCACCCACAACAGCGACCACAGGATCAGCGACAGGATCCCCAGCACGCCATCATGGTTGACCGGCACCCCGTAACCGCCGGTGAAGACTTCCTTGAGGGTATACAGAGGGCTGGTGCCGATATCGCCATAAACCACCCCGACCGCTGCCACGAGCAGGCCCACGGACCGCGCCGCGCCCTGCTTCCCCTCGTGCCCGCCCTCAGCGTGACTGCTTGCCTGAACCATCGACCACTCCCGCAGACGGCCTTCACGGCCTTTAGTATTCACTTCGCCACCAGGCCCTCGAATGGACCTTGGCGCAACGGCGCGAAGCATAGCGCAGCGTTCGTCGTATTTCTGCTGGTCAAGCGACCGTGCGCTCGCTAGAATTGCGCACTTTTTGATCAGAGGCGCCGAAAGCGCCCATCAAGATCGCCCCCGATTCCGGCCGGGCGACCTGCATTCAATACCGAGGTTAGTCATGTCCACCACGCCCGCCACCCCCAAGGTAGGTTTCGTAAGCCTGGGTTGCCCAAAAGCCCTGGTCGATTCCGAGCGCATCCTGACCCAGCTGCGCATGGAAGGCTATGAAGTCGTGCCCACCTACGAGGACGCCGACGTGGTGGTGGTCAACACCTGCGGCTTCATCGACAGCGCCAAGGCCGAATCGCTCGAAGTGATCGGCGAAGCGATCAAGGAAAACGGCAAGGTCATCGTCACCGGCTGCATGGGCGTCGAAGAAGGCAACATTCGTGACGTGCACCCAAGCGTGCTGTCGGTCACCGGTCCGCAGCAGTACGAGCAGGTGGTCAACGCGGTGCACGAGGTCGTGCCGCCGCGCCAGGACCACAACCCACTGATCGACCTGGTGCCGCCACAGGGCGTCAAGCTGACCCCGCGCCACTACGCCTACCTGAAAATTTCCGAAGGCTGCAACCACAGCTGCAGCTTCTGCATCATCCCGTCGATGCGTGGCAAGCTGGTCAGCCGCCCGGTGGGTGAAGTGCTGAGCGAGGCCGAGCGCCTGGTCAAGGCCGGGGTGAAGGAAATTCTGGTGATTTCCCAGGACACCAGTGCCTACGGCGTCGACGTCAAGTACAAGACCGATTTCTGGAACGGCCGCCCGGTCAAGACCCGCATGCTCGAACTGTGCGAAGCACTGAGCAGCCTGGGGGCCTGGGTCCGTCTGCACTATGTGTACCCCTACCCGAACGTCGATGACGTGATCCCGCTGATGGCTGCCGGCAAGATCCTGCCGTACCTGGACATCCCGTTCCAGCACGCCAGCCCGAAAGTGCTCAAGTCGATGAAGCGCCCGGCCTTCGAAGACCGCACGCTGGCGCGCATCAAGAACTGGCGCGAGCAGTGCCCTGAGCTGGTGATCCGCTCTACCTTCATCGTCGGCTTCCCGGGCGAGACCGAGGAAGACTTCCAGTACCTGCTGGACTGGCTGACCGAAGCCCAGCTCGACCGCGTGGGCTGCTTCCAGTACTCGCCGGTGGAAGGCGCCCCGGCCAACGACCTGGGCCTGGCCGAAGTACCGGACGACGTCAAGCAAGAGCGCTGGGACCGCTTCATGGCCCACCAGCAGGCCATCAGCACTGCCCGCCTGCAACTGCGCATCGGCAAGGAAATCGAGGTGCTGATCGACGAAGTGGAAGAACAAGGTTCGGTGGGCCGCAGCTTCTTCGATGCGCCGGAAATCGACGGCAGCGTGTTCATCGACGGCGACCACGGCTTCAAGCCAGGCGACAAAGTACGTTGCCGTGTGGTGGATGCCGACGAATACGACATGTGGGCCGAGCCTGTCTAAAAACGGTTGAAGCCTGAAAAGCCCCTGCCCCGGCGTCCCCACAGGGAAGCATCGGGGCAGGGGCTTTTTCGTCAGAACGTGTGAAACAGCATCAGCCCGCCCTCGGCATCCGGGCTGGCATCCGAGAAGCCCTTGACCGCATAGAGTTGCACTTTCCACTGCTGGTTAAGCTTATGGGTGAGGAACAGGGTCAGCTCCCGGATCTGCGAGCCGGTCGAGACCACTTTCTGCCGCCAATCATAGGAGGCGCCTGCCGATGTGCCGACAGCCACCGGCAAGGCGAAACCGAGGCTGGCGAAGATCGGGTCGTCGAACTTGCTGTCAGGCGGGTCGCCAAACTTTTTCCAGCCTAGTGTGGCGAAGCCGGTGACAAGGCCAAAGCCTTTGGTGATGTCGACCTGAGCGGTGTAATCGTACTCGCCGGTGCCCAAGCACTGGTCTTCATCAGCGGTGGGGAATTTGACCTTGCCGATCAGGTCCAGCATCAGCCCGCCGTCACTGCCGTCGAGCAACGCATACCCGGCACTGGCAACCGTATCGCCCAGCCCGCTTTCTACATCATGGCAACCGCCGGGCAAAGGGTCACCACTGGGGCCTACTTCAGGGTTGGTGATGTGTAACCAGGGCACGGTGACTTTGTAGGTCATGAGCCCAGCCTCATATTTGCCAACCACCGGGAGGTACCAGATCTCCGACGTGGTACCGGTGCCATAGTCACCGCTGGAATAGTCCAATCCCGTGGCGATGCTGAAACTATCGGCCACGGCTGAAGCACCGGTACATGACAGCGCGCAGGCGATAAGAGTAAGCGCAGGTCTCATCGGCATCTCAGTACCTGTTTGGCAAGTGTGATCGACCTTACCCCAGCCTAGTTGGCTACCGCCCCGATCGCTCTGGATGCTCTACTTTTTCGAGGGGCTCTACCTTTTCCGGCTTTTCTACTTTTTCTACTTTTTCTACTTTTTCGACCTTTTCGACCTTTTCGACCTTTTCGACCTTTTCGACCTTCTCGACCTTCTCGACCTTCTCGACCTTCTCGACCTTCTCGACCTTTTCAGGTTTCTCAATTTTCTCGACTTTCTCAACCTTCTCGACTTTGTCCGGTTTCCCGACCTTCTCTACCTTCTCTACCTTCTCGACTTTTTCAACCTTTTCGACTTCGGCCTTCTCCACCCGATCGGAGCGGCCACTGGCGGTGTTCTCGCGTGATTCCACGGTATCGACCTGTTCGGACTTGCCAGACGTGTCAACACGGTCAGAGCTGCCCCGCCCACTGTGGTCATCATTGCTTTCACTACGAACGTGGGTGGCATCGCTCGCGCCATGGCCGCTGCCACTGGAGCCACCACCATTACTGCCCTGCCCGCTGCCATGCCCTGAGTGCCCTCTGTCCGGATTCTCGGCACGGTCACCCTGGAACTCCAGGCGGGTTGCCTGCAGCTCATGGCTGCCATTGAGCACCCCACTCACCCGGACGCGTTGATCAAGCGCAAAGGAAGCAGGTTGCCTGCCGACAATCACGGTCTGGTGCCCCAGCGTCACATTAATGCCGGCGACCACCCATTGTCGCGCCTGTGTGCGCTGCACCAGTCCTTCGACCACAACTTGCCGGGCACGCCCAGCAAACGGCAGGCTCGGGTCTGGGCGAGCTTGCGCCACCTCCAGCTGGCGCCCCGTCCACTGGCCGCGCACCAGCAGCTCCCGAGCCGGGGCTATCCGGGTTCCCAGTTTCAGCCCCTGCAAGCTGCCTGGGCTATCCACTGCACCAATGGCACTGGCCTCTTTGAGGCCAGGTGCGCGTTCGATACGGGTCGCCACCACTTCGCCGCGGGCATCCCGCAGGCCACTGACCCTGACCGGCTCACCTGGGCGCAACCCTTCAGCTACCCGCGCGCCAGCAGCAAGCCGCACAGGTTGGCCCATGACCCGTAGCGGTGCCGAGGCATTGGGCAGCGCGGTCAACGGCCCTTCAAACACGTGGAGAATCGAAATACGCCCTGCTTGCAGGCCGCGCTGGGTGGCGAATGCCTCGACCGCCACCACCTGGCCGATCGCCAGATGGCCCGTGTGGGCAGGGGCACCGTTCTCACTCACCGGTACGTCCTTGCCGTAGTGCACTTCCATGCCGTTTACGCAGATTGAGGCGAACCCGGTGATGGTGCCAACGATACCCGTGCCGCCCGGGCCCAGGATTGGCGCACCGGTACCGCCCACCCCGCCTTGGCTGTGATCTAAGTAGATACCGTCCACACCTTCGGCAACCGCCCCCGTGCCGCCGGTGCCGCCGGGGCGTTGCGGAAGTGGCGCACCCGTTCCTCCGACACCGCCGTTTTCGCTGCGTACACCGGTCCCGCCAGTACCGCCTGGAAACTGCAGGCCTGCGGCACCGGCCATCCCCACTTCATCCCGGCTGACACACACCGGCGCTGCGGCCACCTCGGCAGGCGCCAGCAGGTTCACCCCGAAAACCAGGGCGCACGTGACGGCACTGAGGAAGCGCGCAAGAAGGGTCATGGGCCGGGTGTCTTCGACGAATCGGGGTCGGTAGCTTCAGTGTAGAAATAAAGCCCGACAGTAATGCGCTGACGCTGCTCGTCACTGGGCGTGTCGACGCTTTCCAGCTCCGCGGCAAGCCGGCTGAAGGCTAGCAGCGTCTGCATGCCGTCCTTGGCCACCACGTCACGCAGATGCTCGACGCTGGCCGCGCTCAGGGCATCATAGTGCACGCTGCGCTCAAAGAACGGCTGGCCCTCGCAACTCAGGTTGTGCACCGCAGCGCAGGCATGATCGTGCAGGTTGTGGCCGAAGTACGCCGCCTTCTCGTCAAAGCCCTTCTGTGGCACGAATGCCTGAGCTTCCAGGTGCACACAATCCTGCTCGTCCAGCCGCACTACACCCAGGCGCAACCACTCATCCAGCACCACCCTGCCCCGGATATCGGTGCTGACCTTGGCCACCAGGGCATCGAACGAGCAATCGCCACCCACGCTGGCCAGCCGGGGCAGCGGCAGCGCCTGGCCAGGCGCCGAGCAAAACGGTGGGCTCGTGGTCCAGACGCTGACCAACTGTGCGCCCAGGGTAATGTTTGCCGGCAGGGCCTCGGGCGCCTTGCCCGCATCACTGCGCAGCCGCCGGACATCCTTGCGATGTACGCCTGTAAGCAAGCTGATGCGGCTATCGGTTGGCGGAGTGTCGTTCAGGCGAAACTCGTGATGGGCCACGTCGACGAACACTTGCTTGAGCAGGTCGGCGAACATTGTGTAGGTAACCCCTTTGCGCAGCATCAGGCGCACCAGCGGGCGCATGACACGCCGCAACGCGCTTAACATCGACGGGGGCAAGGTAGGCGATTGCATTGAGCGCGTTCCTTGACAGAGGAATCCAGCATACAACGCGGGAAATTATCCCACATAAACTGCAGGTACTTCCCGACAGGTACAAGAACAAACTGTCGGCGCTCATCGCAAGGACATGGTAATGGCCAGACAGGCCGGAAGCTGACCATGCAAAACCCGTCCGCTGTTTTTTGCATGGGCCGCTGCGAGTCAGCTCCAATCAGCTTCTGCTGTTGTCATCACCCGGTTCGCCACCCACATGGTTGCCGTTATCATCACCTGGTTCACCGCCAACATGATTGCCGTGGTCATCGCCAGGCTCACCGCCGACATGATTACCATGATCATCTCCGGGCTCACCGCCAACATGGTTGCCATGATCGTCACCCGCTTCAGCATGATTGCTACTGCGCCCAGCGTTCGAATTGCCGTCGTGGGCTCGGCCATCATGGCCACTGCCACTGTTGCCGGCATGACCACCACCTTCGCCGCCATTGCCGTGGCCACCGCCGCTTCCGCTTCCGCCACCACCGTGGCCACCGCCGCCACCGCTTCCGCCACCACCGCCGTGGCCACCGCCACCACCGCTTCCGCCACCACCGCCGTGACCACCGCCACCACCGCTTCCGCCACCACCGCCGTGACCACCGCCACCACCGCTTCCGCCACCACCACCATGGCCACCACCGCCGCCGCCATCTTTGGCGTAGGCACTGGAACCCTGGGAAATCGAGTCAGGGATCAACACAATCGACGTCGAAAGCACGCCAGTTACGGCTACCGCGAGTAGGGCCTTCTTGAACAGCAGGTGGATTTGCATAGTTCGTCTCCAGGGCTTCGCCACGAGAACGCCAAATCAGTCAGGAATTCTGTTGTTAGTTTGTTGTTTTCCTTGCGTGGGATTTTTTCCCACACCAAAGTAATAGTCCTCGCCAGCCTGGCCTTCAAGTGCTGTGCGATCAAGCCGACCGGTGGTTGGCCTGCTATGTTTTCCCTACCGCCATGGAGGAACAACGGCATGCCTGCGCTACTGACGCTGCAAACCCCGCGCTTGAGTGATTACAGCGAACTGGTTCAAGTGTGGGAAGACTCGGTACGCGCCACCCATGACTTTCTGCCAGAGGGGTATATCGTGCTGCTGCGCGAACACGTGCTGCGCCGCTACCTCGACGCGGTGATGCTGGTCTGCTGCAAGGACCGCCAGCGTATCTGTGGTTTCGCCGGGGTCGCCAACGGGCGCGTGGACATGCTGTTCGTCGCACCGGGCTACCGCGGCCAAGGGGTTGGCAAGCGCCTGCTGCGCTATGCCATCACCGAACTGAATGCCGAGCGCCTGGATGTCAACGAGCAGAACCCGCAAGCGCTGGGTTTCTACCTGCATGAAGGCTTCGAAGTGATCGGCCGTTCGGCAACCGACGGCCTGGGCCAGCCCTACCCCCTGCTGCATATGCGGCTGATGCGTACAGCGCCCTGAGGCTTCGTCCGAAAGTGCCGCGTCATGTGCCCAAAATGGCGCATCTGACACAGATTCCCATCATCAAGCGCGTAGGGGCAGGTACAATGGTGGTCTTTCCCTGCCTTTGCGAATTGCCCCATGTCCGAACCCGTCCGCCTGTCCAAACGCCTTATCGAGCAACTTGGCTGCTCCCGCCGCGAGGCCGAGCAGTACATTGAAGGAGGCTGGGTAACGGTCGATGGCGTGGTGGTCGAGCAGCCGCAGTTCAAGGTCGAAGCGCAGCACGTCGAGCTGCTGCCGGGCGCCCGGGCTGAAACACTGGAGCCGGTGACCCTGCTGCTGAACCAGCCGGCCGGCGTCGACAGTGAAACTGCCCGCGCCAGCATGAACATGGGCAGCCTGAGCGAGGCCCATCGCGAAGGCGTGCGTGCCCTGCACGGGCATTTTGCCCGGCAGGCTTGCGTGGCCCCGCTGGAGCGCGGCGCCAGCGGCCTGCAGGTGTTCACCCAGGACTGGCGGGTAACCCGCAAGATCGAAGCCGACCTGCGCCGTCTAGAGCAGGAATTCATCGTTGAAGTGCGCGGCGAGACCACGCCCCAGGCACTGGAACGCCTGGCGCGCGGCGCCACACGCAATGACCGCGAACTGCCCAAGGCCAAGGCCAGCTGGCAGAACGAGACCCACCTGCGCATGGCCCTGAAAAACCCGCAGCCCGGGCAAATTGCCGAACTGTGTGCTTACCTGCGCCTGGAGCTGGTAGGCATGCGCCGCATTCGCCTGGGTGGCGTATCGATGGGCAAGTTGCCCCTAGGCCAATGGCGCTACGTGGCCACTACCGAACGTTTCTAAGCAATACGCCGCGCTGGAACGCGCGGCACCTGAACAGGATTCTGCAGCAATGAACCACAATGATGTCCTGCGCAGCCTGCGCTACATGCTCAAGGTGAACGACGCCAAGATGGCCGAGATCATCGGGCTCTCCGGCCTCGAAGTGCATCCCCTGGTGCTGGCCACCTACCTGAAGAAAGAAGAAGAGGAAGGTTTTGTGCGCTGCCCGGAACGGGTGATGGCGCACTTCCTCGACGGCCTGGTGATCTACCGCCGTGGCAAGGACGACAGCCGCCCGCCCCAGCCGATCGAGCTGCCGGTCACCAATAACCAGATCCTCAAGAAGCTGCGAGTGGCCTTTGAACTCAAGGAAGACGACCTGCACGCGGTACTCAAGGCAGTCAATTTCCCGGTCAGCAAGCCCGAGCTCAGCGCGTTGTTCCGCAAGGCTGGCCACGAAAACTACCGACCATGCGGCGACCAGTTGCTGCGTAACTTCCTCAAGGGCCTGACCCTGCGCGTGCGCGGCTGAGTGGCCATGCAGCATACGGTTGCCCCGGTCGGCATCGTCCGCTCGTGCTTCAAGGAAAAGTTCGCCATCCCGCGCCAACCACAGCTGGCGCCCGCTGCCCGCGGCGTACTCGAGCTGCTGCCGCCGTTCGACCAGGGTGACGCGGTCGAAGGCCTGGAGCAGGTCAGCCACGTATGGCTGCTGTTCCTGTTCCACCAGGCCCTGGAGGACAAGCCGCGCCTGAAGGTGCGTCCACCGCGGCTGGGCGGCAACAAGAGCATGGGTGTGTTCGCCACCCGCGCGACCCACCGGCCCAATGGCATCGGCCAGTCGGTGGTGCGCCTGGAGGGCGTGGAGCCTGGGCGCCTGTTGCTGTCCGGGATCGACCTGCTTGACGGCACACCGGTGCTGGATATCAAGCCCTATGTACCCTACGCCGACAGTATCCCCGGTGCCAGCAACCAGATGGCCAGCGCCGCGCCTGCGGCAATTGCCGTACAGTGGGCCGACAGCGCCCTGCCCCAGGCCCGCGATCATGCGCTGCGGCTGGGCGAGCCGCTGGTGGAACTGATCGAGCAATGCCTGGCGCAGGACCCACGGCCGGCCTACCAGACTCCCCCGGCCGAGCGGGTGTATGGGGTGAGGTTCTGGGATGTGCAGGTAAGGTGGCATTACCCACAGCCGGAGGAGATCCGGGTGCTGGAGGTGGTACTGGGCTGAGGGCCACCGCATCGCCCTGTGTGGGAGCGGCCTTGCGTCGCGAAAGGGCTGCGCAGCGGCCCCAAGATTTCAGCCATCCTGCAAGGTCGCCGGGGCTGCTGCGCAGCCCATTCGCGACGCAAGGCCGCTCCCACAAAGGACCGCGCAGATACGAAAAAGGCGACCCTTGGGTCGCCTTTCTCATTTCAACCGGCTATCAACGAGCCGGGCCTTCAGCCACGCCCAGGTCGTCAGTCGGACGGGTATCGATCAGCGGTGCACCGCCAGAGGCCAGCTCCGAAGCCAACTTGTCGTTGTCCATTTCCTTGACCCACTTGGCCACGACCACGGTGGCAACGGCGTTGCCGACCAGGTTGGTCAGGGCGCGGGCTTCGGACATGAAGCGGTCGATACCAAGGATCAGCGCCAGGCCAGCGACCGGCAGGTGGCCAACGGCCGACAGGGTGGCGGCCAGGACGATGAAGCCCGAGCCGGTGACGCCCGCAGCACCTTTGGAAGCCACCAGCAGCACCAGCAGCAGCGTGATCTGGTGGGTGATGTCCATGGTGGTGTCGGTGGCCTGGGCGATGAATACCGCAGCCATGGTCAGGTAGATCGAGGTGCCGTCAAGGTTGAACGAGTAACCGGTCGGGATGACCAGGCCAACCACCGACTTCTTCGCACCCAGGCGCTCCATCTTGGCCAGCATACGCGGCAGGGCCGACTCCGAGGACGAAGTGCCCAGCACGATCAGCAGTTCTTCACGGATGTAGCGGATCAGCTTGAGTACGCTGAAGCCGTGGGCACGGCAGATACCGCCCAGCACCACCAGCACGAACAGCAGGCAGGTGATATAGAAGCAGGCCATCAGGTAGCCCAGCTGCACCAGCGAACCAACGCCGTACTGGCCAATGGTGAAGGCCATGGCACCGAAAGCACCGATCGGGGCCAGCTTCATGATCATGTTGATGATGTTGAACATGACATGGGCGAAGCGGTCGATCATGTCCAGTACTGGCTTGCCGTAGCTGCCCAGGCGGTGCAGGGCGAAGCCGAACAGTACCGAGAACATCAGCACCTGCAGGATGTCGCCATTGGCGAAGGCGCCGACCACGGTGTTGGGGATCACGTTCAGCAGGAAGCCGACAGTGGTCTGCTGCGCGCCGGCGGCGGCGTAGGCAGCCACGCTGCTGGCGTTCAGGGTGCTGACGTCGATGTGCATGCCAGCGCCAGGCTTGACCACGTTGACGACGACAAGGCCGATGATCAGGGCGATGGTGGAGACGATCTCAAAATACAGCAGCGCGTAGCCGCCGGTCTTGCCGACCGATTTCATGCTCTGCATGCCTGCAATGCCGCTGACCACGGTACAGAAGATGATCGGGGCGATAACCATCTTGATCAGTTTGACGAAGCCGTCACCCAAAGGTTTGAGGGCGACGCCCGTTTCCGGATAATAGTGGCCGAGCAGGATGCCGATGGTGATGGCGACCAACACCTGAACATACAGGGATTTGTACAGCGGCTGACGTGTCGTCATGGCTAATTTTCCTCAAGTGTGCCGGTTTTCACCCTTCCCAGGGTGATGGGGCACCTGAATCGCTAACCCTCCTGCACCTGGAGGGATTTGTCGTTGTGTTCGAGCTGCCTGGGCAGGCCTCTGCAAGGATCAATAGCAAGGGTGGTGCCAAAGTGCCCACCAAGGGTGCAAAGGCCGCATTTGCCTGGGATAAATGCCCAACGACAGGGCGATTTGGCTGAGGAAGGCTGGCGGATTTCCGCCCGTTGGCGGGATTTGTACAGGGGGGTTGGCGGGAATCCGCCCATTCAGGGGGTACGTAGCAACAGGGATCAGTCCAGATTGAAGGTGATCCTGAACGCAGCCCCCCCTAATGGAGAATCCCCCAGGCTGAGCTCGGCGTCATAGCTGTCGACGATGTCCTTGACCACCGCCAACCCGATGCCCTGCCCAGGATGCTGGCTGTCCAGCCGCTCGCCGCGCTCCAGGATGCGCTCACGCTGGTCGGCCGGCACCCCCGGCCCATCATCCTCGATACACAGGACCAGCAGCCCTGGCGCTTGCTCCAGGCTCACCCGCACTTGCCCCAGGCTCAGCCGGTAGGCGTTCTCCAGCAGGTTGCCGAGCATTTCCAGCAAGGCGCCCTGCTCCATCGGCACTTGTGCCGTGTCTGGCAGTTCAAGGACGACGCTGACCCGCTTGTCGCGGTAGACCTTGGCCAAGGTGTTGCACAGGCTGTCGAGCAACGGCCGCACCAACACACTGTGACGCACCAGGCCGCTCTTGCGCAGGCTGGCGCGCTGTAGCTGGTAGTCGATCTGCTGGCTCATGCGCTCGATCTGGCTTTGCAGCACCCGCGCCTGCTCGCGTTCGCCACTGCGCTGCTGCAGGCTTTCGCCCACGCCTTGCAGCACCGCCAGTGGGGTTTTCAGGCTGTGCGCCAGGTCGTCCAGCGAATCACGGTAGCGTGTACGTTGCTCGCGCTCACTGCGCAACAGGCGGTTGAGCGAGCGGGTCAGGCGCAGCAACTCGCGCGGGTGCTCGCCGCTCAGGCCATCACGGGCGCCCGCTTCCACCTCGTCCAGTTCGTGGCTGAGCCGGCGCAACGAGCGCAGGCCCCAGGTCAGTCCGGCCCAGAGCAGCACCATCAGCGCCAGCAAGGCAGCGCCAAAACCCAGATACAGCTTTTCGCGCAGGCCGTTGAGGGTGGCTGTGTACTCGCTCACCGGCTGCAGCGCGACAATGCTGTAGGCGGCGCTCTGGCCACCCAGCAGACGGATCTCGACATCGTAGACGAAGAACTCTTCACCATCGGACTGGTGAATGCGGGCAAATTCGTTGCCGCGCCCGTCATAGCGCGGGCGATAGTTGATGTGTCGGTCAGCCGTGGCGCGCGACTGCCAGACCAGGTTGCCGTCGCGGTCGAAGATATACCCGAGCAGCCCGGTGTACGGCAGGTTGTAACGCTCGTCCGGCAACAACGCCGGCATCTGCAACTGGCCATGCTCGATGCGCGCGGCGGATATCAGCGTAGTCACGTCCGAAGCCAGACGCTGCTCGATGGCCTCCTGCAACGCCAGGCTGAAGGCCTTCTGCAAGGCTGGCAGCAACGCCAGCATGAACAGCAACGCCAGCACTGCGGCAGCCAGCATCAGGCGCACCCGCAGCGAGCGGATCATCTGCAGCGCTCGGTGAACAGGTAGCCAAGGCCGCGAACGGTATCGATGGGTTTGAAACCCTGCTCGCCCTCAAGCTTGCGGCGCAGGCGGCCGACCAGTACCTCGATGACATTGGGGTCGCGTTCCTCGTCGCCCGGGTACAACTGTTCCATCAGGCGGTCCTTGGCCACGACCTGCTGATGATGGCGCATGAGGTATTCGAGGATGCGGTATTCGTAGGCGGTCAGCGCCAGCGGCTGTTGGTCGAGGGTGGCCTGTTTGCGATTGAGGTCGAGCACCAGTGGGCCGGCGGCGATGGTCGACTGGGTGAAGCCGCTGGACCGGCGCAGCAGGGCATTGAGCCGGGCTTCAAGCTCTTCGAACTGGAACGGCTTGACCAGGTAGTCGTCGGCCCCGGCAGCCAGGCCCTCGACCTTGTCCTGCCAATTGCCGCGGGCGGTCAGAATAAGGATAGGGAAAGTCTTGTCCTGGCTGCGCAGGCGCGTAATCAGCTCGAGGCCACTGATGCCGGGCAGGCCCAGATCGATGATGGCCAGGTCGAAATGGTACTGGCCGGCCTGGTACAGCGCCTCCTCGGCATCGGTAACCGCTTCGACCACATGGCCGCTTTCGCCCAGGCGGGTGTAGAGGTGATGGCGAAGCAGGGCTTCGTCCTCGACCACCAGCAGTTTCATGTGCAGCTCCTTGTGTGTATTGCCTGTACCGGCCCTTTCGCGGGCACGCCGCCGAAAGGGCCGGTACAGGATAACCCGGCTCGCGCGTCAGAACTTGTAGCTTGCTGCCAGGTAAGTCTGGGCACTGCTGGTCAGGCGCAGGGTGCCATCCTTCGGCCCGCCATGCGCGCCCACTTCGGTGGCGGCGTTGGTGCGCAGGTAACGGTAGCCCAGCTCGACCGAGGCTTTGTCGGTGATGTCCTGGATCACCCCGGCCTGCAGGCCGTAGGCATAACCGTAGTCGGTATCGCGACTGGCGGCTGGCGAGTCCTGGGTGAGCTTGGTCATGCCCAGGCTGCCACCCCCAAACAGCTTGGTGGTATCCCCCACGGGCAGGAACAGGTCGTAGCTGCCCAGCAGGTTTTCCTGGCGCAGTTTCAGGCCACTGTGGTCGCCCGAGACGTTGTCATAGGTCATGTAGTAGCGACCCTGGTCGTTGATCTTGCCCACACGCACACCCCAGGTGTCATCCTTGCCGATGATGCCGTCAGTATTGAGGTGATCGGTGTTGCGCTGCAGCAGGCCGGATTTGCGAACCTTGTCGCTGGTCTGGCCATAGGTCAAGCTGGCAAAGTTATCGTCGGCGGCCTGGGCGGTGGTGATGCCAGCGGCACAGACGGCCATGGCGGCAAGCAGGGTGTTGAAGGTTTTCATGGCGGGTTACTCCAGTTGAGTGCGCTGTTTCGGTCTGGAAGCTAGAGTAAGGAGGGCACCCTGAACCGCGACTGAACCCTGGCTGAACCCCGGCTGAACGAACTGTCTGCAAGACAAGGAGTAGTAAAGATGCGTGCCCTGCTGGCCCTGACCCTGATGTGCAGCGCCGCCCTCGCCCAGGCGGCAGTAGTGACCCGCGAGATCCCCTACCAGGACGCCGACGGCAACCGCCTGGTCGGCTACTACGCCTACGACGATGCGCTGGACGGCAAACGCCCAGGCATCGTCGTGGTGCATGAATGGTGGGGCCTGAACGACTATGCCAAGCGTCGTGCACGAGATCTTGCGGCCCTGGGCTATAAAGCGCTGGCCATCGACATGTACGGCGATGGCAAGCACACCGAGCATCCGCAGGATGCCCAGGCATTCATGACCGAAGCATTGAAAGACCCGGCCGCGGCAGCAGCGCGCTTCGACGCTGGCCTGGAGCTGCTGAAAAAGCAGCCGAACGTCAACAAGCATCAACTGGGCGCTGTGGGCTACTGCTTTGGCGGCAAAGTGGTGCTCGATGCCGCACGCCGGGGAGAGAAACTGGACGGTGTGGTGAGCTTCCATGGCGCGTTGGCCACCCAGACCCCGGCCAAGCCTGGCGTAGTGCGCGCGGACATCCTGGTTGAACATGGCGCTGCGGACAGCATGGTCACCCAGCAGCAGGTGGACGCGTTCAAGGCGGAAATGGATGCGGCCAAGGTCAACTACCAGTTCGTCAGTATCGAAGGGGCCAAGCACGGGTTTACCAACCCGGATGCAGACCGCTTGAGCCATGGCGACCATGGCGGGCCGGACATTGGCTATAACAAGGCGGCAGACGAGAGCTCCTGGGCGGATATGCAGACGTTTTTCAAGAAGGTGTTCAAGTAAAAGCTTGCGCAATCGTTGTGGCTACAAGGAGTCGTTGCCACGTCTCCTCCCTTAGCGCTTGCACAGCTGGCACAATAGCCGCCATGAACACACTTCCCGCCTGCTGCGCCCCGCTCCAGCACCACTGGCCGCTGCCCCGCCCATTGCCCGGCGCGGTACTGGTCAGTTGTGCCTTCGACCCTGCCCACTTGTCCGCCGACGACTTCCAGCGCGCTGGCGTGCTGCCCAGCGCCAGCCTGCTGCGCTCGGTGGCCAAGCGCCAAGCCGAATACCTGGCCGGCCGCGTGTGCGCCCGTGCCGCCCTGCAGCGCCTTGACGGCCGCGACTACGTGCCCGGCACCCACGAAGACCGCTCGCCCATATGGCCCGCCGGTATTCATGGCTCGATCACACACGGCAAGGGCTGGGCCGCCGCGGTGGTCGCCGACGAAAACAGCTGCCAAGGCCTGGGCCTGGATCAGGAAGCCTTGCTGGATGACGAACGCGCCGAGCGGCTGATGGGTGAAATCCTTATCCCGGCAGAGCTTGAACGCCTGGACCGCCGCCAGCTTGGGCTTACGGTGACCCTGACGTTCTCGCTGAAGGAAAGCTTGTTCAAGACCCTGTACCCACTGACTCGCCAACGCTTCTACTTCGAACACGCAGAAGTGCTCGACTGGTCCCCGCAAGGCCTGGCACGCCTGCGCCTGCTCACCGACCTGTCACCGCAGTGGCGGCAAGGCGCAGAAGTGCAAGGCCAGTTCTGCCTGCAGGACGGCCACCTGCTGAGCCTGGTCAGCGTCTGACCTTTACAGCGGTGCCTGCTGCCGTGGCCAGTTCAGGCTGAAGCAGGCACCGCCCAACGCCTCGCTGCGGCCCACCGTGGCCCGGCCAGCGTGCCAGTAGATGATCCGCCGTACGATCGACAGGCCCAGGCCATGCCCGCCCGAAGCGCGGGTGCGGCTGTCGTCAAGGCGGGTGAAGGGCGTGAAGATACGGTCCCAGAAGCCCTCGGGGATCCCCGGCCCGTCATCCTCCACATCGATGCGGCAACGTTGCTGGCCTAGCTGATAGCTCAGGCGCACTTCGCCTTCGGCATGGCGCATGGCATTGCCGACCAGGTTCTGCAGCGCCCGGTGCAGGTAACGCGGCTCGGCCTCGACCCAGGCGCCATCGGCATCCGCGCCTTGGCACTCGCCACGCACCACGCGCACGTCGGCACGCAGTGGCGCCAGTTCTTCGATGACCCGGTCGAACAAGGCATCCAGGTCGATGCGCTGGAACTGCAAGGCCGGAGCGCCCTGCTCCAGGCGCGCGTAGGTAAGCATTTCGTCGACCAGCTTGTCGAGGTCCTGGATATCGCCGTCCATGCCGGCAAGGTGCTTGGCCCGCGCCTGCTCGGTGCTGGCGGTTTCGATCATCTCCAGGCCAAAACGCAGGCGCGCCACCGGCGTGCGCAGTTCATGGGATACCGCCCGCACCAGTTCGCGCTGCATGGTCAACGAACGCTGCAGATGCTCGGCCATGCCGTTGAAGGCCGCGGCCAGGCGCCCTACCGAGTCGGCATCGCCCGCTGGCACACGGGTGTCCAGGCTACCTTGCGCGATGCGCGTAGCAGCAACTTCCAGGCCCGACACGCGGCGCTCCAGCTGGCGCACCAGCAGGTAGACCACCAGGCCAATCAGGCACAGGCCAAGGAACGCGATCAGGATCAGCAACTGCGGCGGGTACGGGTTGAGCTGGTACAGCGGGCCGATTTCCAGCACCCAGGGCGAGCCTGCCAACCCGGCGAACACCCGGATCGAGTCGCCATCCTTGCCCAGCGCCATCACCGTGTCGCCTTCCTCGACCCGGCGCCGCTGGTCATCGTCCAGGCTGGCCCGCTCGATGCGCTGCAAGGCCACGCCAAAGCCGAAGCCCTTTTCCTTTTTTAGATGTGCCAGACGCTGCTGCTGCTCAGTCACCGGGTAGCGCACCAGTTCGTCGGCCAACAGGTAAAGGGTGGCCCGCGCCAGCTGCTCGCTGATCTGTTTGATCTGCGCCACCAGCAGCAGGTCTTCCTGACCGACCTTGCGCAGCACGACTGCGGCATGCGGGCCGGTCATCTCGACCACCACCAGCCCGCGGTACAGGCGCGCCCGCTGGCCCCCGTCCAGGCTTCGCGCGGTCATTGGCTGCAGTGCCAGGGGCACGCCGAGCAAGCGTTCCCAGATCAGCAATGAACGCTTGCGTTCGGTTTCGTCCTGCATGGCCAGGTTGTCGGCCATCAGACTGAATGTGCCTTGGGCCAACCCCTCGCGATGCTGTGCGGCGCGCACTTCATTGACCAGGTGCAGGCTGAGTACGCCGAGCAGCGCCACCAGCACCAGCACGGCCAGCATGCCGCCGTATATACGTAGGAAGATCGAGTTGTTCATGGCGCCTCGCCGACGAACAGGTAGCCCTTGCTACGCAGGGTCTTGATCAGCCGCGGCTGGACAGGGTCATCGCCAATCTTGGGGCGGATTTTCGAAATACGGATGTCGATGGAACGGTCCTGGCCGTCGTAGCCGACGCCGCGCAGCGCGGTGAAGATCTGCTCGCGGGTCAGCACCCGGCCGGCGTTGCTGGCCAGTAGCCAGAGGAGGTCGAACTCCGCGCCTGTCAGCTCGATCAGCTGTTCGCCCAGGCGCGCCTCGCGCAGGCGGTTGTCGATGCGCAGCGCACCGAAGGCCAGGTCCTGACGCTTGCTGTCCACCGCTTCACTGCGGCGCAGCAGGGCCTGGATCCGCGCCAACAGCAAGCGTGGGCGTACTGGCTTGCATACGTAGTCGTCGGCGCCCAGGTCCAGGCCCTGGACCTGGTCGAGTTCGTCACTGCGGGCGGTGAGCATGAGGATCGGCCCGGGGTATTGGGTACGCACCCGGCGGCAGATGCTCAGGCCGTCCTCGCCGGGGAGCATCAGGTCGAGGATGACCAGGTCGGGCTGGCTATCGACGATGCGCCTCGCGGCACGGGCGCCATCGGCCTCCACCGCGACCTCGAAACCATTGGCCTGCAGGTATTCGGCGGTGAGCTCGGCGAGGCGCTGGTCGTCTTCGACGATGAGGATGCGGGGTGTGAGGTGGTCCATGGCTTTGGCCTTGTTGTTCTTTCGTGTAAGGGCAGCTGAGAGTATGGCTGTAGATGGGTGGCGCCTGCGAGACCGAGCGCCGCGCGGGCGGCGCTCGATCTCCCAGGCACCCCAGATCTTCAGACATGCCCTACCGCCCCCTGAACTGAACCGTTTTTTGTGACAGGTATCCCGCCCGAAAAAAACTGCCCAAGGGCGTCACCACGCAGAAAAATACTGCAAACCACTTGGCACAAGGCCTACAGCGAATACCCACCATTCACTCACAAAGTACACACAACTTATCCACAGGCGCTCGCCTTGCAAAGCCCCCAATACCGCATTATCTTGTATCCCGATCGCAGCGAACCACTAGATATAGGGGTTCGTGCAAAATCACACACAAAAGTCAACCCGCAAGATCAAGCGATTTTCCGGGTGGAACTTCAGGTGATTTCAGCAGCCAAACCGCTCCTGCGGAGGCGACCGAGGCAAGCCCTTTCAGGGCGTTGTTCGGGCATGGGTGTTGCAGGCCAAGCCTGGCACCCATCAGCAACAGTTTTTGGGCTCGGCCCAGAACCTTTGACTTCGGCCAGGGAGCGGCAAGCCATTGCCCCTTATTCCTGAATCTGTCCCGAAGTCGGTACGCCCGCGCGGGCGGATGCGCATGCATTGCGCATCCCCGCGAGGTTATCGAGCAAGTGGACGGAACGGTGGGCGCCCATAAGGCGCCTGAACAATATAGAAACTGTGGAGACACCCACCCATGCAAACCGACACAACTCGCGAGAACCCGCAGGCCCAGGTGCCGCAGGCCGCCGATTCCAACCAGGATCTGGCTGCCACCGCCCCCGGCCAACTGCGCGTGATCAAGCGTAACGGCACTGTCGTCCCTTACACCGACGACAAGATCACCGTTGCCATCACCAAGGCGTTCCTCGCAGTTGAAGGCGGCACCGCCGCCGCTTCGTCGCGTATCCACGACACCGTCGCGCGCCTGACCGAGCAGGTTACCGCCACGTTCAAGCGTCGCATGCCATCGGGTGGCACCATCCACATCGAAGAAATCCAGGACCAGGTCGAACTGGCCCTGATGCGTGCCGGCGAGCAGAAAGTTGCTCGTGACTACGTGATCTACCGCGACCAGCGCGCCAAGGAACGCGCCACCCGCGCCAACACCGACGCCGTGGTCGAGCCGCACCCAAGCATCCGCATCACCCTGGCCGACGGCAGCCTGGCGCCGCTCGACATGGCCCGCCTGAACACCATCATCAGCGAAGCCTGCGAAGGCCTGGCCGAAGTCGATGGCGACCTGATCCAGCGCGAAACCCTGAAAAACCTGTACGACGGCGTTGCCATCAAGGACGTCAACACCGCCCTGGTGATGACCGCCCGTACCCTGGTAGAGCGCGAGCCGAACTACTCGTTCGTTACCGCCCGCCTGCTCATGGACACCCTGCGCGCCGAAGGCCTGGGCTTCCTGAACGTCGCCGACAGCGCCACCCACCACGAGATGGCCGACCTGTATGCCAAGGCCCTGCCGGCCTACGTCGCCAAAGGTATCGAGTTCGAGCTGCTGAACCCGGCCCTGGCCGACTTCGACCTGGAAAAACTGGGCAAGGCAATCAACCACGAGCGTGACCAGCAGTTCACCTACCTGGGCCTGCAGACCCTTTACGACCGCTACTTCATCCACAAGGATGGCGTGCGCTTCGAGCTGCCGCAGGTGTTCTTCATGCGTGTGGCCATGGGCCTGGCGCTGGAAGAGAAAGACAAGGAAGCCCGTGCGATCGAGTTCTACAACCTGTTGTCGTCGTTCGACTACATGGCCTCGACCCCGACCCTGTTCAACGCCGGTACCCTGCGCCCGCAGCTGTCCAGCTGCTACCTGACCACCGTGCCAGACGACCTGTCGGGCATCTACCACGCGATCCACGACAACGCCATGCTGTCGAAATTCGCTGGCGGCCTGGGCAACGACTGGACCCCGGTCCGTGCACTGGGCTCGTACATCAAGGGCACCAACGGTAAATCCCAGGGCGTCGTCCCGTTCCTGAAAGTGGTCAACGACACCGCCGTTGCCGTGAACCAGGGTGGCAAGCGCAAAGGCGCTGTATGTGCTTACCTGGAAACCTGGCACCTGGACATCGAAGAATTCATCGAGCTGCGCAAGAACACCGGTGATGACCGCCGTCGTACCCACGACATGAACACCGCCAACTGGATCCCTGACCTGTTCATGAAGCGTGTCTTCGATGACGGCAAGTGGACCCTGTTCTCGCCTTCGGAAGTGCCAGACCTGCACGACCTGACCGGCAAGGCCTTCGAAGAGCGCTACGAGTACTACGAAGCCCTGACCGAGTACAACAAGATCAAGGTGTTCAAGACCATCCAGGCCAAAGACCTGTGGCGCAAGATGCTGTCGATGCTGTTCGAGACCGGCCATCCGTGGCTGACCTTCAAGGACCCGTGCAACCTGCGTTCGCCGCAGCAGCACGTGGGCGTGGTCCACAGCTCGAACCTGTGCACCGAGATCACCCTGAACACCAACAAGGACGAGATCGCGGTCTGCAACCTGGGCTCGATCAACCTGCCGAACCACATCGTCGACGGCAAGCTGGACACCGCCAAGCTGCAGCGTACCGTGAACACCGCCGTGCGCATGCTCGACAACGTGATCGACATCAACTACTACTCGGTGCCGCAAGCGCGTAACTCGAACTTCAAGCACCGCCCGGTCGGCCTGGGCATCATGGGCTTCCAGGACGCGCTGTACCTGCAGCACATTCCTTACGGTTCCGATGCAGCCGTCGAGTTCGCTGACAAGTCGATGGAAGCGGTCAGCTACTTCGCCATCCAGGCCTCGTGCGACCTGGCCGACGAACGTGGTGCCTACGAGACCTTCCAGGGCTCGCTGTGGTCCAAGGGTATCCTGCCGCTGGACTCGCAACAGATCCTGATCGAGGCCCGTGGCCAGAAGTACATCGACGTCGATCTGAACGAGACCCTGGACTGGGCGCCAGTGCGTGCCCGCGTGCAAAAAGGTATTCGTAACTCGAACATCATGGCCATCGCGCCAACCGCGACCATCGCCAACATCACTGGCGTATCGCAGTCGATCGAGCCGACCTACCAGAACCTGTACGTGAAATCGAACCTGTCGGGCGAGTTCACCGTGATCAACCCCTACCTGGTTCGCGACCTGAAGGCGCGCGGCCTGTGGGACTCGGTCATGATCAACGACCTGAAGTACTACGACGGTTCGGTGCAGCAGATCGAGCGTATCCCGCAAGAGCTGAAAGACCTGTACGCCACTGCGTTCGAAGTCGAGACCAAGTGGATCGTCGATGCTGCCTCGCGTCGCCAGAAGTGGATCGACCAGGCGCAGTCGCTGAACCTGTACATTGCCGGCGCCTCGGGCAAGAAGCTGGACGTGACCTACCGCATGGCCTGGTACCGTGGCCTGAAAACCACCTACTACCTCCGTGCCCTGGCCGCGACCAGCACCGAGAAGTCGACCATCAACACCGGCAAGCTCAACGCCGTTTCCAGCGGTGGCGACAGCGCCCCGGTCCAGGCAGCCGGCCCAGCGCCAGTGCCGAAGGCCTGCGCGATCGACGAGCCTGACTGCGAAGCCTGCCAGTAAGGCCTGAATGCCGTGCGGGGTACCTACGGGTGCCCCGCGCGGCATTTTTGTATCCGCGCCCCGGAGAAACCTTGCCCTTTGCCCAGCGCTCGCGCGGCTCGGTAAAAGAACAGGACCTCTCAAAACAGGATGTAAGCCCATGGCGCGGAAAAAACTGGCAACTCGCAAGATTGGTCGCAATGCTGAAACCGGCCGTTTCACCTCGGTGGAACAGGCACGCAAGCACCCCAAGACACACATTGTCGAAACGCTGCACACGCACCGTAGCTAATGTGAGCTGGCCTCATCGCCGGCCAGCCCGCGATGGGGCCGATTCGGCTAGCACACCCCCTCAACAAAACACCATATGATGTGCCTAAAAATTTAAACTGGCACAACATATAGGTTGACGCTACACTCTCCCCCCGTAGAAGAAGCCACCTGTTTCGTGAACGGACGCACGCCAAACCGGTCGAAAAAGTTACCCTCGCCGGCAACACTCGCGCCCCGATCGAAGGTGAATTCCGGTATACTTTGCGCCCTCTGAAAAGAGCACCTATTTAATTGTCCTGGCCCCTCCCAGAGGCCTGGCCAGGTACAAGCCAGAACACATTCAGATGTAAACGAGAGTCAGCCTCTCGAGCTGTCCATTCGCCGTTACGGCCTTGCGTCAGGCATCACATTCTTAAAATCCAACCGGTTGCCCCAGGGCGACCCTCAAGCAGGAGCCAAACCATGCTGAGCTGGGACGAATTCGACAAAGAAGACGGCGAAGTAGCCGCCAAAGGCAACACCCCTGCGCAGGCCGCTGCCGCCGCCACCCTCGACAAGCTCGACAGCGCCGGTGGTGCCGCCGCCCTGGAGGCCCGTGCGGCCACCGCTTCTGACTCCGATGCCGTCAAACGTGCCAAGGCTGCCCTCGACGCCCTCGACGTTGCCGAAGGCCTGGCCGAGCTGGAAGGCTCCTCGGCCCGCGTTGCAGTCGATGAAAAGCGCATGATCAACTGCCGCGCCGACCTCAACCAGCTGGTACCGTTCAAGTACGACTGGGCCTGGCAGAAGTACCTGGACGGCTGCGCCAACCACTGGATGCCGCAAGAGGTCAACATGACCGCCGACATCGCCCTGTGGAAGAGCCAGGACGGCCTGACCGAAGACGAGCGCCGCATTGTCATGCGCAACCTCGGTTTCTTCTCCACTGCCGACTCGCTGGTTGCCAACAACCTGGCCCTGGCCGTGTACCGCCTGATCACCAACCCGGAGTGCCGCCAGTACATCCTGCGCCAGGCCTTCGAAGAGGCGATCCACACCCACGCCTACCAGTACTGCATCGAGTCGCTGGGCATGGATGAAGGCGAGATCTTCAACATGTACCACGAGATCCCGTCGGTCGCTAAAAAAGCCGCGTGGGGCCTGAAGTACACCCGCGCCATCTCCGACCCGGAATTCAACACCGGCACCGTCGAAACCGACAAAGAGCTGCTGCGCAACCTGATCGCCTACTACTGCGTTCTGGAAGGCATCTTCTTCTACTGCGGCTTCACCCAGATCCTGTCCATGGGCCGCCGCAACAAGATGACCGGCGTCGCCGAGCAGTTCCAGTACATCCTGCGTGACGAGTCGATGCACCTGAACTTCGGCATCGACGTGATCAACCAGATCAAGATCGAGAACCCGCACCTGTGGGATGCGGCGATGAAGGAAGAAGCGACCCAGATGATCCTGCAAGGGACCCAGCTGGAGATCGAATACGCCCGTGACACCATGCCACGCGGCGTGCTGGGCATGAACGCAGCGATGATGGAGGACTACCTCAAGTTCATCGCCAACCGTCGCCTGACCCAGATTGGTTTGAAAGAAGAGTACCCAGGGACTACCAACCCGTTCCCATGGATGAGCGAGATCATGGACTTGAAGAAAGAGAAGAACTTCTTTGAGACGCGTGTGATTGAGTATCAGACTGGTGGGGCGTTGAGCTGGGACTGATCGTCCGGGCTGAGCACCGAGAAGGCTGCCGATTGGCAGCCTTTTTATTGGCACTTCCGAAAACTCGAAAAACACCAGAGCTCACTTCACCAGGCACGCCGCTTAATCCATTTATCCTTGATATACTTTGACGCAAACTCAACCTCAGGAAACATGGTGCGAGAGTTTATATTTAACGCATCCAACTGCTTAACAATCGACCACTTCTTGTCAGCCGGCACAATTATTTTCCTAATATTAAACCCAACTGACTTCTCCAGCCCCTTGTACTTCAACAAGCCAGCAGCTATAAAAGCGCCTGACTGGGCTATCACTCGCCTATTATTTTTAGCAGGGTATACAAAAAAATACTTGAACAAATCCTCAGGCTTAGCCGAGTCTAGAAAGTACGGCTTTTCGATTCTAATAAACTGAGTGAGGCGCTTCATGGCAGCAAGCGCTCTAAAACCCTCTACATCATCTGAGCGCTCATCAAATTCTATAATAGAATTTTTCTCAACCTCGGAGAGCCTGGCCAAATTACAAACTAAACTGATGGAATCGCTATCTGAAAATTTCACGCGAACATTTCGAAAATCGAATATTAGGACCACGCCATTTTTATCTCGATGCTCCTCTTCGCAGCATGCGAAATACAAGCTTACAAGCGGATTTAGAGAAACATCCAGCAGACGAGTTGGCAGCCCATAGTGCTGAGCACGTACCAACTTATCAAACATCGCTTTATCACCATTAAACTCTGAAGGTGCCTCCAGCATGAGCTCACTAAACATGGCATATTCGGCGTCGCCCTGAAGCCCACGCAGGACTGATGGTTTCAGATCCCAACTAAGATCAGCCTGACCACGATAACAACGAACCGAGTTCCGATGTTTAGAACCGAGCCCAAATACCTCATTCAAATAGGAGCTTACGTCCTTGACCCAGATATCATCGCGCAAATTCACCATCCAATCGTCCTTAACTCACCTATAGAAATTGTTATTTCCATTATTGATAGAAAATTCACCTCGAACAGCGAAGCCAGGCAATATCACAAAGCCATCATTCGCGCCAGATCCAATCACTCGATTGACTGCTGGGCTTTTTTTCATTAGCTTCCAATCATGCGCTTAAGAACGCTCACGCAGCGGAATCCCGTTCCCGTTAGCAACGGCTCTCCAGTTCAGGATGGCCAAACATGGACAGTCTCAAGACACCTACACTCTTCACCCGCCACCACCGCCCTCTCCACACGCTCTGGCTCGAATCCCAAGCCTGGTTCTGCGCCCACGAACTCGGCAGGCTGAGCGGTCACTTCTTCGACGAACACTGCATGCGCAAGCTCGACCCGGACCAGTACCGCACGGTGCCGCTAGTGCGCTATGGCAAATACCAGGAGACCACCATGGTCAGTGAGTCCGGGGCCTATACCTTGTTGGCGCATCACCATGTGCCAGAGAACCGCCATTTGCGCTGGTGGCTGACGCATGAGGTGGTGGCGGTGCTGCGTGATGCTCAGGCTGATGGGGCAGGCGATGCGCCGAGGCTGGGGCAGATGTGCTGGCCTGGTGGACGCAGCGCTACGTTGTTGTATTGGCAGAGTGAGCCTTGGGTGAAGATGCGGGATATGCCGGTGGTGCTGGCTGGGGAAGTTGAGCTGCCGGGGCCGGTGGAGAAGCGCAAATTGAGTTGGCGCGAGTGTGCGCAGCGGGCGCTGCGGATGCATGGGGTTTAGCGGGCGATTTTTACCTGTTCTGACCCTTTCGCGGGTGAACCCGCTCCCACACCGAACTCGGATGCCTGGACAGATTCCGTTAGCCTAAACAGCCTATGCGTGCTCTGCTAATGCGCGGTTCCGGCTATTGCAGAACCAGTGGGAGCGGGATCAGTCTACTGCCAGTCAGTGAGCCAATTGGGGCCGTTTTGCGGCCCTTTTTGGACAAGCTCTGCTGCTTTTGTAGGATTTTGATTCAACACTGCCCGCAAAAACCACACTCGCGGCCTTCTGGTTATCTGCCAGGGCTATTACACTGATTAGCAATCAATCTACGCGTGTGATCGAATCAGGAAAAGCTATGGCAATCTTGCGCGTAAACCAGCTTAGCGACGAGGCTATCGAGAATCTGGAGAACCAGATCCCAGAGATGGCTGCAGCTGCTACACGCCTTGCATATTTCCGGGCTGTTGCAGCGGGGCATACGGTTGTCACCGTCGACAACAACCACATCATCGCAACCCACGCTGATGGCCATGTTGAAGTGCTTGCAGAAACCAAACCGAGCCTGAAGGTGAAGACCGGACAGCGCTTCACCGTGCGCAAGCTCAGTGGGCGCACCTAAGCTTCGCGTTTTTGCCGGCCCTAATGGTTCTGGCAAAAGCACCATCAAGGACCAGATTCCAGATCGGCTGGTCAACCTTTACGTCAATGCTGATGAACTTGAAAAGTCTGCCAAAACGACAGGGTTCATCGACCTGAGTGATTATGGCCTTGAGCTCAGCAGGCATTACGGACGTATCTCACCCAGCATCCATTGATCATAAGGGCAGGCCTGCAGGAGAGCGCAGGCCGGCTAACACTCGTAGGCCAAAAAATCGAATTCCGAGGCGTGGATGTAAATTCCTACCACGCTGCAGTCATTGCAGACCTCATCCGCCATCAATTGCTCGAACGCAGAATCAGCTTCACGTTCGAGACAGTGATGTCCTCTTCGGAGAAGGTTCGATTTATGGAAGCGGCTCAGCAGATGGGCTACCGGACTTACCTGTATTTCGTAGCCACCGACTCACCGCAGATCAATATTCTTCGGGTAGCAAACCGGGTCGATGATGGCGGCCATGACGTCCCGAGAGACAAAATTACCCAGCGCTATGCTCGAACACTCTCACTGCTTCCAGAGGCCATTTCCGCAGCAAATCGGGCTTATATTTTCGATAACTCCGGAGATGAGTCTGTCTTTCTTGCAGAGATTACTGATGGCGCAACGCTGGAGTTTCATCAGGACGACATGCCAGATTGGTTCATCAACGCCTACCTGAGCCGGGTTTGGGAATCTTGATGGACTGGCTGAAGGAGAGAGGCGCGCTGCGGCGCAGGTTCTGCTTGCTTGCATGAACTGCGAGGGCTAGGAAGCGCTCGATCTCATCCAGTCAGTCGCTCCGCAAATGAATAGGCCCCGCCCACGCCGACAAGAGGGGTACGGCACAACGAGGTGCCGGGACTGGACATGCCAGTCTACGTGGTCGAGGGCGAGGCCAAATCTGAAGATAGCGCAGGGTAACTACAAGGTCCACAGGCGATTGGATTTGTAAACCATGTCTTCGGTTTACAGGCGTACGTCTGTGGGAGCGGGTTTGCCCGCGAAGCAGGTTACGCGATGGATGGCACCGGCTTTGCCGGTGTTCGCGGCTAAAGCCGCCCCTACAGGGGGCGCGCCCGCTGCTGAGATAGTGCCTAGGACTACCTTAGTCGTAGTATGTCTCTAGAGGGCTCTCGGTAGAGCTTCCGCAGCCAGATTTTTGCCATCTTACCCCTAAATTGCCCAGCCATCAGCCGTTGACAGCCCTCCTCCCCCTTGCTAATAATCGCCCACAGTTGTACGACAACACATAACAAAAACAACAATCAGTGGACGAACTCATGTCGACATCCATCCCGCTACACCTACGCCTGTTGCATACCCCTCTTCCCCCGGCCAGCTCGCGTACGCCTGCCAATACGTAGCGCCCGGTTACCGCGTATTCACCCCTGGCCCTGACCGGCCCGTTATCTACCCGCCCCTGCCGCAGGCCGCTTGCGCGTGCCCGGTGGACGGGCTGCCACACCCTTAGGGAGCACAACAATAATGAAAATCTGCCACACCCTGCCCTTCGCCCTGCTTGGCGCCGGGGTTATCGCCGGCCTGCCGGGCACCAGCCTGGCAGCGGGATTTGTCGAGGACAGCAAGGCCACCCTCGGGCTGCGCAACTTCTACATCAACCGCAACTTCACCAACCCCAGCAACCCACAGAGCAAGGCCGAGGAGTGGACGCAAAGCTTCATTCTCGATGCCCGCTCTGGGTTCACAGAAGGGCCAATCGGCTTCGGCGTGGATGTGCTGGGGCTGTGGTCGGTCAAGCTCGACGGCGGTGGCGGTACCTATGGCACGGCGTTGCTGCCACGCCATGACGATGGCAAGCCTGCTGACGATTACGGGCGCCTGGCAGTGGCAGGCAAGGCCCGCATCTCCAAGACCGAGCTGAAAATCGGTGAGTGGATGCCAGTGCTGCCGATTCTTCGCTCGGACGACGGTCGCTCGTTGCCGCAGACGTTCCGTGGCGGCCAGGTTACGTCCAACGAGATTGCCGGCCTGACCTTGTACGGTGGGCAGTTCCGCGGCAACAGCCCGCGCAACGACGCCAGCATGGAAGACATGAGCTACGGCGGCGGGGTATCGGACCGCTTCAACTTCGTCGGCGGCGAGTACAAGTTCAACAAGGACCGTACCCTGGTCGGGCTGTGGAACGCGGTGCTCAAGGACGTGTATCAGCAGCAGTACCTGCAACTGAGCCACAGCCAGCCGGTGGGAGACTGGACACTGGGCGCCAACCTGGGCTACTTCCATGGCGATGACGACGGCTCCAGGCGCGCTGGTGAACTGGATAACAAGACCTACTCGGGGATGTTCTCGGCCAAGTACGGTGGCAGCACCTTCTGGGTCGGGCTGCAGAAGGTCGATGGCGATACCTGGATGCGGGTCAACGGCACCAGCGGCGGGACCCTGGCCAACGACAGCTACAACTCCAGCTTCGACAATGCCAACGAGCGTTCGTGGCAGGTGCGCCATGACTTCAACTTCGTCACCGTCGGGGTGCCAGGGCTGACCTTGATGAACCGCTACATCAGCGGGCGCGATGTGCACAGCGGGGGGGTGACCGATGGCAAGGAGTGGGTGCGTGAAACGGAGCTTGCGTATGTGATCCAGAGCGGGGCATTCAAGGATTTGAGTGTGAAATGGCGTAACTCGTCGATTCGCCGGGATTACAGCAATAACGAGTTTGATGAGAACCGGTTGATCTTCAACTATCCGTTGTCGTTGCTCTGATCAAGACCTGCAGGTTTACCCGCGAATACGGTGGTGGCGGCGACGGTGAACGGCGGGTGGAGATTGGCCAGCAGGGCCGGCCCTTTCGCGGGTGAACCCGCTCCTACGACGGCCTGCACCCAACCACCGACCTGTGTCCACCCTCGATCTGGTGTAGGAGCGGGTTTACCCGCGAATACGGTGGTCGCGGCAACAGTGAGCGGCGGGTGGAGATTGGCCAGCAGGGCCGGCCCATTCGCGGGTAAACCCGCTCCTACACAGCGGCCTGCGCCCAACCACCGACCTGTGTCCACCCTCGATCTGGTGTAGGAGCGGGTTTACCCGCGAATACGGTAGCGGCGGCAACGGCGAACGGCGGGTGGAGATCGGCCAGCAGGGCCGGCCCTTTCGCGGGTGAACCCGCTCCTACACGACGGCCTGCGCCCAACCACCGACCTGTGTCCACCCTCGATCAGGTGTAGGAGCGGGTTTACCCGCGAATACAGTGGCGGCGACAACGGCGAACGGCGGGTGGAGATCGGCCAGCAGGGCCGGCCCATTCGCGGGTAAACCCGCTCCTACGGGCGACCGCGCAGGCCTTTCGCATTTTCTTATCCGCGAAAAGGCCGGCAAAAGCCGCCCAAGCCTCATTGACAACACACAGAACCACCGCCAATAATTACCGAAGTCATACGACAACCTACAACAATTAATAACAAGAGCCGGCCATGACCACTACCCCCCTCAATCGCCTGCTGCTCACTGGAGCCGCAGGCGGCCTGGGCAAGGTCCTTCGCGAACGCCTGAAAGGCTACGCCGAGGTCCTGCGCCTTTCCGACATCAGCCCCATGGCGCCTGCTGCTGGCCCGCATGAGGAGGTCATCACCTGCGACCTGGCCGACAAGGCAGCGGTGCATGCCCTGGTCGAAGGCGTGGACGCCATCATCCACTTCGGCGGCGTTTCCACCGAGCACTCTTTCGAAGACATCCTCGGCCCCAACATTTGCGGCGTGTTTCACATCTACGAGGCGGCGCGCAAGCATGGGGTGAAGCGCATCATCTTCGCCAGTTCCAACCACACCATCGGCTTCTACCGCCAGGACGAGCGCATCGACGCGCATTCCCCGCGCCGCCCCGACAGCTACTACGGGCTGTCCAAGTGCTACGGCGAAGATGTCGCCAGCTTCTACTTCGACCGCTACGGCATCGAAACCGTCAGCATCCGCATCGGCTCTTCGTTCCCGCAGCCACAGAACCCGCGCATGCTCTGCACCTGGCTGAGCTATGACGACTTGGTGCAACTGATCGAACGTGGGCTATCGACGCCCGACGTTGGCCATACCATCGTCTACGGCGCCTCCGACAACCGCACCGTGTGGTGGGACAACCGCCATGCCGCGCATTTGGGCTATGTGCCCAAGGACAGCTCGGAAGCCTTCCGCGCAGCCGTGGAAGCCCAACCGGCGCCAGCTGCCGACGACCCGAGCATGGTCTATCAAGGCGGCGCCTTTACCGTGGCCGGCCCGTTCAACTGACCCCACGCACGCCAGGAGGCACGGCCATGAACTGTGAACTGATCGTCGACGCCCGCAACGGCACCGGCGAAAGCCCCGTGTGGCACCCCAGCGAACAGGCCCTGTACTGGGTCGACATTCCCGCCCGCCAGTTGCACCGCTGGCAGGCCGCCGATGGCGCGCACCAAGTATGGCAAGGCGACGAAATGCTCGCCTGCATTGCCCGTAGCGGACAAGGCTGGGTGGCAGGGATGGAAAGCGGCATCTACCAGATCCAGGCCAAAGCCGATGGCCGCCTGGATAGCCGCCTGCTCGCCAGCGTGCAGCATGCCCAGGGCGGGATGCGCTTCAACGATGGCCGCTGCGACCGTCAGGGCCGCTTCTGGGCCGGGACCATGCTGCTGGACATGCAGCAAGGCGCCCATGTGGGTGCGCTGTACCGGCATGACGGCGAAGGCCACCTGCACCTGCAGCAGGACGGCATGATCGTGCCCAACGGCCTGGCGTTCAGCCCCGACGGCAAGCGCATGTACCTGTCCGACTCGCACCCCAACGTGCAGAAGGTGTGGGCCTTCGACTACGACACCGACAGCGGCACGCCGCACAACAAACGGCTGTTCGTCGACATGCGCGGCCACCCAGGGCGCCCCGACGGCGCCGCGGTCGACCAGGAGGGCTGCTACTGGATCTGCGGCAACGACGCCGGGCAAGTTCACCGCTTCACCCCTGACGGGCGCCTCGACCGCTCGCTCAGCGTGCCGGTGAAAAAGCCGGCCATGTGCGCCTTTGGTGGCGCCAACCTCGACACCCTGTACGTCACCTCGATCCGCCCCGCGGGCATCGACCTCGGCGACCAGCCACTGGCTGGCGGGGTATTTGCCCTCAACCCTGGCACCAAGGGCCTGGAGGAACCTGCCTACCGGGGCTGAGCCCCACTGCCACACCCACACTTGCACGCCCGAAACCGGATAATAAAAACCACGGAGTTTCATCATGACGTTCAAACGCAAGCTGCTTCTTGCCGTACTCCCGTTCGCCTTCAGCGTGGCCATGCCCGCCTCGGCGCTGGACATCAAGTTCGCCGAAATCCACCCGGCCGGCTACCCGACCGTGGTCGCCGAGCAGAACATGGGTAAAAAGCTGGAGCAGGCCAGCAACGGCGATATTACCTTCAAGATGTTCGCCGGCGGCGTGCTGGGATCAGAGAAGGAAGTGATCGAACAGGCTCAGATCGGCGCCGTGCAGATGACCCGCGTCAGCTTGGGGATCGTCGGCCCGGTAGTACCGGATGTGAACGTGTTCAACATGCCGTTCGTGTTCCGCGACCATGATCACATGCGCAAGATCATCGATGGCGAGATTGGCCAGGAGATCCTCGACAAGATCACCAACTCCGACTTCAACCTGGTGGCCTTGGCCTGGATGGACGGCGGCTCGCGCAGCATCTACACCAAAAAGCCGGTGCGCAGCCTGGAAGACCTCAAGGGCATGAAGATTCGCGTACAAGGCAACCCGCTGTTCATCGACATGATGAATGCCATGGGCGGCAACGGCATCGCCATGGACACCGGGGAAATCTTCAGTGCCCTGCAAACCGGGGTGATCGACGGCGCCGAGAACAATCCGCCGACCTTGCTTGAGCACAACCATTTCCAGAGCGCCAAGTACTACACCCTGACCGGCCACCTGATCCTGCCGGAGCCGGTGGTGATGTCCAAGACCACCTGGAACAAGCTCACTCCCGAGCAGCAGGTGCTGGTGAAAAAGGTCGCGCGCGAAGCACAGATGGAAGAGCGTGCGCTGTGGGACGCCAAGTCCGCCGCCAGCGAAGAGAAGCTCAAGGCCGCCGGTGTCGAGTTCATCACTGTCGATAAGAAACCGTTCTTCGAAGCCACCGCATCGGTGCGCGAGAAGTACGGCGCGCCGTACGCCGACCTGATGAAGCGTATCGACGCCGTCCAGTAATACCAGCCCCTTCCAAGACGACCTCGGCAGTGCGGCCGCCGCCGCCCTGCCGCTTTGGTGATGCCTATGAAATCGCTTTTCCTGAGCGTGAACGACACGCTTTACCGCAGTTGCATCTGGATCGCGGGCCTGTCGATCCTGGCCATGACGCTGATCATCCCGTGGGGCATCTTCGCCCGCTACGTGCTGGGTACCGGCTCCAGCTGGCCAGAGCCGGTCTCGATCCTGCTGATGGTGGTATTCACTTTCGTTGGTGCCGCCGCCAGCTATCGCGCCGGGGCGCATATGGCGGTGGGGATGATTACCGACCGGTTGCCGCCGCTGCAGCGCCAGCTGGTCGCCCTGCTGGTACAACTGCTGATGATCGTGGTGTGTGTGTTCATGACCTATTACGGCACCCGGCTGTGCATCACCACCTGGAACCAGTCGCTGGCCTCGCTGCCCGGCGTGCGGGTCGGCATGACCTACGCGCCGATCCCGGTCGGCGGCGTGCTGACGCTGGTGTTCGTGCTGGAAAAACTCCTGCTGGGCGATCAGAGCAACCGCAAGGTCGTGCGCTTTGACCTGGTCGAAGAAAACGAAGGAGCTGCGTAAATGGAAGCGTTCATTCTGTTGGGCAGTTTCATCGTACTCATTCTGATCGGCATGCCGGTAGCCTACGCCCTGGGCCTGTCGGCACTGATCGGCGCCTGGTGGATCGACATCCCGCTGCAGGCGATGATGATCCAGGTGGCCAGTGGGGTTAACAAGTTCTCGCTGCTGGCGATTCCGTTCTTCGTGCTGGCCGGCGCGATCATGGCCGAAGGCGGCATGTCGCGGCGGCTGGTGGCCTTTGCCGGGGTGCTGGTGGGCTTCGTGCGTGGCGGGCTGTCGCTGGTCAACATCATGGCCTCGACCTTCTTTGGCGCGATTTCCGGCTCGTCGGTGGCCGATACCGCCTCGGTGGGCTCGGTGCTGATCCCGGAGATGGAGCGCAAAGGCTACCCGCGTGAATTTTCCACCGCCGTGACCGTCAGTGGCTCGGTGCAGGCGCTGCTGACCCCGCCCAGCCACAACTCGGTGCTGTACTCGCTGGCGGCGGGCGGCACGGTGTCGATCGCCTCGCTGTTCATGGCGGGGGTGATGCCCGGCCTGCTGCTGAGCGCGGTGATGATGGGCCTGTGCCTGTTGTTCGCCAAGAAGCGCAACTACCCCAAGGGCGAAGTCATCCCACTGCGCCAGGCGCTGAAGATTGCGGGTGAGGCGCTGTGGGGCCTGATGGCCATGGTGATCATCCTCGGCGGTATCCTGTCGGGGGTGTTCACCGCGACCGAGTCGGCAGCGGTGGCGGTGGTGTGGTCGTTCTTCGTGACCATGTTCATCTACCGCGACTACAAGTGGCGCGACCTGCCCAAGCTGATGCACCGCACCGTACGGACCATCTCCATCGTGATGATCCTGATCGGCTTTGCCGCTAGCTTCGGCTACGTGATGACGCTGATGCAGATCCCGTCGAAGATCACCACGGCGTTCCTGACCCTGTCGGACAACCGCTACGTGATCCTGATGTGCATCAACTTCATGCTGTTGCTGCTGGGCACGGTGATGGACATGGCGCCGCTGATTCTGATTCTTACCCCGATCCTGCTGCCAGTGATTACCGGTATCGGCGTGGACCCGGTGCACTTTGGCATGATCATGCTGGTAAACCTGGGGATCGGCCTGATAACGCCACCGGTGGGCGCGGTGCTGTTCGTGGGCTCGGCCATTGGCAAGGTGAGCATCGAGTCGACGGTGAAGGCGCTGCTGCCGTTTTACCTGGCGCTGTTCCTGGTGCTGATGGCAGTGACTTACATTCCAGCGATCTCGCTGTGGCTGCCTAGCGTGGTGCTGTAATTATGACCGGGGGCCGCTTGGCGGCCCCTGGGCTCTTGCAAATGGATCCTGCACATGGCTGTCCCCTCCTCTGCCGTACCCCTGTTCCCACGCAAGCTGGCCATCGCCCTGCTGGCCCTGCTGGCCTGTTCGTTCGCCGGCAACCATGTCGCTGCGCGCATTGCCTTCGATGACGGCACCGGCGTGTTGCTGGCCATTCTCTGTCGCTCGGGCATCACCTTCCTGGTACTGGCCGGGCTGCTGCTGTGGCAACGTCAGGCCCTGGCCCTGCCCTCTGGTGCGCGCCGCTGGCAGCTGCTGCTCGGCCTGCTGATTGCCACCCAGAGCCTCTGCCTGTACTCGGCGGTAGCGCGTATTCCGGTGGCTCTGGCACTGCTGGTGGGCAACACCTTCCCGATGCTGTTGGCACTGCTCACCTGGGCGCTGGGCGGTGCACGCCCCACAGGCCGCACCGTGCTGTTCATGGGCCTGATCCTCTGCGGCCTGGTGCTGGCGCTGGATGTACCGGCACACCTGGCCGACAGCGGCGCGGCGAACCCACACTGGGCGATGGGCGTCAGCCTGGCGTTCGGCGCTGCCTGTGCCTTTGCCTGCGCGTTGTGGATCACCGACCACAAACTGGCTGCCGTGCGCGGCCCGGTGCGTAGCCTGCTGACCCTGCTTATCGTGTTTTCCAGCATGCTGGTTGCAGGTGCAAGCGGGGTGATGCCATCCGGTTTGTCGCTGCCTGGCACCAGCAGTGGCTGGGCAGCCCTGGCCAGCCTGGTGGTGCTGTATGGCCTGGCGTTCACCTTGCTGTTTGTCTGCGTACCACGCCTGAACATGGCGCAGAACGCGCCGGTGATGAACGTCGAACCCATCGCCACCTTGCTGCTGGGCTGGGCTTTGCTCGATCAACAACTGGGCACCCTGCAATTACTCGGCGGCGCCGTGGTGGTGTGCGGCATCGTGCTGCTGACTTACCGGCGGGCCAGTTGAATGGCATTCTCGAAGGAGCCTTGCATGGCGATGACCGAACTGCACCTGCAGGACCGACTGACCCGCCTGAGCCTGGCCCCGGAGCTGGGCGCCAGCCTGGTCAACTGGCAGGTAAAAGCCACAGGGCAGGCGCTGCTGCGCCATTCCGATGCGGACGCCTTGGCCAGCGGCACACCGCGGCGGCTGGCCTGCTACCCGCTGGCGCCTTGGTCCAATCGCATTGGCGAGGGTGGCTTCGCCCGGCCCGAGGGCTGGCAGGCACTGGCGCCCAATACCGGGCACGACCCTTACCCGATCCATGGCAGTGCCTGGCAGCAGGCCTGGCAGGTGGAGCATCACAGTGAACAGCGAGCACGGCTAACGCTGGACAGTGCTGTGCCGTTTGCTTACCGGGCCACGCTGGATGTGCGCCTGCAGGAGGGTTGCCTGAACCTGGACCTGCATGTGACGCATCTGGATGAGTCGGCCAACTGGTACGGGTTGGGGCTGCACCCTTACTTTCCGCGGTATCCCGATACCAGGCTGTATGCGGCAGCGCGCAAGGTGTGGCTGGCCGAAGAGGGGCGGTTGCCGTCGTACCAGGCCGAGGTGCCGGAGCAGTGGAGGTTTGAACCATTGGCAGCCTGCCACAGACGGTGGTCGATCACGCTTTCAGTGGCTGGCCCGGGGAGTGTGTGATTGAACAGCCGGGGGCGGGCTATCGATTGGCGTGCAGCGCCAGCGGGGCTGAGCACTTCTTGCTGTTCTGTCCGCAAGGGCAAGGTTTTTTCTGCTTTGAACCGGTTAGCCACCCCATCAATGCGCATCACTTGCCAGGGCGGCCGGGGCTCAGGATGTTGCAGCGGGGGGAAACGATGAGCCTGGGGTTCAAGATGCAATATCGGGCTCTGTAACCGAGTTGCCTGTTACTGAGGCTGCTTGGCAGCCCTGAATTCTACCCCGGCGGCGCCGCTGTCATCGTACGGTCTCAGTCCAGCTGTTGGGCCCGAAGCGCCTGCGCCAACATGTCGATAAACGACCTGACTTTCGCCGAGCCGTACTTGCTTTCGCGGTGCAGCACATGAATCGGCCAAGGGGCCTCCTCGTACTCGGCCAGAATCACCTGCAACTGGCCGCTGGCCAGTTCATCTGCCACCTGATACGACAGCAACCGCGCAATCCCCAGCCCGCCGCTGGCGGCAGCGATCGCCCCGTCATTGCTGGTGACCGTCAGCCGCGGCTTCATGCGCACCAGGGTTGGCTCGTCGGTCACCCCGAAGCGCCAGCCCGCACGCGGCGACAGGTTGGTGGTGCCGATCACCGCATGCCCGGCCAGGTCCGACGGGTGCTTTGGCACGCCATGGCGCGCCAGGTACTCGGGCGCGGCACACAGCATGCGCCGCACCCTGCCCACCCGCAGCGCCTTCAGTCCGGAGTCGGGTAACGGGCCGATGCGCACGGCCACGTCCATACCCTCCTCGACCATGTTCACTACCCGGTCGAGGAAGTAGGCGGAAACATCAACTTCCGGATACTGCTGCAGATAACGGACGATGCACGGCATGACGAACTTCTTGCCGAACAGAATCGGCGCGGTGACCGCCAGGTCGCCCTTGGGTGTGCCGTTGATGCCAGCGGCGGCTTCGTTGGCCTCGTGGATGCTGGCAAGGATGTGCCGGGTGTCTTCCAGGTAACGGCCCCCCGCCTCGGTCAGGCGCACGCTACGCGTGGTGCGCAGCAGCAGCTTGACCCCGAGTTGATCCTCCAGGGCACTGACGGCGCGGGTGACAGCGGCCGGGGAGATGTCCAGACGGCGGGCGGCGGCGGCGAAGCTTTCCAGTTCGCCAACAGCGACGAACACCTTCATCAGGTGGATCTGGTCCATGCGGGCTCCTGGGGGCTCTGAGGTAGCGCGATTATCATTGATCTCGGTGAATTGTGTTACCTGAACCGGACTCATCGACGGTACGCCAGCGCCCATAGGAATGGGTATCAGTCTGGCAGCGGGCTTGCCCGCGAAGAGGCCGGCACAGGTAAATCAGGCATCCAGCACCAACGCCTGACCGCCCTCCTCCACCCTCGCCGGCACAGCGCAACAAATCAGCACTGCCCCTGCCTCCGGTAGCTCGGCAGGCGGGTTGGGATAATGCACCTGGCCACTTACCAGGCGGGTCTTGCAAGTGCCACATGAGCCACCCCGGCAACTGAATTCCGGCGCCAGCCCACGCGCCTCGGCCAGCTCCAGCAGCGTGCCTGCACCGGGGGTCCAACGCGCCTCCTTGGCCGAGGCCGCAAAATACACCGGCACGGGTTCATCGGCAGCAGGCGGCTGCTGCAATGTCGGCCGGTCTGGGTTGCTGTGCCGCCGCAGCGTCGAGGGGCCAAAAGCTTCGGCGTGAATCCGCGCGTCCGGCACGTTCAGCCCGCGCAGCCCTTCATACATGTCCTGGGTGAAGCTGCCGGGCCCGCACAGGTAAAAATCGTAGTCGTCCAGCGCCAACGTTGCCTTGACCTGCTCGATACCCAAACGGCCGGCAAACTGGTAATCAGGGCCGACCAGCGCATGCGCCTCTGGCTGGCTTAGGGCGCAATGCACGCGAAGCATGCCAGCAGCCCGTTGCTGCAATTCGGCCAGTTCCTGGCGGAACGGCAGGTCGGCAAGGCTACGTGCGCCATGGAACAGATGAATGCGCCGAGCCTGCCCAGTACTGACTTGCTCGCGCAGCATGGCCAGCAACGGCGTGATACCCACGCCCGCGCCGATCAGCACCAGCGGCCGCGCGCTTTGCTGGTCGAGCGTGAAACTGCCCATCGGTGGCCGCACGTTCAACACATCGCCGGCCCCGAGGCGCTCATGCAGAAACCGCGACACCGGGCCCTGTGCCTTGACGCTTATGCGCAAGTAGCCATCGGCAGGTGCGCTGGAGAGGCTGTAGGTGCGGATCAGCGCCGCCTCGCCATCGCGCTGCACTTGCACGGGGAGATGCTGCCCTGGGGCAAAGGCCACGCGGCTACCTGCCGGTGGTTCAAGGTAGAACGAGCGGATATCACGGCTTTCCTGCTCCACCCGCAGCACACGCCAGGCCTGCCATTGACGCTGATGCTGGCGCTGCTGCTGACGTGCCTCAGCCTCGGCCCAGGTACCGGTCATCAGGCTGGTCGGCGCATACTCCTTGAACGCCCAGCGCAGGGAAACAGCAGCCGGGCGCCACACAACCTGTTCCACATCCAGCATCCATAACCGCTCGGCGCCCTCGAAGGCCGGGATGTCCGGGCTGTCGAGCAGCAGTTCGGTACGTCCGTTGACCTGCAGCACATTGCCATTGTTGAAGTCGATAAAAAGCAGGCCTGCCCTTGGGTTCACCAGCAAGTTGCCCAAGGTATTGAAATGCAGGTTGCCAGCATAGTCAGGGATGATCAGGCGATTGTCTTCAACCTTGACGAAACCCGGCCGGCCGCCGCGATGGGAAACATCCACCGAGCGCTGGCCATTATCGTGCTCGACATAGCTGGCGACGAAGAACGTATCGGCCGCTTCGATCACGCTGATGGCCGTGGCATCGAGCGTTGGCGCATCGACGCGCTTTTGCGCAGGTTCATCCACGCGGCTGTATTCGCGCAACTGGATGTACTGCGGGCAGTTGCCGAACGACTGCTCCACGGTTACCCGAAGCTGGCCCTGTGCAGCTTGGTGGATCTGCCCGTTGATGCGGTTGCGCCGACGGGTATGCAACTCAATACCGAGCAGCCCGACCGCTTGCCCGGCTACCAAACCAGGGGTAGCGGGGTCATCAGCCGCCAGCATCGTGTCGATCATCAGTTGCCGAGGGTCGGGCGAGCTGACGAACCCTTCAGGCCCTTCCAGCAGGGTGGCCCAAGGCCGCCCTTGGGGGTCCACGCTGGCAGCCACCATGAACGGCAACTGGTGGTAGAAAATACGGTGCTGGTCGGGCATGTGGTCACGGATGACCTTCTGCCCGAACGCCTCCATGCGTTCTGCAACACCAACCTTCTCTTGCAGGGTTTTCTCGCCCGCATGCCAGGGCGAGGGGCGGTGATCGGGAGACTTTTGCATGGCGGCGTTCCTCGCGATGGCGGGTAATCAGGCGCTGGTCTGCAGCCCGATCATGGTGCGTGGCATGGGCACGAAGCCAGGCAACGCCTCGATGCGGGCCAGCCAGCTGCGCACGTTGGCATAAGGCTCCAGCGACACATTACCCTCTGGCGCGTGGGCGATGTACGAGTAGTTGGCGACATCCGCAATGGTAGGTGTGCTGCCCGCCAGGAAGGGCGACTGGGCCAGTTCGGCGTCGATCACCTTGAGCAGGGTGTGGGCGCGGGCGATCACTTCGTCGGTATTGAACGACGCGCCGAATACCGTGACCAGGCGTGCAGCAGCAGGGCCAAAGGCCAACGGGCCGGCGGCGACCGACAGCCAGCGTTGCACGCGCGCAGCAGCAGCGGGCTCTTCGGGCAGCCAGGTGCCGTTGTCGTACTTTTTCGCCAGGTAGACGAGGATGGCATTGGAATCGGCGATTACCGTGCCGTTGTCATCGATGACCGGCACCTGGCCAAACGGGTTGAGGGCGAGAAACTCTGGCTGCTTGTGCGCGCCTTTGGCCAGGTCGACGAACACCAGCTCGGTGGGCAGGTTCAACAGCGAAAGCATCAGCTCGATGCGGTGGGCGTGGCCGGACTTGGGGAAGTTGTAAAGCTTGATCGGGTTCGACATGGGCTTGGCTCCTGGTCAGCACCGGGTTGGGCTGATGGAGCACATGCTGCACTGATTCGGCTCACAGCAGAATCAGTGCGCTGAGGAAACCATAATTTCGCGTAGCGGAATAATACCGTAGGACCTGTCCGCCCGTTCCTGGTCGGTTATCAGGTGGTCACTGACTTCAATTAACTGGGCGGTGGAAGCGGTAAAGCTGGCGCGCAGCCTCGATCACCTGTGGCACATAGGCCTGGATATCTTCAACACTCAGCTGGTCCAATAGTTCGAAGTTATCCTCCAGCCCGTGCAGCGAGATGGCCTTGAGCAATTGGTCCTGCTCTGGTGGCAACGCGCCCCAGCCGGCGATCTGAGTCCCGCGCATGTAGCCAAAGCACCACTCTTCCATCACGATCACTGTGCCCTGATCGTCTTCGCTTTCCTCGAACAACGGCTCGAACTGGTCGACGTTGCCGCTCAACTCTTCGGCCACCTGACTGGCGTAGCGCAGCATCAACGCCACGTAGGCTTCTTCATGTGCCGGCTTCTTGAACTTTGGCACCTTGCCACCGGCCACTGCGGGCAACCAGTGTTCAGGGGTGACGGTGGTCGGCGAGCTGGCCAGTGCAGTGAAAAAGCCGTTGAGCTCGGCCAGGTTCAGTACCGAGTAGTCATTGCCGTAGGTAATCAGCAGGTCCGCCAGGCGGTGGAGTTCTTTTTCGCTGAGTGGGGGAAGCATGAGGATGGGTCCTGAAAGCAAAAGTGTGTGCACCCTAGCACAGTAGTGGCCGAAGGGCTGCCCGCGCCTCCAGCTACGCGGGCAGATCACTCAACGCGGCAACCAGCTGTGCAATTGATGCTGCCTGCCAGCGCCGATCAACAGCCACAACAGTATGCGGCACTTGCGCGGGCACAGTTGCCCCGCCATGTGTACGCCCTTGCGCTGCAAGTCGATCTCGCCCCCCGCAAAACCGTAGGATGCCAAGGCAGTGGGACCGCTGCCGGTGCGGGTGGCGACGATCACTGGCAGGGTCGGTACGAGCGTGCCCAGCGCTTCGGCCCAGCTACTGGAGACATGCCCTGCACCAAAGCCGGCGATGACCAGCCCCTCGTAGCCCAGCGAGGCAACGGCCTGCAACAACGCGGTGTCAGCGCCAAGGCAGGCTTCCAGCAAGGCAACGCGGTGATCGGTGCATTGCGGTAGCGGTAGCACTTCCCGGTGAGCTGGTGGATGGCGATACACCACAACGCCCTCCACCACGTCGCCGATCGGGCCACTTCCGGGTGACTTGAACGCGGTGAGGGCCAGGCTGGCCGTCTTGCGGACATTGGCTGCGCAGTGAATCTGGTCATTCATCACCACCAGCACGCCACGCCCACGACTGCCTTGAGCCAAGGCAACGTGTGCCGCCGCCAGCAAGTTCGCCGGGCCATCATTGCCCGGCTGGCTGGCCGCGCGCATGGCACCGGTCATTATCAACGGTGCCTCGGAAGACCAGAGCAGATCGAGAAAAAAAGCCGTTTCCTCAAGGCTGTCGGTACCCTGAGTCAATATGACCGCCTGCGCTCCGCCCTCCACCGCGCGTTGCGCCCAGAGCAATACCTCGAGCAGTTCTGCAAACCCCATCGAAGCACTGGGCAACAGCCCAAGCGTGGCAGCTTCGATGTGAGCCATTTCGGACAATTGCGGCACCTTGGCCAGTTGTTCCTCACAGCCAAGCTTGGGCTTGACGCCTGACACGCCATCACCCGCCTGCATGCTCACGGTTCCCCCCAGGCTGGCAATGGCCAGCCTGGGCAGGTTCGTTTGCGCTTTCATACATCACCCCCAGCAAGTAGCCCCACCACTGGCACGATCGCCAACGTACTGATGGCCATGGACATCACATTGCCAATATAACCATGCATGTAGGCCGGCAGGCGCTGGGTGATTGCAACGGCCAACGGCGGGGCCATTAATGCACCCAGTACCGCACTGGCCACAATCACTTGCCAGCTGCCACCATGAGCAAGCACTGCGGCCGGAACGATCGAGACGATAGGAATGTACGTGGGGTACCACCCTCGTGCCTGCCACTGACGCCGCCAGAACACCACACCGACCAAAGACGCCAGCGCCTGGCCGGTAATTATCGGTATCAGCAACAGAGAGCCATACGCCGGTGCGGCAGGTGCCAGCACGTAGGCCAGGCATGCGCCCAGTAATAGCCCAAGGCTGGCCCACTCATTGCCAAGGAATGGCGCCTCGCTGAAATCTGCCAGCACACGGCGCAAGGTCCAGATCACGCCGTAATCGGGACGCCCTGCCACGGGCTCGGCAGCAACAGGTTTGTGGCTGGGCCTGACCCATGAAGGGAAGCGCTTACACAGTATGAACGCCGCCAGGCTCGCCAATGCCATGCCACTGACATTGCCGACCACCACCGGCAGTTGCAGCGGGTAGCACAGATAGTTGACCAGCAGCAGGCTTGCAGGAGTAACGAGCAGTGCGCCAAGAACCGCGCCTGTTATCGCTACCCGCCAGCCCGCCCCGAACAGCAGCACCGTCGCAGCCGGCAACGACACGAACGCAACAAACGTCGGTTGCCAGGTGCCGCTGGCCAGGGTCCAACCCCACAAAGCGTGGCTGAGCAGCAGGCCCAGCAGCGAGCTCGCGAACACCCAGGGCCACAAGCCGCTGCCATAGCAGATGGCGAAACCCTGCCATCGGTAGCCACGCATATGGGCCCAATGCCCCAGGCAAGCCCCAAGCAGCAACCCCAGGGCAGGGAGTTCATGCTTGTAGAACGCCACTTCGCTGATATCACCGACTATCCAGCGCAAGCGGCTCAGTGGCTGATCGAGCGTGGCAGCCAGTTGCGCGTAATCCGGCCAGTTGCCGTATATGACACTGGCAACCAGCAGTATCAGCAGGCAGGCAAAGATCAACAGCGGCGATTGCCGTCGGTTCGGCAAGAGTAATGTGCTCATTGGCAACTCCTCAGCGCGGCATCGGGGAATGCAGGCGATAGCCAAGGGTTGCGTCATAAAGGTCGGTACGCCGATCTCGCGGCAGATCGTTGAGGGCGTTCCAGATCGGGGCCGAACGTGCACTGCTGAGGTCTATATCGGCATACAGGATGCCCTCCTCCTCTGCGCTTGCCACCTCCCCAATTGGCCAGCCATTGGTGCCGGCAATCAGTGAGCAACCGAGGAAGCGCCCGCCCCGCTCCTCGCCGATACGGTTGGCGGCGGCGATATAGACGTTGTTGACATGCGCAGCCGTCATGGTCAGGTAGGTAGCCATGCAGCGCCCTGCTTCATCAAACAGCGGCGGCGGCGTCCACACCCAGTTGTTCAGGCTGCAGATGATGTCGGCGCCCTGTGCAGCCATCAATCGGGGCACTTCCGGGAACCAGATATCCCAGCAAATCAGCAGGCCGATACGGCCAATCGGCGTTTCAAACACCGGGAAGCCCAAGTTACCCGGGGTGAACCAGAGCTTTTCCTCGTTCCACAAATGCGCCTTGCGGTAGTGCCCGAGCAAACCCTCAGGGCCGAACAATACAGCGCTGTCGTAAAGCTTCAACCCGTCACGTTCGGCGAAACCCGCAGCCAGGTAAACCTGATGCTCCCTGGCAAAGTCCGCCCAGGCTTGCAAGCTGTGCCCATCGTGCAGCGTTTCAGCATGGGCATAGGCTTCGGCACGGGATTGAAAGGTGTAGCCAGTGTTGGCCAGCTCGGGCAACACGATGAGATTGGCGCCTTCATGCGCTGCACGTCTGGCCAATGCCAGACCTCTGCTCAGGTTTCCATCGCAATGTTCGAGCCCGACCTGCGGGTCGTACTGGATGACGGCGAGACGTACAGGGCTTACGGCAGAGCGGTGTTCAGACATGGCGGCTTCCTTTTTATGGTTGTTTTGGAAGGGCGCCAGTAAACCGGGGTTGGGCGAAAGAGCGACAGTCGGGCAGTTCCTATGGCGTTGCAGGACTCAGGAATTGATGGAGTAGGAAACGCCCCACAAGAACGCCCGAGCGCTGCTATTTCCCAACTTGGTAATGTGGGTAGTGCGCCAGGCTGAAGCCACCAGTGAATGACGACGATCGGTCATCCAACGCTGTATGCGGATGTTTCGAGAATCGATGAACGGCGAGATGGGAGGAGGTTGTTACTTGTCACCAGCCGGCGGCCGCAGGCTATAGAGCCTGCGACTGCCGGACCATGTGGCATTGCTTTGCGATTGTTTACACCGCCAGCGCGCGCTCACGCAGCTCGCTGTTGAGGATGCGGTCGTTCTCGCTGTAATCGACCGGGCAGTCGATCACGTGCACGCCTGGGGTCTTGATGCAGTGCTCCAGCAGTGGCAGCAGGCCTTCGGCGCTTTCCACGCGGTGGCCGTTGGCACCGTAGGCTTCGGCGTACTTGACGAAGTCCGGGTTGCCGTAGTCCAGGCCGAAATCGGTGAAGCCCATGTTGGCCTGCTTCCAGCGGATCATGCCGTAGCCATCGTCACGCAGGATCACCACGGTGATGTGCATGCCCAGGCGTACTGCGGTTTCCAGCTCCTGGCTGTTCATCATGAAGCCGCCGTCGCCGCATACCGAGATCACCGGGCGGTCCGGGTACACCAGGTGCGCCGCCATGGCCGACGGCAGGCCAGCGCCCATGGTCGCCAGGGCGTTGTCCAACAGCACGGTGTTCGGCTTGTGCGCCTTGTAGTTACGGGCGAACCAGATCTTGTAGATGCCGTTGTCCAGGGCAACGATACCTTCGGACGGCAACACGCGACGGATGTCGGCAACCATGCGCTGCGGGTAGACCGGGAAGCGGTTGTCGTCGCCACCTTCGGCGATCTGCGCTTCGTTGGCTTCACGGATCGCCATCAGGCGGGTGAAGTCCCAGTGCG
>NZ_SSOE01000065.1:0-216363 GCF_029871175.1 Pseudomonas sp. BN607
GTCCGTGCAGAAACCTGGCATGGCACACAGTTGCAAAGTGAAGCGCGTTACCGCTACGACTGCTTGGGTCGGCGAATTGGCAAAGAGGTCACCCGCAACGGTCAGACCGAGCGCATTACGTTCCTGTGGCAAGGGTTGCGCCTGTTGCAAGAGCAGCAAGCGCAATTGCGCAGCCTGTATATCTACGAGCCGGACAGCTACGCCCCGCTGGCGCGCATCGACAGCGATCCCGAGCAGCCGGAACGACCCGGCAAGTGGTTGCCGTTGGTGCCCTGGATGGAGAGGGTGAGAGAACGCTGGCTTGCCTGCCTGAACATTTAATGCCGTTAAGGTCAGGTAGCGTTGAGGTGGTAAGCGCCGACGGCGCGGAGTACCGTCGGCAGGTTCACGCGTGGTTACACCGAGACCGGGGTACGCCAGTCGTCGGAGCCGGACGTGCCGGAGACCTCGTGGGTCCAAGTAATCTTGCGGTAGGTAAAGTAGACGTCTTCCAGATGGGTGAAGTGCGCCATGTTGGGGTCTTGGCAATTAGCCATGTTGGACTGCACGTCGACGATGATCGCGTCTTCGAGCTTGATGGTGTAGTAGTGCTCTTGAGTGCCGGAGGCCGAGGTGCGGAACCACTTCAGGGTGCACTCCTTCAGGCGCTCACCACTCGTCAGGGCAGTGAAGATCAGTGGTGAGGACTTATCGAACACCTTCGTGATCTTCAGTGGTTTGTGCACGCGCTGGCCGGTCGGCTGTCCGGACTGCGGGTCACGCGGAATGATCACCTGGTGGTCGAAGGCCTGCACCAGGATCTCGTCCTCATGGCCTTCCTGGAAGATGTTGCCGACCGAGTCCTGGGTGAAGGTGCCGGCGGTCATGAGGCCTTGTTTGGTGCCTTGCAGGGTCAGATACGCGGGTGTTGGCATTGCAGCTCTCCTTGCGGAATAGGTATGGATTGGCCGGGTATTTCTGGTCCGGTCACGCCAGTTCTAATCAAGTTGCATGCCATACATTAAGAAACCCAATAAAATCACGGGTTTGTTGATGTCGGACATTTTTCAGTGCGTCGGTATGATGGGATTCAGGGCGAATGTGCGCAGCTTTCTGCGCGGCAATGTGCAAGAAGTTGCGCACCGTGTCCCGGCGCCTGTCAAAAGGGTGCCTGATAGGTATCATCTTCTATTTCTTGTAAATGGTTGCGCAACTTTTTGCGCAGTTCGCTATCTGTGGATTTCCTGCTTTTAGCTCTTTGAGTGTGAGTGGGTGTTTTCTATGGTGCATATAAATAATGCGCACTCTAAGAGGTGCCAATATCTTGTAGGAAAATTCGTTGCAGCGTGTAGGACTCGCCCTTCGAGTGTGTAGGAAAGATTCTGCTACTTGACCTGAGTCGCGCGTCGAATCAATCGGTTCTATGCCTCTAGGGTGCAGGTTTCAAGGGTGATTCTGCTTGTTTTTAACGTGCTCGGACCTGTTCGAAAATACGTTGGGTGGCAAGATGTATAAATAGAGTGAGCGGTTTAAGGGCGCTTGCGTCTTGCTGGGTCACCATTTATGCTCCAATTAACTGCCCCTCTGGCGTAGCGTTCCAAGTATGCGAATCTTCATTAGCTTGTTTAATGAAGGGTTGCTCGTGGCACGCCAAAAAACCGTTAAAAGGCCGCGGATGGCGTATTCAAATAAGTTGTGCACTCGTTATCTAGAACTCGTGAAATCGCCTGTTTCTGGTGCTGCATTCGCTGGTGAGGACGTGCGCTTTTCCAACGAATTCGAGGCGCTGGAAGAAGAACTCAACAAGGACTCGGCAATGCATGATGTCGGGCGCACCGACTGGGCCAAAGTGATCGACGGCTGCGAGGTTCTGCTGCGCGACCAGACTCGTGATCTGCGCGTTTGCGTGTGGCTTATTTGGGCGCTGCATCAGCGCGAATCTTTCGTCGGACTGGTGGCCGGCTTGGGCATGTTGCGGTACCTATGCCGGCAGCACTGGGCCGAGCTGCACCCGCTGAAAGTGCGTACCCGCGCTGGCGCCTTTGTTTGGCTGATGTCGCGTCTGGAGCAGACGCTGACCGATGACGTACCGGTTAAAGAACAGCTGTTGCTGTTCCGTGCCATAGTTGAACACCTTGAGGCACTCGACGAAACGCTTGCCGCCCAGCTGGGCGATGACGCGCCGCTGATCCTGCCAATGTGCCGGCGCTTGGCCAAGATGGTCGAGCGCGGTGGCGAAGGCCAGCCTGGGCCCGGCAGCGTCGGTGCGATGTTGGCTCAGGTCAAGCACGCCGCCACCCAGTTAGTCACGCCGGGCGCAACCATCGACAATGAAAAGGATGCCCACAAGGCCTTGCGCGCCCTGCAGGACGGTGGGCGGCCGCTAGGTGCCTGGTGGCTGAAGCAGAAAGCAAGCGACCTGCGGGCGTTGCGGCTGAATCGCACTCTGGCCTGGTTGCCAATCGAAGGCTTACCTGGCCGCAACGCTGAGCAGGTCACCGCGTTGCGCGGCTTGCCCACCGACAAGCTTAACGACTATCGCCAGCGCTTCGAGGCCGGCAAGTACGCTGACCTGTTGGTGGACGTCGAGGCCAGCTTAGCGCTTTCGCCGTTCTGGTTCGATGGCCAGTGTTTGGCCTGGGAATGCTTGCACGCCTTGGGCAGCGAGGCGGCTATGCGCGAGGTGGAGATAACCTTCGCGCTGTTCCTGCAACGCCTGCCAGGCATCACCGACCTGCGTTTTCACGATGGTCAGCCGTTCGCCAGCGCCGCCACCTTGAGCTGGATAAGCGCCACAGTGTTGCCGCACCTGGCAGCCCCAGTCGCCGCGCGCCTGGTTGGGCCCGATGAGCAGGAGCGTCTGCCAGCCTGGGAGCTGGCGCTGGAGACTGCCCAATCTGTATTGCACGAGGACGGTCTGAAGGCTGCGGTTCAGCAGCTCAAACAGGGCATGCAGTCCGCTCAGGGCGGGCGGGAGCGGTTTTTTTGGCAATTTAGCCTGGCTCGGCTTTGCCACCATGCCAAGAAGTACGAACTGGCCCGTACCCAACTCGAATCCCTCGATCGCCAGCTGCATGGAGCAGGACTGGATCCCTGGGAGCCGGCGCTCGTGCTGCAGGTTCTGCAGTTGTTGCACAACTGCTGTGAACTGCTGCCGCAGAACCATGAGGTGCGCGAGCGCAAGGACGAGGTTTATCGCAGGTTGTGCCACCTTGATCTTGAGGTGGTGCTCGATTAGGCCCTCGGGCCGTAACCGCAAATGGAGAAGACCGATGGCCAAAGAAGGCTCGGTAGCACCCAAGGAACGCATCAACGTCACGTTCAAACCAGCCTTGGGTGATGCCCAGGAAGAAATCGAGTTGCCGCTCAAGCTGCTGGTGCTGGGTGATTTCACCCAGCGTGCCGACGATCGCAAGATCGAGGACCGTAAGCCAGTCAGTATTGATAAGAACAACTTCGACGATGTGCTGGCCAAGCAGAGCCTGAGCCTAACCCTCAGTGTGCCGAATCGCCTGCAGGACGACGTGGCCGAAGGCGAAGAGCTGGCGGTGGAAATCAAGGTCTGCTCCATGCAGGACTTCAACCCAGCCAACCTGGTCGAGCAGGTCCCGGAGTTGCAAAAGTTGATGGAGCTACGCGAGGCACTTGTGGCGCTCAAGGGGCCGCTGGGCAACGCCCCGGCCTTCCGCAAGGCTATCGAAGGCGTTTTGGCTGATGACGAAGCGCGCAACCGTGTGCTGGGCGAGCTCGGCATGGATGCCTCCCCCAAGCAGCACGCTTGAGCCCGGACTGTATAAGGACACTGACCCATGAGCACCGAAGTACAACAAGTAACCGAAAGCCTCGCCGAGTTCGGCATCCTCGATCAGATCATCGCCGAAACCAGTCTCACCCCGGAAGACGATGCCTACGGCATCGCCAAGCGTGGCGTCTCGGCCTTCATCGAAGAGCTGCTCAAGCCGCAGAACCAGGGCGAGCCGGTCAAAAAGGCAGTCGTCGACCGGATGATTGCCGAGATCGATGCCAAGCTCAGCCGACAGATGGACGAGATCCTGCACAGTCCCGAGTTCCAGTCACTGGAAGCTTCCTGGCGTGGTCTGAAGATGCTGGTGGACCGCACTGATTTTCGCGAAAACATCAAGCTCGAGCTGCTCAACGCCTCCAAGCAGGATTTGCTGGACGATTTCGAAGACTCTCCGGAAGTTATGCAGGGCGGCCTCTACAAACATGTGTACACCGCAGAGTACGGTCAGTTTGGCGGTCAGCCGGTGGGCGCGATCATCGCCAACTACTTCATGTCGCCCAGCGCACCTGACGTAAAACTGATGCAGTACGTTTCAAGCGTATCGTGCATGTCCCACGCGCCGTTTATCGCTGCCGCCGGCCCGAAGTTCTTTGGCCTGGAGGCTTTCACCGGTCTGCCAAACCTGAAGGATCTCAAGGATCACTTCGAGGGCCCGCACTTCGCCAAGTGGCAGAGCTTTCGTCAGTCCGAAGACTCGCGCTACATGGTTCTGACCGTGCCGCGCTTTCTGCTACGTAACCCCTACGATCCTGAAGAAAACCCGGTTAAGACCTATGCGTATCGGGAGATGGTTGCCAACAGCCACGAGCACTACCTATGGGGCAACACCGCCTTTGCGTTTGCTACCCGCCTGACCGACAGCTTCGCCAAGTTTCGCTGGTGCCCGAACATCATTGGGCCGCAGAGCGGTGGCGCGGTCGAGGACTTGCCGCTGCATCAGTTCCAGAGCATGGGCGAGATTGAGACCAAGATCCCGACCGAAGTGCTGATATCGGACCGCCGCGAGTACGAGTTGGCCGAGGAAGGTTTCATTTCCCTGACCATGCGCAAGGGCAGCGACAACGCCGCGTTTTTCTCTGCCAACTCGGTGCAGAAGCCCAAGTTCTTCGGCAACAGTGAAGAAGCCAAGAGCGCTGAGCTGAACTACAAACTCGGTACACAGCTGCCGTACATGATGATCATCAACCGCCTGGCACACTACCTGAAGGTGCTGCAGCGCGAGCAACTGGGGGCGTGGAAGGAACGCACCGACCTCGAGGATGAGTTGAACAAGTGGATCCGCCAGTACGTGGCTGACCAGGAGAACCCGAGCGCAGAAGTACGTGGCCGTCGCCCGCTGCGTGCTGCCGCCATTGCCGTCAGTGATGTCGAAGGCGAGCCGGGCTGGTACCGCGTGAGCCTGAACGTGCGCCCGCACTTCAAGTACATGGGGGCTGATTTCACCTTGTCTCTGGTCGGCAAGCTCGACAAGGCTTGATTGGAGTAGTGCATGAGCGGATACGGCAGTCTGTTCGAGCGCCTCGCTGGTGAGGCCGCCGGACGCAGCGAGTACGACCGCGAAGTCAGCGTGACCACCTCGGTGGCCAGCCACCTGAGCAAGATGCTTAGCACCCGCGCTGGCAGCGTGCAGATGCTGCCCGACTATGGGCTGCCGGACCTCAACGACATGCGTTTGAGCCTGCATGACGCCTTGGCCCAGGCCAGGGAGGCGATCCGACGCTTCATTGAAACCTACGAGCCGCGCTTGGGCAGCGTCCAAGTGGTCTCGCAGCCGCAGGGCGGCGATCCGCTCACTCTCACGTTCGCCATCGAAGGTTGGCTTGAAGTGGAGGGGATCCGCTGTGCGGTCTCCTTCACCGCCCACCTCGATGGCAGCGGCAAGGTCAAGGTTCGATAAGGAGTTTCGACATGGGCGAACCCGCTGCATGGGTCAGTGCCCCAACCATTTCGCAACAGAGGTAATTACCCAGTGTCGTTCAACCACTACTACCAGAGCGAACTCACCGCCCTGCGCCAGTTGGGACGGCGCTTCGCCGAACGTAGCCCGGCGCTGGCGCCGTACCTGGGCCAGAGCGGGCGCGACCCGGACGTCGAGCGCCTGCTCGAAGGTTTCGCCTTTCTCACCGGGCGCCTACGCCAGAAGCTCGATGACGAGCTGCCCGAATTGACCCACTCGCTGATGCACCTGCTGTGGCCCAACTACATGCGTCCGCTGCCGTCGTTCAGCATGCTGCAGTTCGAGCCGCTGCTACAAGCCGGCCCGGCGCAGACGGTCGCGCGCGAAACCCCGGTGGAAAGCGTCCCGGTCGATGGCGTGCGTTGTCGCTTTCGCACCTGCTACGCCACTGAGGTACAGGCCCTGGACCTGGCCGCCATCGATTACGCTGTCATGGGCGACGGCGCGGTGCTGACCCTGCGCACCGAGATGAGTTGCGATGGCTTTCTCGCCGAGCTGGAACTCAAGCGCCTGCGCCTGCATTTGGCCGGCGAACGCTATATCAGCCAGATGCTCTACTTGTGCCTGCTGCGCAACCTCGAAAGCATTGAGCTGGTGCCACTGGACCAGCACGGCAAGCCGTTCTCGCGCATCAGCGCCCCCGATCTGAGCTACACCCTGGGCGGCGACAAGGTTTCTGCGGTTGGCTTTGGTGAGGAGCACGCGCTGATTCCGTACCCGCTCAACACCTTCCGCGGCTATCGTTTTCTGCAGGAATATTTCTCCTTCCAGGACAAGTTCCTGTTCGTCGACCTCGAAGGCCTGGAGGCGCTGGCGGCCATTCCCGAGACGCTGCAGGAGCAAGTGCGCGGCGTGGCAATCCGCTTCAACATCCGCAAGAGCGGCATCCAGCGCCTGCGCCCGAGCCTTGAAAATATCAAGCTGCACTGCACCCCCATCGTCAATCTGTTCCGCCACGACGCGCTGCCGATTCGCTTGGACGGCAAGCAGGACGAACACCTATTGCTGCCGGCTGAGTATGACCTGCAAAGCTGCGGCGTGTTCGCTGTGGAAGGGGTGACCGGTTGGCTGCCGGGCGGCGTGGGCTACCGCAACTATGTGCCGTTCGAGTCGTTCGAGCACGACGCCAGCTTCGATGTGAAGGAATGCAGCCCGCACTACAGCGTGCGTCAGCGTAGCTCGCTGCTGCACGAAGGCCTGGACACCTATCTGAGCTTCGGCATCCGTCAGACCCAGTCCCACGAGACACTGTCGATCGAGCTCACCTGCACCAACCAAAACCTGCCGCTGCGCCTGCGTGAGGGCGATATCTGCCTGATAGCCGAAGGTACCCCGGAATCTCTGCGCTTTCGCAATATCACCGCCGCCACCCCTAGCTATGCGCCGCCCATCGGCCGGGACTTCCTCTGGCGGCTGATCAGCAACATGTCGCTGAACTACCTGTCGCTGGCAAACGTTGAGGCGCTCAAAGTGGCACTTGAGACCTACGACCTGCCGCGCTACTACGACCAGCATGCGGAAAAGGTCAGTAAGCGACTGCTCGGCGGCCTCAAGTCCGTGCGTCACGAGCATATCGACCGACTACACAAGGGCCTGCCGCTGCGCGGTCTGCGCACCGAGCTGACGATCGACCCGGAGGGCTACGTAGGGGAGGGCGACCTGTTTGTTTTCGCTTCGGTGCTCAACGAGTTCTTCGCACTCTACGCCAGCCTCAACTCGTTCCATGAGCTGAGAGTCAAAAGCACACAAGGAGAGGTGTACCAATGGGCACCACGCATGGGCCTACAGCCTCTGCTCTGAACGATCTGACGCGCCATATCCGCGAATATTCATTCTACCAAGCGGTGCTGTTGGTGGTCGATCGTCTGCGCGAAGACAGTCCGTGGCTCGACCAGGACGAGCTATACGAGCGCCTGGAGTTCGAAGCTAACCCGAGCTTGGGCTTCCCCGGCAGCGATGTTGATCGTGTGCAGTTTTTCCACGAGCGCGGTGAACTATGCGCGCGCTTGCGGCTGAACGTGGTTGGCCTTGTGGGCGCCAGCTCTCCATTACCCGCTTTCTACGCTGAGCAGGCGATCGGTGACAGCGACGAAGGCAATGCTACCCGCCAGTTCCTCGACCTGTTCCACCACCGGTTGCAGCGCCTCATGTTGCCGATCTGGCGTAAGCACCGCTATCACGTGCGCTTCGAGGCCGGCGCCACCGACCCGTTCTCGGCGCAACTGTTCGCCCTGATCGGCCTGGGCGGCGAAACCATTCGCCAGGCCAGTGAGCTGAACTGGCGGCGCCTGCTGCCATATTTGGGCCTGCTAAGCCTGCGCGCCCATTCGGCGGCGTTGATCGAGTCGGTGCTGCGTTACTACTTCAAGCACGAGGAGCTGCTTATCGAGCAGTGCGTTGAGCGCCGTGTGGTGATCCTCGACGAGGAACGTAATCACCTAGGTTTAGCAAACAGCCTATTGGGCAACAACGCGGTGCTGGGTGAGTGCTTGCGCGATCGCGGGGGCAAGTTTCGCATCCATGTGTATCAGCTCACATGGGAGCAATTTCACGGGTTCCTGCCGGTCGGGCCCGGCTATCAGCCCTTGTGCGCACTGGTGCGTTTCACCTTGCGCGATCCCCTGGACTACGACCTGCGCCTAGTCCTCAAACACGAGGAAATTCGCGAGTTGCGCATCGGCGAAAACAACGCCTGCCGCCTCGGCTGGACCAGCTGGCTCGGACGCGAACGCGCCGACGGGGTCGTCACCCTCGGCAGCCGGATTCATTGAGGACCAATAAAATGATCAACGTCGATTTGCAACAGCTCATCAAGGCGCTGGACGCCGAAACCCGCCGCGACCTGGAAGGCTGCGCGCAGCGTTGTGTCGGTCGGGGCGGCAGCAAGATCCTCGTCGAGGACCTGCTGCTGGCCCTGCTCGAGCGCCCCGAAGGCCTGCTGGCCAAGGCCCTGCAGGATGCCGAGGTGGACGCCCAGGTACTCGCCGCGGCGCTACAGCCGTTGCCCGAGCACAGCGCTTCGCGCAATCCCGTGTTCGCCCCAGAGTTGGTGCTATGGCTCCAAGACGGTCTGATGGCCGCCAGCCTGGAACTGGGGCAGAACCAGATCGACCAGGCCGCTCTGATCCTGGCCCTGCTGCGCAATCTGGTGCGCTATGCCGGCAGCCGCTACCAGCCGTTACTGGTATGCATCGATGCTGCTCGCTTGCGCGAATATGCGCTGGCCCAGCGCCCTGAGGTCGCCCCAGGCAAAACCGCCGCCGGTGGCGAGTCGCTGCTGGCCAAGTTCACCCACAACCTCACTCAGCAGGCCCGCGATGGCAAACTTGACCCGGTGCTGTGCCGTGACGGCGCGATCCGACAGATGGTGGATATCCTCGCTCGTCGGCGCAAGAATAACCCCATCGTGGTTGGCGAGGCCGGTGTGGGCAAGACCGCAATCGTCGAAGGCTTAGCCCTGCGCATCGCCGCTGGCGAAGTACCCGAGTCGCTCAGGGGCGTCGAGGTGGTGGCCTTGGACATGGGCTCGCTGCAGGCTGGCGCCAGCATCAAGGGTGAGTTCGAGCGTCGCCTGAAGGGCCTGATCGACGAGGTCAAGGCCTCACCCAAACCGATCATCGTGTTCATCGATGAAGCCCATACCTTGATCGGCGCGGGTGGCCAAACCGGCGGCGCCGATGCCGCCAATCTGCTCAAACCGGCCCTGGCCCGTGGCGAGCTGCGCACCATAGCGGCCACCACCTGGGTCGAGTACAAGAAGTACTTCGAGAAAGACCCAGCCTTGGCCCGGCGGTTCCAGCCAGTGCAGTTGCACGAGCCCACTGTCAGCGAGGCGGTGACTATTCTGCGCGGTCTGGCGCCGGTGTACGAGAAGAGCCACGGCATCTACCTGCGTGATGACGCGGTGGTCGCTGCTGTTGAGCTGTCGGCCCGCTACCTGTCCGGCCGGCAACTGCCGGACAAGGCTGTAGATGTGCTCGACACCGCCTGCGCCCGAGTGCGCATCAGCCTGGCCGCCGCCCCCGAACGCATCGAGTGCCTGCGCGCTGAACGGGCCGAGGGTGAGCGCCAGGTGCAGGCCCTGCGTCGCGATGCCGAAGCCGGCCTGCCGGTCGAACACGACGCCTTGCAAGCACTGGAAACCCGCCTGCAGCAGGCCAGCGACGAGCAACGTGCACTCCAAGCCCTGTGGCAGGAGCAGCGCAACCTGGCTGAACGCCTGCTCGACCTGCGCCAGCGCCTGGCCAACCCGCCGGGTGGCGACGAAAGCTCCGATGCCGTGCAGTGTCAAACCGAATTGCTGCAAGTGCATGGCGCGCTGACCGACGCTCAGCAGCGCGAACGCCTGGTCAGCTTTGAAGTGTGCCCGCGCCTTGTGTCTGAGGTCGTCAGCGCCTGGACCGGAGTGCCGCTGACCCAGCTGGCCCGCGAACACAATGCTAAGGTAATCAACTTCGCTGACGACCTGCGCCTGCGCATCCGTGGCCAGGAGCAGGCCGTCCTGGCCCTCGATCGCGCCATGCGCGCCACTGCTGCCGGCCTGAACAAGCCAGATGCGCCGGTGGGCGTGTTCCTGCTGGTCGGCCCCAGCGGGGTGGGCAAGACCGAAACCGCCCTGGCGCTGGCCGACCTGCTGTACGGCGGCGAGCGCTTCCTGACCACCATCAACATGTCCGAATTCCAGGAGAAACATACCGTTTCGCGCCTGATCGGCGCGCCGCCTGGCTATGTCGGTTACGGCGAGGGCGGCATGCTCACCGAGGCGGTGCGCCAGAAGCCGTATTCGGTGGTGCTACTGGACGAGGTGGAAAAAGCCGACCCTGACGTGCTTAACCTGTTCTATCAGATCTTTGACAAGGGCGTGGTCAACGATGGTGAAGGGCGCGAGATCGATTTTCGCAACACTCTGATCCTGATGACCTCGAACCTGGCCAGCGAGCGTATCAGCCAGCTCTGCGAAGACGGCCAGCGGCCCTCGGCTCAGGACCTTGAAGCGGCCATCCGCCCGGCCCTGAACAAGCACTTCAAGCCGGCCCTGCTGGCGCGCATGCGCGTGGTACCGTACTACCCGGTGGGCGGTGCAGTGCTCAACGAACTGGTGCAGATCAAGCTCGGCCGCCTGGGCGAGCGTCTGCAACGCCGCCAGTTGGGTTTCAGCCACTGCCAGGCATTGGTCGAGCACCTGGCCCAACGCTGCATTCAGAACGACAGTGGCGCGCGTCTGATCGACTACCTGATCGATTCGCACTTGCTGCCGAGCATCGCTGACCGCCTGCTGGATGCCATGGCTAGCGGTGAACGACTGACTCAGGTGCACGCAACCCTCGACGGCAACGGTGGGGTGGTTTGTGAGTTCGGTTGAGATGACCGGGCTGTTCGGCCAGATCCCTAGGCCGCTGGGCTACGCCGAGCGACTGCTGGCTGCGTTTGGCGTGCTGTCGCAAGCTGCGGAGCAGGGCGCGTTACTGGATGCCTTCGCAAGCCAGGCCTGCGCCCTGAGCGGCTGCGAGCTGGCACAGGTCTACCTGCTTGATGCTGGCCACAGTGCACTGCGCCTGGGCGTCGAGTGCCTGCGTGGCAAGCTGCGTACGGGCGATGGCGCGGTGCTGTCGGCCGACTACCGCGGCGATGAGCTGCTGCAGTTCAGCCTGTGCCAGAACCGCGTGCTGTGCCTGGACTCTCTCGGCGACGGGCTGTATTCGACCAACTTTCTTCCGGCCAGCGGCGACGCCTGGCGCAGTCTGCTGTGCGTGCCGCTGAACAATGCGGCGGGCGAGGTGGGCGGCTTGCTGATCAGCGCAAGCCCGAGGGCACTGGAACTGCAACATTTCGTCGCTTCGCTGGCACAGCTTGGTCGCTTCGTGCTCACTCAGGCTGCGCTGATGCTGCGTCTGCGCGGCAGCGCCGTGGTAGCAACTGCTACCCCCGACAGCAACGTGTGCCCCAGCGACTACGGCCTGATCGGCACCAGCGAGGCTATGCGCAAGACCTATCGGTTGATCAGCAAGGTGCTGCACAGCACCTACACCGTGCTGCTCAACGGCGAGACCGGCACCGGTAAGGAAGTGGTAGCCCGCGCCTTACACGAATGCGGCTTGCGCCGCAGCAAAAATTTCATCGTGCAAAATTGCGCGGCGTTCCCCGAGGACCTGCTGGAGAGCGAACTGTTCGGCTACTGCAAGGGCGCCTTCACCGGCGCCGATCGCACCCGGATGGGCCTGTTCGAGGCCGCCGACGGCGGTACCTTGCTGCTCGATGAGATCGGCGACATGCCCTTGGCGCTGCAGGCCAAGCTGCTGCGGGTGCTACAGGACGGCGAGATCCGCCCACTGGGGAGCAATCAGACGCGCAAGATCGACGTGCGCATCATCGCCGCTACCCATCGCGACCTACCTGCCATGGTTGCCCAAGGGCAGTTTCGCGAAGATCTCTACTACCGCCTGGCGCAGTTCCCTATCAGCCTGCCGCCTCTGCGCGAACGCGGCGATGACCTGTATTTACTGGCTGAGCACTTCGTCGCCAAGGCCTGTAACTGCATCGGCCGCGGCCCGCTGCGCTGGTCCGAGGCCGCGCTGGCGCATTTGGCAGGCCACGGCTTCCCCGGCAACGTGCGCGAGCTCAAGGGCATGATTGAGCGCGCGGCGCTGCTGTGCGACGGCGATGAACTGCGCGCAGAGCACTTCGGAGTATGTGACGAGGCGCCGGCAGAACCGAACAACCTGCACCTGCGTGAGTACATGGAGCGTGTCGAGCGCGCCTACATGTTGGGGTGCCTGCGCCGCAACAAAGGCAACCAGACCGTCGCCGCCCTGCAGTTGGGGCTGCCGCGTCGCACCCTGTTGTACCGACTCGACCGCCTGAACATCGACCCGAGCGAGTTCAAGGCGTGATCTTCGATTACTTGATATCGCATGGGGACTTTTTGATGCCTTCACGTCCATGGCTTCTCTCCGCCGGGCTGGTGCTGCTGCTCGGCCTTGCCGGTTGCCACGGCAACTACAAGTTTAACGATGACCAATACCGGCCCCTGGGTGAACCCCAGGTGGTAAACCGCGGCCGATGACCGCAAGGAGTGCACAAACACATGGAACTCGTGCTCGAGATTCAGAACACCCGGCAACTGATTCCCCTGCATGCCCGCACCTGCCTGTTCGGCGTCGCCGGCGGGATCATCGGTCGTGCCAGCGATTGTGAGTGGATCATCCCCGATGGTAAGAAGCACCTGTCAGGACACCACGCCAAGGTCAGCTGCGAGCGGGGCACCTTCTTCCTGACTGACCTCAGTCGCAACGGCGTGTTCACCGGCTCCGGCGCGCTGTTGCCCAAGGGCGAGCCATTTCGCATCGATCACGACAGCGTGTTCCGTCTGTGTGACTTCGAGATTCACGCACGCCTTGTGCGTGAGCCGGCGCGTTTCGACGGCGAGATCGGGCGAGCGGTGCCGGCCGGCAGCATCATCCCTGACGATGCCTTCCTCGCCCTCAACCCACTCAGCGCCTTCACGGCGTCGGCCGACAACGCCTTCGCCAGCGCTTGGCACGAGCCGGTGCAGCGCAGTGATTCTGCGCGCATCGACACTGAGAACCTGATCGTCCCGGAACTGGTGCCGGAGCCTGTGGACGAGCGGGGCTACCAGGCCCCGGCGTTCAAAGGGGAGGCAGTGTCGGAGCCGTTCTGGGCGCGCTTCGGCGAGGCCCTTGGGGTCGATGTGCATGCCCTTGATGGACCTGCCCGCGAGGCCCTGGCGGTGAAGGCTGCGAGCTTGCTCAAGCAGAGCATCGGTGGCCTGCAGCAGAGCCTGCGCACCCGCAACGACCTGAAGAACGAGCTGCGCCTGGGCCACACCACCGCACAGCAGAGCAGCAACAACCCGCTGCGCCAAGCCGGCGACAGTGCTCAGGCCCTGCGGCTGCTGCTGCAGCCCGGGCAGGGCTGTTCCGAGCAGGTACTGGCCAGGAGCTTGCGCGACTTGCAGGCGCATCAGGTGGCGCTGCTGGCCGGTAGTCGCGCGGTGGTGCGCAGCACCCTGGAGCACTTCACCCCTAGCCAACTGACCCTGCGTTTCGAGCGTGAGCGCGGCAAGCCGCTGCTGGCCACCGCGGGTAGCCGCTGGCGCGCCTTCCAGCGCTATCACCAGGCCTTGAGCCTGGACGACGATTTTGCCGAGCGGTTGCTGGCCCGTGATTTCGCCCAGGCCTATGAAGAGCAGGTTCGCCTGATCGCCACCCTGCACAGCGAGCATGAAGGATGAACCCCATGCCTCCCCTCAAGAACTTGATCAGTGCACTGGGCCTGCTGTTGCTGGCCGGCTGTTCGGCGCTGTCGCCGTATTCGACCCAAACCAAGCTGCAGCTGAGCTTGGTTAGCAACGAGCGCCTCAACCCCGACGTCAACGGCCGTGCCTCGCCGATTGTGCTGCGACTGTATGAGCTCAAGCACCCGGTGGCGTTCGAAAACGCCGATTTCTTCAGCCTGTACGAGCGTGGCAAGGAGGTGCTGGCCCAGGACCTGGTCAACAGTGAGGAGTTGGAACTGCGTCCAGGCCAGGTCATGGACCTCAAGCTCAGCGTCGCCGGTACGAGCCGCTTCGTCGGAGTGATGGCCGCCTACCGCGACATCACCGACACCCAGTGGCGCTACGTGATCACTGTGCTTCCCGAGAAGATCACCCGCATCCAGCTGGTGCTGGACCAGAACGGCATCCACGATGCCGCCGAGCCTATCGCCAAGGTGGATGACCGCACATGAACATCGACAAAGTCATCTGGCAGGAAGGCATGCTGCTGCGCCCGCAGCATTTTCAGCAAAACGATCGCTATTACGATAACCAGATGAAGTCGCGCACCCAGTTGCTGGGGCGTTACAACTGGGGCTTTCTCGGCCTGGAAATCGACCTGCAGTTCCTCGGTATGGGCAAGCTGGTGGTCAGCCAGGCCAGCGGAGTGCTGCCCGACGGCACCCTGTTCAACCTAGAGAGTAGCCGTGAACCGTTGGCTGTGGATGTGCCACCGAACATCACGAAGATCCCGGTGTACCTGGCCCTGCCGCTGGTCACCGGCGGCCATGTCGAGGCCCGCCGCCCCGACCAGCCCGATGTGCTGGCGCGTTACACCGCCTATGGCTTGGAAGTGAATGACTCCAACGCTGGCGAGGATGCCAGCAGCCAGGTCAGCTGCGCTCGCCCTGACTTTCGTCTGCTGCTGGGCGAGCAGCAGAGCGACCAGGCCTACGTCAAGCTCAAGGTGTGCGTGATCAACGACACCTCGCCCGACAGCGTGATCACCCTCGACAGCGACTTCGTGCCGAGCTTCGTCGACAGCCATTCTTCCCCATACCTGCTGTCGTGCCTGAAGGAAGTGATCAGCATCCTCGACAACCGCGGCGATATCCTCGCCGACCGTATCCACGCCAACGGCAAGGTCGGCGGCGCCGAGGTCGGCGATTTCCTCATGCTGCAGCTGATCAACCGCACCAGCCTGCTTTTGCGCCACTACATGGGCGTGGAGCAGGTGCACCCCGAAGAGCTGTACCGCACCCTGCTGACCCTGTTCGGCGACCTGTCGGCGTTTTCCAGCGACAGCAAGCGCCCGCGCAACGACAGCCGCTACGAGCACAGCGACCAGGGCGCGAGCTTCCGCAAGCTGATGGAATCGATCCGCCAGGTGCTGTCGATGGTGCTTGAGCAGCACGCCATCGAGATGGCCCTGCAGGAGCGCCAGTACGGCATCTTCGTGGCCCCGTTGCATGACCATCAGCTGCTCGGTCACGCCCAGTTCGTGCTGGCGGTCAAGGCCAACTGCGACACCGAGGAGCTGCGACACCGCCTGCCCAGCCACCTCAAGGTCGGCCCGGTAGAGCAAATCCGGCAGTTGGTCAATCTGCACCTGCCGGGCATCAAGGTACGGCCTATGCCGGTGGCGCCGAGGCAGATTCCATTCCACTCGGACAAAACCTACTTCGCTCTCGATTTCAGCACCGAAGACCTGGCTAGGCTCGAACGCTCTGGCGGTTTTGCCTTCCACGTTTCCGGTGAGTTCTGCGAGCTTGAATTGAAATTCTGGGCCATTAGGAACGCATGAGCATGACCAAGGAAATGGAGTGCAGCCAGGACGATCGTACGGTCCTGCTCAATCAGCACGGCGAGCGCCCAAGTAATGAAGCTTTGACCGACTTTGCCCGCCCGCCGCGCTATGAGGACCTTGAGGAACGCATGGTGTATGCCTCCAATCGGCGGCTGGAGCAGCGCTTCAACATCAGTCTGAATCCATTGGTAGCAGCAGCTTCACCGCTGCTGTCGGCGATCATCGAGATCAAGTCCAGCGGCGAGGGCAGCAACCTCAGTACCCTCAAAACCAGCCTCGTCGAGCACCTGCGCCATTTCGAGACACGAGTGCTTGAGGAAGGTGTGGACCACGGTGAAGTGATGATGGCGCGCTACGTGCTATGCACCGTCACCGACGAGGCGGTGGTAACCACCAGTTGGGGCAACGAGAGCGAGTGGTCGACCATCAGCTTGCTAAGTAGCTTCCATAACGAGACATCTGGGGGCGAGAAGTTCTTTCAGCTCTTGGAGAACATGGGGCGAAATCCGATGAAACATCTGGCCATGTTGGAGCTGATGTACATCTGTATGTCGCTGGGCTTCGAAGGCAAGTTCCGCGTCCAGGCACGCGGCAACATCGAGTTGGATGCCATCCGCGATGGCGTCTACCGGCAGATCCGCCAGTTGCGCGGCGATGTACCGCGCGAGTTGTCACCGCGCTGGGCGGGCTTTACCAGTGCTCGCCAGGGGGTGGTGCGCATGGTGCCCTGGTGGCTGGTGACGGTCTTCACCGGCATCTGCCTGGTGGTGATGTTTTCGGGCTTCGCTTATGTGCTGGGTGACAAGCGCGAAGCGGTACTGCAGCGCTACCAGCCGGCCGACCCGGTGGTGGTCGAGGCCAGGTCGTAACTTCAGGGACGTACCATGAACAACTTTTTCCGTAAGACCTGGGCATTCTTGACCAAGACCTGGGTCTGGACCCTGCTGCTGGTGCTTTTGACCGCATTGTTGGTGTGGTTTGTCGGCCCGTTGCTGGCGATCGCAGACAATAAATTCTGGGAGGACTCCAGTTCGCGCTTGCTGACCATCGCGGTGCTGTTTCTGCTGTGGGGCCTGTTCATCGTCTTCGCCAGCTGGCGCGGCAATGTGCGCAAGAAGGAGGTTGCGCAGAGCGAGACCGGCCAGGCCGACCTGGCCCGCCGCGCTGCAATCGAAGTCGCCGAGCGCACCCTGCGCGAGCGCTTCAAGGATGCTCTGCGCACCCTCAGGACCTCCAGCATGTACCGTGGTCGCAGTGAGCGCTGGCGCAACGACCTACCGTGGTACCTGGTGATTGGCCCCCAGGGCGCCGGCAAGACCAGTCTGCTGGACTTCTCTGGCCTTGAGTTCCCGATCAACAAGGTCGAGCGCAAGCTCAGCCGTGATACGAGCAGCACCGCTTTTTGCGACTGGTACTTCGCTGAAAATGGCGTACTGATCGACACCAGCGGCCGCTACATGGATCAGAGCGACAGTGACGTCGACGGCGCTGGCTGGTCGACCCTACTAGGGCTTTTGCGCTCGCGCCGCCGCAATCGGCCGCTCAATGGCGTACTGATCACCGTCCCGGTGACTACGCTGCTCAGCGGAGATCGCGAAGGCATGGTGGTCCTGGGGCGCTCCTTGCGCGACCGCCTGCAGGAGATCCAACAGCAACTGCACGCCGACGTGCCGGTGTATCTGGTGCTGACGAAGGCCGATAAGATTCTCGGTTTCGACGCCTTTTTTGACCAGTTAGCGCGCGAAGAGAGCGATCAGGTACTCGGCGCCAGCTTCGGCAAGGACCAGAATGGCGCCGATGTGGCAGTGCTTAACCACGAGTTCGAGGACCTGCTGTCGCGCCTTGGCGCCCAGGTGATCACGCGCATGCATCAGGAGCGCGATGCCCAGCGCCGTGGCCTCATCCTCGACTTCCCGCAGCAATTGGGTCAGGTGAGGGCCAACCTCGGCATGCTGGTGGATGCTGCATTCACCGGTAACCGTTATCAGCGCGCCAGCACCCTGCGTGGCTTTTACTTCACCAGTGCGCCGCACACCAACGCCGCCGGGGCAGTGGACGCCAAGGGCCAGCCGCTGCCAGTGACCTACAGCGGTCGCACACGCTTTATCTATGATCTGATGACCAAGGTGGTGTTTCCCGAGGCGGCCCTGGCCGGTCTCGACAAGCGCGAAACCAACCGTATCAAATGGAGGCAACGTGCGTTGTACGCCGGGGCGCTGTGCTGCATGGGGCTGTTCGGCCTGTTGTGGGCAGGTAGTTTTTCGGCCAACGACGGTAACCTGGAGAAACTCAGGGTCTTGGCCGACCGCCACGGCCGCGAGGGCTCCGCACTGACCGCCCGTGACGATGACATGGCAATCCTGCCGCTGCTGGACAACCGCTACGCCGCTACTCAAGTGTTCCCGGCTCCGGGCGATGCCTCCTACGCCGAGCGCGGTGGTCTGTATCAGGGCGATGAAGCCAGCGCGGTACTGCTGGAGGCTTACAACCGTGAGCTGATCGAGCAACTACTGCCACGTGTGGCGCAAACCCTCGAAGGGCAAATCCGCAGCAGTATGGGCAACCGCGAACGCCTGCTGGCCAGCCTGCGCGCCTACCTGATGCTGAACATGCCCGACCGGCGCGATAACGCGTTGCTCAAGGAATGGATGGCCAAACAGTGGTCGGGGCGCTACCCCGGCAACACCAAGCTGCAGGACGACCTTAACACCCACTTCGAGCGCCTGTTGGCGCTGGGTTACAGCCAGCCGCTGAACGACCCGCTGGTGGCTCAGGCACGCCAAGTACTGCGCCGTGAATCGCTGGCGGCGGTGGTCTATCGGGTGCTGCGCGAGCAGGCCCGCAGCCTGCCCGAGTACCGTCTGAGCCAGCACACCGGCCCGCAGGGTGCGGTGTTCGCCGGCATCGACTACGTGATCCCGGGTTTCTACACCCATCGTGGCTACCAGCAGTATTTCATAGCCCAAGGCTCTGTCCTGGTGCAGGAAATCCTGCGCGACAACTGGGTGCTCGGCGAGGGCGTCCGCCTCAGTGGCATGGACATGCGCAAGTTGCTGGTGCAACTGGAACAGTTGTACTTCAACGACTACGCCAACTACTGGAGCGAGGCCATTGGTCAAGTGCGCCTGGCAACCTTCACCAACAGCGACGAGGGCGCTAACCAGCTGGCCAGCCTGAGCGCGGCCAATTCTCCATTGCTGCTGATGCTCGCCGAAGTGCGCGAAAATACCCGCTTCCCGGCCGTGGCCGACGCCGCCGATGTGGCGACCGAAGCGGCGCAGCAGGCCGCAGGCAAGCTGGGCAACGTAGCCGCTGCTACTGCCGGGTCCGCCAGCCAGGCCCTGGCCAAGCGCCTGCCGGACACCTCGCGCAAGGCCCTGGAGCGGCGCTTCGAGTCGTTGCACCGGCTGTTGGACGAGGACAACGGCCCGACCGCTGATCTGGGCATGGCGCTGCAGGCGCTCAACGACCTGCAACTGCAGCTGCTGGGCCTGGCCCGATCCAGCCAGCCTGAGCTGGCCGCCTTCGAAGTGGCCAAGGGGCGCATGGTCGGTAATCAGGGTGACCCTATCAGCACCCTGCGCAACACCGCCAACCGCCTACCACGGCCGGTAAGTGGCTGGTTTTCGACGCTGGCCGAGGATAGCTGGATGCTGGTGCTGGACAACAGCTACGAGCACATCAACCAGCGCTACGAGACCCAGCTGTACAACGTCTACAGCAAGACAATCGACGAGCGTTACCCGTTCCATGCCCACAGCAGCAGCGATGTGGCGTTGAACGACTTCCGCGAGTTCTTCAAGGTCCAGGGCATCGCCGACCGCTTTTTCGACACCTACCTCAGGCCATTCGTGATCGGCGAGCCAGGCAGCTACCGCCTGCGCGCCGTCGATGGTCGCAGCTTGCCGGTGTCGCGTGAGTTTCTTGTCCAGATGAACAACGTGCAGACCATCCAGCGCGGCTTCTTTGCCGACAACCCCAACGAGCCGCAGGTACAGTTCAAGCTAGAGCCATACACACTGGATTCCACTGTCGGCCGCGCCGAGTTTCGCTTCGGTGCCCAGCAAATAGTGTACCGCCACGGACCGATCGTGCCGATGGCCTTCAAATGGCCGACTGATGCCGACGACGGGCGCACCAGCCTGGCTCTGGAAGGCCTCGACGGCAAGGCTACGGTGCTGGAGAAGAACACCGGCCCGTGGTCGCTGTTCCGCCTGTTCGACCTGATGCAGACCGAGTACCAGAGCGGCCGCGATGTACTGATGATCAAGGGCAATGTCGGCGGCATGCGGGTCAACTACTTGGTGCTGACCCAGCGTTCGCCCAACCCGTTCGATCTAAGCGCGGTGCGTAACCTGCGCATGCCGGTGGCGCTGTGACGCTGGTGACGGGACATTGGCGCAGCGCCGGGCGCACCGATCCAGGGAAGGTGCGCAGGCGCAACGAAGACGCCTACCTCGACTGCCCCGAGCGCTGCCTGTGGGCGGTCGCCGACGGCATGGGGGGCCACCAGGCTGGTGATCTGGCCAGTCAGATGGTGGTCGGAGCCCTCAACGGTCTGGCGCTGGAGGGCAGCCTAGACGAGCAGGTGCGTGAGGTGCGTCAGTGTCTGCATTGGGTCAATCGCCGCTTGGGCGAGGCGCTGACCGTGGTCGTTGGGCGCGCTGAGCCGATCATGGGTAGCACCGTGGTGGTGCTGCTAGTGCGCGAAGGGCGTGCTGCATGCATCTGGGCCGGCGACAGCCGCTGCTACCTGTGGCGCGGCAAGCGCTTGTTCCAGCTGACCCGCGACCACTCGTTGCGCGAGCAATTGATCGACCAAGGCCGCTACAGCAGCGAAGAGGCCGGGCAGCAGCCCGGCGCTCACGCCCTGACCCGCGCTCTGGGCGGTGATGAAACACTGCGTCTGGAGGTACTGGAATTCGGGGTGATGCCCGGCGACACCTTCCTACTGTGCAGCGACGGTCTGTATCAGGGGCAGAGCGACGAGAGCCTGAGCAAGGCGTTGAGTCAGGCCCAGCCGCCCCGGGCCCTGGAATTCCTGTTCGACAAGGTGCTGCAGGGTCGAGCCCCGGACAACCTTACCGGCGTGGTAGTGCGCCAATGAACGCTGTCGAGTTGCTGGGCAGCGCCAGCGATTACCGGAGTTACTTTGCTACGGTCGCCACGCCGCTGCCTGGCGTGCTGCCACCGCTGCTGAACGGGCGCTACAAGCTAGAAGGCTTGCTCGGTGCTGGCGGTGTGGGCATGGTCTACCGCGCCCGCGATCTGCTGGCTGAGCAGTGTGGCGAACCGCAGCCGTTGGTGGCGATCAAGCTGCTGCGCGACGACGTCGCCGCTTGTCCCGATAGTGCTGCTTTGCTGTACAGCGAGTACGCACTCACTCGCCATCTGTCGCACCAAGGCGTGGTACGGGTGCACAGCTTCGAGGTGGACGCCGCCAGCCAACGGGCCTTCTTCAGCATGCAGCTGTTGTCCGGTATGCCTTTGGACCGACTGCTGTGCGAGCAACCTCTGGGCTTGGCTTGGGGTGAACTGAGCAGCATTGCCATGGGCCTGTTGGACGCACTGGCCTTTGCTCATGGGCACGGTGTGTTACATGGTGATATCAAACCCAGCAACTTGATTCTCGGCGAGCAGGGCGTGCAGCTGCTCGACTTTGGCCTGGGCCAAGCCATGGACGGCGTGCTCGATGGCCTGGCCCGGCTCAGCCGCAATCGTATCAGGGCTTGGACCCCGGCCTATGCCGCTCCTGAGCTAATCGATGGCGCGCCCTTGTCGACAGCTTCCGACCTGTTCGCCGCCGCCTGCGTCATTTACGAGTTGGCCGGGGGCAAGCAACCGTTTGATCGCGTTGGTGCTCGAGCCATGGGTGAACAGTATCCAGGCCAGTCGCTGGACCGGCCTGCCAACCTGCCGGCCAAGGTGTGGCCGGCACTGCGCCAGGCCCTGGCGCTGGACCCTGCGGCCCGCCAGTCCGGTGCCCGGGGGCTGCAACAGGCCCTGGTGATCCCCTCCCTTTCGTTATTGCGCCGTTGGTTCGGCCAACCCCAAGGATATCTTGCGGACACGGAGAGCCCCCATGTTCAACCCTAGCGATGCAACTCACTTCAGCCTGACCCTGGAAAACGCCGATGTCGACTTTCAGGTGCTGTCGTTCACCGGCCACGAGGCCGTCAGCCAACCCTACTGCTTCAAGGTGGAACTGGTCAGCGAACGCCCTGACATCGATCTGGAAATCCTGCTGCACAAGCAGGCGTTCCTGGCCTTCGACCTTGACGGTAACGGTATCCACGCGCTTGTTTACCAGGTCGGCCAAGGCGATTCGGGCAAGCGTTTGCACCGCTACCGAATGGTGCTGGTGCCGCACCTGGCGTACCTGGCGCACCGCACTAACCAGCGCATATTCCAGCAACTGAGCGCCCCGCAGATCATCGGTACGATCTTCGAAGAGCACGGCCTACCGAGCGACGCCTACCGCTTCAGCCTCAGCACCCCGTGCCCTGTGCGCGAGTACTGCGTGCAGTACGACGAGACCGATCTGCACTTCGTGCAGCGCCTGTGTGAAGAAGAGGGCATGCACTACCACTTTGAGCACAGCCGCGAAGGCCATCTGCTGGTATTTGGCGACGACCAGACGTTCTTTCCCAAGCTGAGCGCTCCGGTGGCCTACATGCAGGGCAGCGGCATGGTCGCCGATGAGCCTGTGATAAAGCGCTTCAACGTGCGTTTAGAAACCCGCCCCAGCCGCGTTACTCGTCGCGACTACGACTTCCAGAAGCCACGCCTGCTAATGGAAGCCGCGTATAAACCAGCCCAGCCGGCTTTCGCTGAGCCAGATCTGGAGGACTACGACTACCCGGCTGGTTTTACCGATCGCACGCGCGGCAAGCAACTGAGTCAGCGCGCGTTAGAACGCCATCGTGCCGACTTTTGCCTGGCCGAGGGCCAGGGTGATGTGACCCGTTTGGTGAGTGGGCACTTCATGGGGTTGTCCGAACACCCGCGCGCCGAGTGGAACGACCTGTGGCTGCTGACCGAGGTGCATCACGAAGGCAAGCAGCCGCAGGTACTGGAAGAGTCGGTGACCAGCGACACAACCGACGATAAGGAAGACTTCCACCAGGGGTACCGCAACCGTTTCCTGGCTACCCCATGGGACGTGTTCTACCGCCCGCCGCACAAACACCCCAAACCCCAGGTGCTAGGCAGCCAGAGCGCCATAGTCACCGGCCCGAAGGGCGAGGAGATCTATTGCGACAAGTACGGCCGGGTGAAGGTGCAGTTTTTCTGGGACCGTGAAGGCCAGGGCGACGAGACCACCAGCTGCTGGCTGCGGGTGTCGTCCAGCTGGGCGGGCGGGCGATACGGCGGTGTGGCCATCCCACGGGTTGGCATGGAAGTGCTGGTCGGTTTTCTCGAAGGTGATCCTGACCGCCCGCTTGTGAGTGGATGCCTGTATCACGGCGAGAACGTCCCGCCTTATGAACTACCGGCGCACAAGACTCGCAGCGTGTTCAAAACCCTGAGCAGCCCCGGTGGCGGCGGCTTCAACGAGCTGCGTATCGAGGACAAGACAGGCCAGGAGCAGATCTTCGTGCACGCTCAGCGTGACTGGGACCAGCACATCGGCCATGACCAGAAGGTCTACGTCGGCAACGAGCGCCACGATACCGTGGTGGGCAACAGCTACAGCAAGTCCGAGGCCGAGGAACACCGCACCACGGTGGGCGACCGCAAGACCGAGATCAAGCTCGACGACCACCTGACCGTGGGCAACAGCCAGCACGTGAAGATCGGTGGCTCGCAGTTGGTGGAGGCGGGCAGGGAGATTCACATCAAGGCTGGGGAGAAGGTCGTGATCGAAGCGGGGCTGGAGCTGACGCTCAAGGCCGGTGGCAGTTTCATCAAGCTCGATCCCGGAGGGGTGACGGTGCTGGGCTCGCAGATCTTGCTCAATGCCGGTGGTTCGCCGGGCAGTGGCAGCGGGATAGCGGTGAAGGCGCCGGCGTTGCCGGGGGCGGTGGATGCAGATCAAGCGGGGGCGGTGCCTGCGCCGCTTCAGAAGCACCGTGGGCGGTATCAGCTGCTTGACGAGAAAACGGGCAAGCCTCTCGCGGGAGCCGCCTATGTACTCGTACAACCTGACGGGACGCGTTTGGCTGGGTATAGCGATGAAAAGGGCTTCACCTTCCAGGCGGTGACAGAGGGGCCAGCGGATTTGAATCTGCTGACGCCGCAACGCAAGCCTGAGCCGGTAGAGCAGTTGTTCAGGGCGGGTGAAGCAGCGCCTCAGGAGTTGAACATGGACCACAAAGATATCTAGTCAGAGGGATGACGTATGGCTATGCCACAAATGCCAGAACTGCCGCAGGGTTGTACCAAAACGAGTATCGAGGGTACGGTCAAGGACGCCCCGTTGCCTTCGCTTGGAAATAAGCCGTATTTGATGGAAAAGGCCGAGTATGCCATGAAGTTTCCCAAGCTGAGCATGCGGAGTAGTAAGAGTGGCGGGAGCAACTCTATTGAGCTGAAACAGATTGTTATGAGCGGCTTGATCAGGGCGGACGAGTACCGTTTTGCATTTAACTGGGCCTACAAGGCTGAGGTTAGCTTTGATATGAGGTTTTCTCCGCCTAAGCCCTTTTTAAGCTCGTCGGGCGGAGTGCAGGATTCAGGGCGGCGGCATTCATTGACACCATTTCCGAAAGGATTCATGGGGGGAAAGCTCAGGCGGCCCGATGTGACAATTGTCACGAATAAGAGTATCAGGTGGCCTGGGCAGGCGGGCCCAGATCATCAGGGAGTCGAGCATCCGAATAATTTGGAACGTATTGTTGAGGTCAAGTTTCCAGGTGATGTGCTAGGCAGTGAACAACGTAGGGACTATATCCGGATTGCGGGCAGTTCAAAAAAATTTTCGGTTCTGGAGGTGACTGACTGCCGAGAGAACGAAGAGCGTGAAAAGGATCGTGAGTACAATGCTCACACCAATCCGACGCAAGCGTACGACTCTCGACAGTGGCCTGTCCCGTTCGAGCGGCCTCGGAAGGCTCCAACACCAGTACCTGTTTATGGCCCAACAGCGACATCCAAACCTGCCTATGTTGAGGCGTGGACTTTGGCTCAGGAAGCTGTGGAAAGTTTACGCGAAGGCGGAAAGAATGCGATCGATGCTTTGTCTCAAGAGGTCAGGCAGTATTTGGAGAGCGCTAGCGCCTGGCTGACGCAGCAAGGTAAATGGATTCGCCAAGAAGCCGGAAAGGCCTGGGAGTGGGTGAGCGAGAGCACAGGAGAAGTGCTGCGATGGACAGATGAACAGTTGAGGGAAATGTGGCAGCAGGTACAACGCTACACTGACTTGACCCTTGACATGCTCAAGGAAATTGATTGGGTACAAGTTCTAGTAGATATCGGCATCGTCGTGGGTACCGTTGTGGTGGTAATTGCCATCGGTGCTGGGTTGGTGGCCGCTGGCGTACCTGCGGCTATTGTGAGTGCTCTTGTTGTTTTGGTCAGGCTTGCTCAAATGTTCTGGGGAGTTTTAGCGGCTGTTCTCGGAGGAGGGGCAGTGCTGACTGCCGCCTCAGCGTGAAGGATATGACAATGAACAATATTGAAAAAATTAAAAATGAACTCGCCGGTCTCGAATTCGACTCTTCCGAGGGCGTTCCGGTAGTCAGACTAGGCTTGGTCGTTACGTTGTATTTTAAAAATGGCTACACGCCTGCAGTTATAAGTAATATAGTCGCCTGCTTTCGGAAATTCTCAGTGGAGTTTGAAGGCTCGCTTCGAAGTATGGTTTATAAGCGCTACAAGAAGTACTCCGGCAAGTCGCTGGAAAGTGCCTTGGAGGCAGTTACAGCGAAAGCGGATCAATTTGAATTGTATTTGAGTAGCGCTTCCTCTGCTTATGACGTTGGTGTCTACAGTTTGGCGGTGCTTACTACCCTTGAGGATCTCGGTGATTCTCTAAGGTCTTACATTAAGTTGACCGTGCCCTGGGAGGAGTTGGGCACGCCTGACGGCGTTGAGCGGTTTCAGGAGTGGGTGCTGTATCTCAGTGAGCAGGTGGATGCCGAGCACGGCTATGGCGGCTTATCCACTTTGTTACCGTATGACTTCGACAGGTATATGCCAATCGAATACGAGCTTTCACAGAAGTACCCAGGATTGGAAGTCGATACCATGGCAATGGCCCATTCACTGAGGCTGGTCGGGTCTATCAAGGGCGTTAACTGGTTCACCATCGTGGGTCGATCACTGCTAGAGCGGCTGGGCGGCCTGGACACGGTTTGCCGCAAGCTGTCCTCTCAAGGAGGCATCCAATGCCTCGAGTACAGCAGTGGGTTGGTCGTCAGGGCCGGTGCCTTACCTGAGCTGGGCTCTGTAACAGAACTGCCCAAGCTGTACGTTGCCGCTAACCGTGTATTGAAGCCGTTGCGTTCGTCGGACCCGGATACGCTGCAATCGTACTCCGAGTATGGCAATGGCTATGACGAGGAACGTTCGCTGCGTTGGTATGCACGCTTCGATGAGGATGAGCCGGTCGCGCAAAGCCCGAGAAAAATCGCCGCAGGTGGCATCTGTACCCATACCGGGTATTGGTTCAGCCCAGCCCAGGCCGACTCCCGTCGTTTCTTCAACGCAGGCGAGGTTATGCCGGAGTTTGTAGGCTCTGCATGGGGGGCGACCTTCTGGTATTGGGCAGGCCAGGAATAGTGGTGCTGAAAGCTTAAGGTTGGGGTGTCACTTCGGATCGCTTCAACTTCGTCGGTGGCGAGTACACCTTCAATAACAAGTGTACGCTGCTTGGCGGGTGGGGGGCGGAGTTAAAGGATATCTGCCGCCAGCAGATGATCCAGATCACTCACAGTCAGCCCATGGGTAAATGGACCCTGGGTGCGAACATCCAGTGGTACACCGGTAAGGATGAAGGGCGGTCGCTGGCGGGGGATCTCGACAATCGGACCTGGTCCGGATTGTTTTCAGCGATGTATGGCGCGAACACCTTTTATATCGGCTTGCAGAAGGTTTCCGGTCAAGACGGCTGGATGAAAGTCAACGGTACTTCGGGTGGATCGCTGGCCAACGACAGCTTTAGTTCCAGTTACGAAAATGCCAATGAGCGCTCCTGGCAGGTGCGTCACGATTATAATTTCGTGGCATTGGGCGTTCCCGGTCTGGTCATTATGAATCGTTATATCAAAGGTAGCGGTATTCATGTAGGAGGTGAAATCGGCGTCAAAGAGTGGGGGCGGGAGACAGAGCTTGCTTACCTGTTCCAGGCTGGCGCGCTCAAAGACTTGAATATTAAATGGCGTAACTCGACCTTGCGTCGGGGGTGGGGTGCCACACGAGCTTTAATGAAAATCGTTTGGTCATGAACTATCCGCTCTCATTATTTTGATACTTTGTGATGCTCGGTGTTCTGTGCCCGCTGTACATAGTTGCAGCGGGGGCGGCTGACAGCGTCGAGCAGTGCCTCAATCACTGCCCTTTGGCAGCGGGCGCCAAGAAGCTAGTTACTGAGCCTCTGTCTTGATCCCCCACCCGCAAAATCAGTACGAACTCACCCCGCCTTCCCCTAGCCGTGACGCCGTGGGCTACCTGGGCATATCGCTGATCCCGTCAGCGGGCATTTCAAAAATTTCTGCCGCGCCCAACAGGTCCACTGCGGACAGCAAGACATCGTGGTCGATTGGGCCTTCCAGGATCAGGGTGTGCTGGGTGTGATTGTCGGTCAGGCGCAGCGTAGGGGTAGGGTTGAATCCGGTTTCCAAGGCTTCCGCTTTTTGCGTGTCCACGACTTGGGCTGCCCGTTCGCCGGCCAGGCAGCGTTGTAGGGACGGGCTGATGTCTGGATAGTCTTGTTCAGAAGCCAACCGACGGCCGTTGCCTTGGGTATGGAGGTAGATCCAGACCACCTTCCCCCACAAGCCTTCGCGTCCTTCAGGCTGACCCACGCATTCCATCCGCCGCGCTTCCCGACTGGCGGCCGGTTCATGCAGGGGGAGGGGCAGGTGACGCCAGGCGAGGTTGACGTGATCATTGGTGACGATCCAGCGCTGCAGTTGCGGCAGGTAGACCTGGCAGTGCGGGCATTCCAGGTCGGCGTAGAGGGTGATAGTGAAGCGCGCTTCGGGGTTGCCGTAGATCCGCGGCGGGCCATCATCGGCGGTGGACCGAAAAGGTAGCGGCAGCCACCAGCACAGTGCCAAAACCGCGGCTGCGAGCCAGCCGCAGGCCCACTTTAGGTTGGTTGCACTCATCCGTTCGTGCATGCTGTTGCTCCTCGCAATTCCAGGTCGAACGGCTCGATACCACGTGCACTGTCCATATCCTGAGGGGTGCGGATTGCGGCATCGAGTCCACTGATGCCGAGTTGCTGCATGAGGCTATGACGCTGGCATTTTCTTCAGGTTCCCTCATCGCCCATCGAGGCGGCGCGGGGGCGACTTGGAAGTAAATTCACAGGAGTTCGCGCTGGTCTGGCAGGACCAGGGTTTGCAGGTTGCCCGGCGCGTCATTGTGGGACTGCAACAAGCCAGCGCTAGCAGTTGCACGTTGGCGTCGTCGAAGTCTACAGCTTCTTCCAACAGCGTCTGGCCGAGCGCTACCCCTTCGTTGTCAGGGTACCCGACGCTTCGCTGGAAGACTTTGAAGCGTTCTTCGGGCCGAATGGGTGACTGCCGCCAGCCAGGCTATCGATAAACTGAAGTTGGGTGCGCGCGCGGTGCGTGTTCACGGGCAAGGAAGTACAGCCATGCTGAAGCGCTGATCAAGCCCACAACCCAACCAGCACCAACGCCGCCACACCAAGCCCGACTGCAACCGAGCAGCCACCCAGCGACAGCGCCGCCCGGCCTTGCCGATACCAGCCGTCATGGCCCAATTGCCGTGCCGGCGCCAGCAGGCTGCGCCACCGCAGTTCCGTGTCGTGAAACGCCTGCAAATTCGCCGTATCGGCATCCAGCCAGCGGCGGAAGTCGATCCGCTCGCACGCCGTCACCTGCGGGCTCTGCAAGCGCACATACCATTGCCCGGCCACGCTCGCCAGCACATCCCGGCGCGAGCGGCCAGCCTGCAGCGCCTGATCCATGTTGCGCTCGATACTCGCCAGTGGCAGGTCAAGGCGCACAGCAATGCTGGCGAAGTCCAGTTGATCGAGGCGGTTGAGCAGGAATACCTGCTGTACGCGCCGTGGTAGCCGCTTCAGTGCATACAGCAGGGCATCGTCGGCATCGTGCTCGGCAGCAGGAGCGGGGTGTTCAAGGGGCAGCATCAGACGGGTCATGGACAGCTCCTTGCTCTTTAAAGGGGGAGGGGGCATCTTCCGTGATGCGGAAACAGCGTAGGCGAAACGAGATTGATTCTCAAGTGCTGATTCCGCAAAGTTTTGTAACGAGCGTTCACGCCCTGAAACACCTTTGCTATCATGCGCGCCATCACGATCTTCATTAGCCTGAAGAGCCAAAAAAAAGACCCGGCAAAAAAGCCGGGTCAAAAACCGTGATTAGCCTGATGAGGAGATAATCTGAGAGCGACCTAAGCTTTCAGGTTATCCAGCGGATCTCGCGATCAGCTGAGTGCAATAATAATCGTTATCATTTGCCAGTCAAATGAATTTTCGCTAATCCGGTAAAAAAGTTTTACCGGCGCGCTTCCTTGTCCCGGCAATCGGGGCCTTTGCCGTTACCCGGCCATCACGTCTTCTCCCTTCTTTCGTAGCTAGAAACCCGGTTCGCCGTTGGGTTTGTGCTCCAGCAGGGCACGCGCCATATCCATCATGTGCATCAGGGCATAGGTCAGCTCGCGCTGGCTGCCGTGCTGGTGCGTGGCGGTTTCCTGCGCGGTAGCGGCGGCACAGCGCAGCAGGGCGATCGCATGTTCCAGCGCCTGCTCGCCGGTCACCCCTTCGTGCAGGGTCCAGATTTTAGTGTCCAGGGTCGGGCGTGGCGGGTTGGGGTTGAGGTAGTAGTCGAGCGCGCGGCGGGCAGCTTCGCTGTCGAGATCTGTTTCGTCGTTTTTCGGTGGTTTCATCCTGATACCTGCTAGAGCCAGTAGGGGAAGGGGTCCGACCGATAATAATACCTCGGGTATTTTCACGCCCTTTGATAAATAATACTGAATGTTTATTGAGCGGTGAAAGGCAGTCCGTATCGTGCCAGCGATGAATATGGATAAATGGATTGCCCTCGTCCGTGACCGGATGGAGGAGCTTGGTCTCACTCAAGAGCAGCTTGCCGAGCGCGTTGGCGTGTCTCAAGGCAGCGTAGGGCATTGGGTGAACAAGCGGCGTCAGCCGAAGATCGAGTCGATGAACCGCACGTTCGTCGAGATTGGCATGCCTCATTACAACGTCAGCCTGCAGCTGCGCATTCAGGGCCAGGCTGGCGAGGAGCGTGGCGTCTATCAGATGGATGAGGCAGATGACGATCTGGATCTCATGCAGTACATCGTGTGTTTCCGCTACCCGGTGTTGGCCTGGAATCAGCTAGGTGTTACAGAGCGTGATGAGCCTGGTGTGTTCGAGCAGACGGACTACCTGGCCCAGGGCAAGGCATTCTGGTTGACGGTTGAAAATGACGCGATGAGCGCCGTCAGCGGTCGCAGTGTGCCGCAGGGCATGCGGATGCTGGTGGACCCGGGTGTGGAGGCTGAGGCGGGGCGTTTGGTTATCGCGCGTCAGCCTGGCAAACCGGCGATTTTTCGCGAGCTGGCCGAAGAAGGTGGGCAGCGTTATCTGAAGGCATTGAACAGTAACTACCCGGCGCTGTTGTGCGAAGAGGGTTGCGAATTTCTCGGGGTGGTCGTGCGGGTGCATGGGGCCTTTTGAACGGGTTTGAATGGGTGATGGGGCTGGAGGGCGCAAGCCTTGGGTTTTGGGGCGCCTTCGAGATCGAGCGCCGCCCGCGCGGCGCTCGATCTCGAAGCCACCCCAACACTCAAGCCAAGCGCCCCCACCTCACTCAGCCAGTTCGACCAGCACCGTCCCTTCGCTGACCATATCCCCTTCCTGACAGAACAGCGCCTTCACCGCCCCGCCATGCGGCGCCCGAATGCTGTGTTCCATCTTCATGGCCTCCAGCACCACCAGCGCAGTACCCGCTTCCACCACCTGCCCAGGTTCGACCAACACGCGCACGATGCTCCCATTCATGGGCGCGCCCAGGCCGCCTTGATGGCTATGGCTGGCCTCGGCTTCAGCAACCGGGTCGAATGCCTGGATCGCGTGCATTTCGCCATCCCATTGCAGGTACAGCGTGGCACCGCGACGCATCGCCAAGTACTGGCGACGCACACCGGCCTGATCGTGTACCAGTTGCTCGCCCACCAGCTGCCAGGTGGATGCAGCGCTGTGCTCCAGGGCAACGGCCTGGTCCTGTCCGCCGCTCACCAGATGCAGGCTGCTGCGTGCCGGCAGGCCCAAACGCAGGCCGTTGCGCTCACCCCACGGCGAACAGCGGTCGTCATCGCGCTGATGCCCGGCCTGGCCCTGCAGCCAGGCTTCGGCTGCCGCCTCCCAGAAGCCAGCCGGCAGCGCACGTGGCGCCGGCAGCAGCACATCCTCGTGGCGGGGAATGAAGCCGGTGTCCAGCTCTGCCGCCGCGAACGCAGGGTGCGCGAGAATGCGGCGCAGGAAGGCGATGTTGGTCTTCAATCCGCCAATGGCAAACTCGTCGAGCATGGCCAGCAAGCGCAGGCGTGCCTGTTCGCGGTTTTCACCCCAGGCAATCAGCTTGCCCAGCATTGGGTCGTAGAACGGCGACACCACATCGCCTTCACTAACCCCGCTGTCCACGCGCCGGCCTTCGCCAGGCGCCGACTCACGGTACAGCACCAGCTTGCCGGTAGCGGGCAGGAACTCGTTGGCCGGGTCTTCGGCGTACAACCGTACTTCGATGGCATGGCCGATCAGTGGCACCTGTTCCTGAGTGATCGGCAGAGACTCGCCGCAGGCCACGCGAATCTGCCAGGCCACCAGGTCCAGGCCGGTGATGGCCTCGGTGACCGGGTGTTCCACCTGCAGGCGGGTGTTCATCTCCATGAAGAAGAACTCGCCACGTGCATCAAGCAGAAACTCCACGGTGCCGGCACCCACGTAACCGATAGCCTGGGCGGCACGTACCGCCGCTTCGCCCATGGCCCGGCGCAGTTCGGGCGACAGGCCGGGGGCAGGGGCTTCCTCCACCACCTTCTGATGGCGGCGCTGAATGGAACAGTCGCGTTCGTTAAGGTACAGGCAGTTGCCGTGCTGGTCGGCAAACACCTGGATTTCGACATGGCGGGGCTTGAGCACGTACTTTTCCACCAGCATGCGCGCATCGCCGAACGACGACTGTGCCTCACGCTGGGCCGAGGCCAGGGCGTCGGCCAACTGGCTTTCTTCCTCGACCACTTTCATGCCCTTGCCACCGCCGCCAGCGCTGGCCTTGAGCAGCACCGGGTAGCCGATGCGTTCGGCAGCGGCGCGGAAGGTGTCCAGGTCCTGGGCTTCGCCGTGGTAGCCCGGCACCAATGGCACGCCGGCCGCTTCCATCAGTGCCTTGGCCGCCGATTTGCTGCCCATGGCGTCGATGGCGCTGGCCGGTGGGCCGAGGAAGATCAGCCCGGCCTGTTCGATCGCGCGGGCGAAGCCTGCGTTCTCGGACAAGAAACCATAACCCGGGTGAATCGCCTGGGCACCGCTGGCCTTGGCTGCTGCCAGCAGCTTGTCGATCAGCAGGTAGCTTTCGGCGGCCTTGGTGCCACCGAGATCCACGCGGATATCAGCTTCGCGGCTGTGGCGGGCGTCACGGTCGGTGGCGCTGTGCACGGCGACAGTGGTCAGGCCCATGGCCTTGGCTGTGCGCATTATCCGGCAGGCGATTTCGCCACGGTTGGCGACCAGCAGGGTGGTCAAAGCGGGGCGGCTCATGGGCGCGGTTCCTTCTTGTCATCGGTTTGCCACGCGGGGCGGCGTTTTTCGAGGAAGGCGCGCAGGCCCTCCTGGCCTTCGGCGCTGACGCGGATGCGGGCAATGGTGTTTTCGCAGTAACGGCGCAGGGCCGGGCTCAGTTCTCCGTCGTCCACTTCGCGCAGCAGGTCCTTGGTGGCGCGCAACGCTTGCGGGCTGTTCTGCAACAGGTTATTCACCCACGCTTCGACCTGGGCATCCAGCTCACTGGCTGGGTACACTTCGGCCAGCAGGCCCAGTTCGCGGGCGCGTATACCGCTGAAACGCTCGGCGGTGAGGGCGTAGCGGCGCGCGGCCCGCTCGCCAATGGCCTTGACCACAAACGGGCTGATGACCGCCGGTGCCAAGCCGATGCGCACTTCCGACAGGCACAGCTGGGCGTCTTCGGCGCCAATGGCCATGTCGCAGCAGCTGATCAGGCCTAGCGCGCCGCCGAAGGCTGCGCCTTGCACCACGGCCAGGGTCGGGACCTTGAGGCGGTGCAGGGCGTACATCAGTTCGCCCAGTTCGTGGGCGTCATCCAGGTTGGTGTTGAAGTCCAGTTGTGCCGACTGCTGCATCCAGGCCAGGTCGGCACCGGCGCTGAAATGCCGGCCACGGCCACGCAGCAGCACAAAGCGCAGGCTGGCGTCTTCGGCCAACTGGTCGATGGCCACGATCAGTTCGCGGATCATCTGTGCGTTGAAGGCGTTGTTCTTGTCCTCGCGGCTGAGCCACAGGGTGGCAAAGCCGCGCGGGTCGCGGATCACTTCAAGGGTGCTGAAATCGCTCATGGGTCACATCCGGAAAATGCCGAAGCGGCTCGGTTCGATCGGCGCGTTCAGCGCGGCGGACAACGCAAGGCCGAGCACATCGCGGGTCTGCGCCGGGTCGATGACACCGTCATCCCACAGGCGGGCACTGGAATAGTAGGGGTGGCCCTGGTGTTCGTACTGGTCGAGGATCGGCTGCTTGAGCCTGGCTTCGTCTTCGGCACTGAATGGCTGGCCGCTGCGTTCGCTCTGCTCGCGCTTGACCTGTGCCAGCACGCCGGCGGCCTGTTCGGCGCCCATCACGCCAATCCGTGCGTTGGGCCACATCCACAGGAAGCGCGGGTCGTAGGCGCGGCCGCACATGCCGTAGTTGCCGGCACCAAAGCTGCCGCCGATGATCACCGTGAACTTCGGCACCTGGGCGCAGGCCACGGCGGTGACCAGCTTGGCGCCGTGCTTGGCGATGCCGCCTTCTTCGTATTTTTTGCCGACCATGAAACCGGTGATGTTCTGCAGGAACAGCAGCGGGATGCCGCGCTGGCAGGCCAGTTCGATGAAGTGCGCACCTTTTTGCGCGGCTTCGGCGAACAGGATGCCGTTGTTGGCCAGGATCGCCACCGGGTAGCCATGCAGGTGGGCGAAACCGCACACCAGCGTGGTGCCGAACAGTGCCTTGAACTCATCGAACACCGAACCGTCGACCAGGCGTGCGATCACTTCGCGTACATCGAACGGCTGCTTGGCATCCGCCGGCACCACGCCGTACAGCTCGTCGGCGGCGTATAGCGGCGCCACGGGGGCCAGGCGCTGCAGCTTGCCCAGCTTGTGCCAGTTGAGGTTGGCCACGCTGCGCCGCGCGATGGCCAGGGCGTGTTCGTCATTGTCGGCATAATGGTCGGCGACGCCACTGGTGCGGCAGTGCACATCGGCGCCGCCGAGGTCTTCGGCGCTGACCACTTCGCCAGTGGCGGCTTTCACCAACGGCGGCCCGGCGAGAAAGATGGTCGCCTGCTGGCGTACCATGATCGCTTCGTCGGCCATCGCCGGCACGTAGGCGCCGCCTGCGGTACACGAGCCCATCACCACGGCGATCTGCGGGATGCCTTGCGCGCTCATGTTGGCCTGGTTGAAGAAGATCCGCCCAAAGTGCTCGCGGTCAGGGAACACTTCGTCCTGGCGTGGCAGGTTGGCGCCGCCCGAGTCCACCAGGTAGATGCACGGCAGGCGGTTTTGCAGCGCGATGGTCTGCGCGCGCAGGTGTTTTTTCACCGTCAGCGGATAGTACGAGCCGCCTTTGACCGTGGCATCGTTGGCCACGATCATGCATTCCACGCCTTCGACGCGGCCAATGCCGGCGATCACGCCCGCAGCCGGCACGTCTTCGCCATATACCTCATGGGCCGCCAGCTGGCCGATCTCGAGAAACGGCGAGCCCGGATCCAGCAGGCGGTCTATGCGCTCGCGCGGCAGCAGCTTACCGCGCGAAGTATGCCGCTCCTGAGCCTTGGGCCCGCCGCCCTGGGCGACCTGGGCCAGCAGGCCGCGCAGGGCTTGGACTTGTTCGAGCATGGCCGCACTGTTGCCGGCGAATTCCGTCGAACGCGGGTTGATCTGGGTGTGCAAGGTAGCCATGTGCGCCCGTTCCTTATGTTCAGCGGGTTTCGTTGAACAGTTCGCGGCCAATCAGCATCCGGCGGATTTCGCTGGTGCCGGCGCCGATTTCGTACAGCTTGGCGTCGCGCAACAGGCGGCCAGCCGGGAATTCGTTGATATAGCCGTTGCCGCCGAGAATCTGGATCGCTTCCAGGGCCATCTGCGTGGCGCGCTCGGCGGTGTACAGGATCACCCCGGCAGCATCCTTGCGGGTGGTCTCGCCACGGTCGCAGGCCTGGGCCACGGCATACAGGTAGGCGCGGCTGGCGTTCAGCTGGGTGTACATGTCGGCAATCTTGCCCTGGATCAGCTGGAACTCGCCGATGCTCTGACCGAACTGCTTGCGGTCGTGGATATACGGCACCACCAGGTCCATACAGCTTTGCATGATGCCGGTCGGCCCGCCGGACAGCACCACACGTTCGTAGTCCAGGCCGCTCATCAGGACGCGCACGCCGCCGTTGAGTTGGCCCAGAATGTTCTCTGCCGGCACTTCCACGTCATCGAAGAACAGCTCGCAGGTATTCGAGCCGCGCATGCCCAGCTTGTCGAACTTGTTGCTGCGGCTGAACCCTTTCCAATCGCGTTCGACTATGAAGGCAGTGATACCGTGCGCACCCTTGTCCAGGTCGGTCTTGGCGTAGATCACGTAGGTGTTGGCGTCTGGCCCGTTGGTAATCCAGGTCTTGCTGCCGTTGAGCACATAGTGGTCGCCGCGTTTTTCGGCGCGCAGCTTCATCGAGACTACGTCGGAGCCGGCGTTGGGCTCGCTCATGGCCAGGGCGCCGATGTGCTCGCCGCTGATCAGCTTGGGCAGGTACTTGAGCTTCTGTTCGTGGTTGCCGTTGCGGTTGATCTGGTTGACGCACAAGTTGGAGTGCGCGCCGTAGGACAGTGCTACCGAGGCCGAGCCACGGCTGATTTCCTCCATCGACACCACGTGGGCGAGGTAGCCCAGGCCGGCGCCGCCGTATTCTTCCGCCACGGTGATGCCCAGCAGGCCCATGTCACCGAACTTGCGCCACATGTCGGCGGGGAACAGGTTGTCGTGGTCGATCTGCGCGGCGCGCGGGGCCAGTTCGGCGGCGACGAAGGTGCGCACCTGGTCACGGAGCATGTCGATGGTTTCGCCCAGGGCGAAGTTCAGGGAGGGGTAATGCATGCTGGGGCACCTTGTTGTTCTTGGAAATTGGGTAACACCGTAGCTCAAAGGCTTTGTGCCGACCCTGCGGGAGCGGGTCGGTGCCGTGCCGATGAACTCGGGATCGTTCATCACCTTTACGTTAACGTAAACCTGCAAGGGTGGACTGTCAATCTGCTTGTCACCTTTACGTAAACGTAAATCTGCGCCAGAGTATTCCCGCTTGCTTCAGCCGTGCCCAAAACAACCACAAGAAGGGACACCCATGAGTCAACCGAGCTATACCCGCGGTCGCCAGGACCGACCTTTGCTGACCCAGACCATCGGCCAGGCCTTCGATGCCACCGTTGCCCGCTGTGCCGACGGCGAAGCCTTGGTATCGCGTCACCAGGGCTTGCGCTACAGCTGGCGGCAGTTGGCCGAACAGGTCGAAGTACATGCCCGCGCGCTGATGGCGCTGGGCGTCAACACTGGCGACCGTGTTGGTATCTGGTCGCCCAACTGCGCCCAGTGGTGCATCTTGCAGCTGGCCAGTGCCAAGGTCGGTGCCATCCTGGTCAACATCAACCCGGCCTACCGTGGGGGTGAACTGGAATACGTGCTGCGCCAGTCCCGCTGCCGCTGGCTGGTATGTGCTGAGGCCTTCAAGACGTCTGATTACCACGCCATGGTGCAGGAGCTGGTGCCTGAACTGGCCAGCGCCGCGCCTGGTGAGCTGGCCAGTGAATGCCTGCCCGAGTTGCGTGGCGTCATCAGCCTGGCCGCCAACCCGCCTGCCGGCTTCCTGCCCTGGCACGCATTGACCGAGCGTGCAGGGCAGACATCTGCCGAGGCCTGCACAGCCCGCCAGCAAAGCCTGCAATTCGACCAGCCGGTAAACATCCAGTACACCTCCGGCACCACCGGTGCGCCCAAAGGTGCCACGCTCAGTCACTACAACATCCTCAACAACGGTTTCATGGTGGGTGAAAGCCTTGGCCTGGCAGCCAGCGACCGTATGGTGATTCCGGTGCCGCTGTACCATTGCTTCGGCATGGTCATGGCCAACCTCGGCTGCATCACCCACGGCAGCACCATGATCTACCCCAACGATGCCTTCGATGCCGAGCTTACCCTGCGCGCCGTGGCAGAAGAGCGCGCCACCATCCTCTATGGCGTACCGACCATGTTCATCGCCATGCTCGACCACCCGTCGCGTGCCCACATGGACCTGTCGACCCTGCGCAGCGGCATCATGGCCGGCGCCACCTGCCCGATCGAGGTGATGCGCCGGGTCATCGGCCAGATGCACATGGCAGAAGTGCAGATCGCCTACGGCATGACCGAAACCAGCCCGGTGTCGCTGCAGACCGGCCCGGACGATGATCTGGAGCTACGCGTGACTACCGTCGGCCGCACCCAGCCACAGCTGGAGAACAAGCTGGTGGACGCCGATGGCTGTATCGTCGCGCGCGGTGAGATTGGCGAGCTGTGCACCCGCGGCTACAGCGTCATGCTTGGCTACTGGGACAACCCCCAGGCCACGGCGGATGCCATCGACCCGGCCGGCTGGATGCATTCGGGCGACCTGGCGGTGATGGACGAGCAGGGCTATGTGCGCATCGTCGGGCGCAATAAGGACATGATCATTCGCGGCGGCGAGAACATTTACCCGCGTGAGCTGGAAGAGTTTTTCTACACCCACCCGGCGGTGGCCGATGCGCAGGTGGTCGGCATCCCGTGCAGCCGCTATGGCGAAGAGATCGTCGCCTGGATCAAGCTGCACCCGGGGCATAGCGCCACGGTCGAGGAACTGCAGGGCTGGTGCAAGGCGCGCATTGCCCACTTCAAGGTGCCGCGGTATATCCGTTTCGTTGACGAATACCCCATGACAGTGACGGGCAAGGTGCAGAAGTTCCGGATGCGGGAGATCAGTGTCGTGGAGTTTATGGTGGGATCGACCGAGTAACGTTGTAGCGGTGCCGGTCCGCAGGGCAAGACCCGCGAATGGCCGGCACAGCTAGCCCGTTTTGGTCAAGCCATCCTAACTAAAACCAGAGTTCCGGATGTTCCAAGGAACTACGAATAATACGTATATGTCCCATTAACTTTCTATATCGCTCCTGTGGGCTGATGTAGTAATCGGCGTCGCCGAAGTAGCTAGGGTTTTGCATTTTTCTTACCTCTGCTTCTATTCTGTCAAGGCTGGATATATCTGCTTTGGTTAGCAAGCCATCGTTTCGGTAATCGGTTACTTGTCCACCCATGATGTTTGCAGCCTGTTTCAAATATCTTTCTGTTGTGATGCGGTGGACAATTCTGGGCGTTACACCGGTTTTGAAGGGGTCTGAGGCTGCTGCGGTTAAATCCCCAGGTGCTAAATATTGGCCTATTTTTTCTACTGGGTGGGGGGCCGGCTTGGAGAGTTCATTCAGTATGCGTAGGCCGTCTCCCATAGCTATCAACCTGAGCCGTGCAGTTTCTTCAGGGCTTTGGCCGGGGAGCTGTACATTTTGCTTGTTAAAATTAACGTTTATGTTGGGCTTTTTGAAAAAGATTTTGTATAGCCAATTCAGGGGACGTAAAGCGAGTTGGGCGAGTCGAGCGAAAGCAACGGCTCCACTTGGGTCTGTGCGGTTGACTGGATCGCCATTGCAATAGGCGTAGCTATTAATTCCTCCACGTCCAAAGGGGCTAATACGATCCGGGGAGATGAATCTCATCAGTGTAGGGCTGAAGGCGCGATAGCCTTGTCCCAAATGGTAGTAATGTGCGTGATGGTCAAAATGTGCACCGTTGAAGCCGGTCAGGCGAGGTTTCAGGGTTAGCGCTTTGCTGTAGCCGTAAACGCAGTAGCTGACATGAGTGTCAGGGATGACAGTGGTGGATGCTGACATGGTACTGCCCCGTGTGAAAATCAATGTTGTCGAAGGCTTCAGTCTAGCCATGAGGCGTCTGACAAGTTTTATTGGCGCTGAACAGGGGGTGTTCATCGGTTCGGCGAGTTCACGAGCTTGAGCAACAAGGCGGTGGTCGCTCTCCCGACGGGTGTTGTGTGGTTTATATAGTGTAAGCAGCGATCTTACGAAACTGGTAAAAATAGCAGTTGTAAAAGGGGGCTACAGGTCCCGCGCTGCCCGGGCGTCGAGAATAATTGCCCTGATGGGGCGAAGTGCATACCGCCGCACACCTACCGTACAGCGTAATCCAAGCAGCGATAACGTATAGTCCAGATTGCCCGGGATGAACGCGCGGCGCCTAACTGCGAAAGTTGGCCCCTCACGCCATCCGTGCTACCAGATGTAATCGCGCGCTTCTGACATGACTCAACCATCTCCGGGCAAGGATCGATGGTCATGCGAGCTCCAGTAGAACGCAACTGACAGACATATCAGTTCCGTGGTCTACCCTTAAGCCTTCACCGGTGGCTCCTGGCTCGGCGGGTCACCTACCGTCGGCGGCACGGTCGGCTTGATCGGCAGCTCGTCCGGGTCTTCTTCCGGTACGGGTGGCGGCAAGCTCGGGTCGTCGATGTTCGGATCGGGGGTTTCCGGTGGAATGGGAATGTTCATGGCCTGACCTCGCGTGGGTGGGTGAAGAGGTGCTGTAGGCTCTGACCGCTGGCAGCTGCCGTTCGCTCAATTATTTTGAACCCCCCGCCTGTGCCCGGCTCTGAACCCTTACCGCCACCAGCCTGAGGGAGCAAGGTCGATGTCACGAAACGAGCCCTTTGAAAGCGTGCCCACGGCGAACGATCACCCGGATCAGGCCATTGGCCTGTCCCAGGCGCTGTTGGCGCCGCGCATCGTCATCGAAGACACCCAACCCGTGCTCGACGCTGGCACCTTCGCCGCCAAGGCCATCAGCGGCCAGCCAGTTGCGGTCAGCAGCAAAGTCTACAGCGATGGCCACGACCGCCTGGCGGTGATGCTCAACTGGCGCCAGGCCAACAGCCGGCGCTGGCATTGCGTGCCCATGCAGTCGCCGGGCAACGACCTGTGGCTGGCCGAATTCACCCCCACCGAGCTAGGCCCGCACCGGTTCAGCATCGAGGCCTGGATCGACCCGTTCGCCACGTACTGCCACGACCTGGAGAAGAAGTACCACGCCGGTGTCGAGGTCAGGCTGGAGCTGGAAGAAGGTCGCTTGATGCTGGGCCAGGGCATTGCCTTGTGCAACGGCGCCCTGCGTGAAGCGTTGCAGGCCCTGCAACAGCGCATGGGCGAGTTGGGTGTCGACGACCAGGTGGCACTGCTTCTCGACCCCACCACCAGCCGCCTGATGAGCGAAGCCGAACACCGCAGCTACCTGGCCCGCAGCCGTGAGTTCCCGGTGGATGTCGACCGCCCGGCGGCGCAGTTCGCCAGTTGGTACGAACTGTTCCCGCGCTCCATCACCGATGACCCCCAACGGCATGGCACCTTCAATGATGTGCACGAACGCCTGCCGATGATTCGTGACATGGGCTTCGACGTGTTGTACTTCCCGCCCATTCACCCCATAGGCATGCAGCACCGCAAGGGCCGCAACAATGCGCTCAAGGCCGAACCGGGCGACCCGGGTAGCCCGTATGCCATCGGCAGCGCAGAAGGCGGCCACGAGGCGATCCACCCGCAACTCGGCAGCCGCGATGACTTCCGCCGTCTGGTGGCTGCGGCTGCGGAACACGGCCTGGAAATCGCCCTCGATTTCGCCATCCAGTGCTCCCAGGACCACCCGTGGCTCAAGGAGCACCCGGGCTGGTTCAGCTGGCGCCCGGACGGCACCATCCGCTACGCCGAAAACCCGCCGAAGAAGTACCAGGACATCGTCAACGTCGACTTCTACGCCCCCGATGCCGTGCCCAGCCTGTGGCTGGCCTTGCGCGACGTGGTCATCGGCTGGGTCGAGGAGGGCGTCAAAACCTTCCGCGTCGACAACCCGCACACCAAGCCGCTGCCGTTCTGGCAATGGCTGATCGCCAATGTGCGCAGCCAGTACCCAGAGGTGATCTTCCTCGCCGAGGCGTTCACCAAGCCTGCGATGATGGCGCGCCTGGGCAAGGTCGGTTATGCGCAGAGCTACACGTACTTCACCTGGCGCAATACCAAAAAGGAACTGAGCGAGTACTTCGAGGAACTCAACCAGCCGCCGTGGAGCCAGTGCTACCGGCCCAACTTTTTCGTCAACACGCCGGACATCAACCCGTTCTTCCTGCACACCTCTGGCCGCGCCGGCTTCCTCATACGCGCCGCGTTGGCCACCATGGGCTCGGGCCTGTGGGGCATGTATTCAGGCTTTGAGCTGTGCGAGGGCACGCCGTTGCCGGGCAAGGAGGAATACCTGGATTCGGAGAAGTACCAGCTGCGCCCGCGCGATTTCAGCCAACCCGGCAACATCATTGCCGAAATCGCCCAGCTCAATCGCATCCGCCGGCAGAACCCTGCGTTGCAAACCCACCTCGGCGTGGCGTTCTTCAATTGCTGGAACGACAACATCCTGTACTTCGCCAAGCGCACCCCCGAGCGCGACAACTACATCCTGGTGGCGGTCAGCCTCGACCCGCACAACGCCCAAGAGGCGCACTTCGAGTTGCCATTGTGGGAATTGGGGCTGGACGACAACGCCGAAACCCATGGTGAAGACCTGATGAACGGCCACCGCTGGTCATGGTACGGCAAGACCCAATGGATGCGCATAGAGCCCTGGCACCAGCCGTTCGGCATCTGGCGCATCGAAAAAGCCCGTTAACCAGGCTCTGACTGTGCCCCCTGTGGTATCGAGCAAGCTCGGATGTCTGTGCATGCAATTGAAAGGAGTCGCACATGGCCAAGCGTTCCCGCCCGGCAGCCTTTATCGACGACCCGCTGTGGTACAAGGACGCCGTCATCTACCAGTTGCACATCAAGTCGTTCTTCGACTCGAACAACGATGGCATCGGTGATTTCGCCGGCCTGATCAGCAAGCTCGACTACATCGCCGAGCTGGGCGTCAACACCTTGTGGCTGCTGCCGTTCTATCCCTCGCCACGCCGTGACGACGGCTACGACATCGCCGAATACAAGGCCGTGCACCCTGATTACGGCAGCATGGCCGACGCCCGCCGTTTCATCGCCGAGGCGCACAAGCGCGGCCTGCGGGTGATCACCGAGCTGGTCATCAACCACACCAGCGACCAGCACCCGTGGTTCCAGCGCGCCCGCCACGCCAAGCCCGGCAGCAAGGCGCGCGAGTTCTACGTGTGGTCGGACAACGACCAGAAGTACGACGGTACCCGCATCATCTTCCTCGACACCGAAAAGTCCAACTGGACCTGGGACCCGGTCGCCGGCCAGTACTTCTGGCACCGGTTCTACTCGCACCAGCCGGACCTCAACTTCGACAACCCGCAGGTGCTCAAGGCGGTGATCGGGGTGATGCGTTTCTGGCTGGACCTGGGGGTCGACGGCTTGCGCCTGGATGCCATCCCTTACCTGATCGAACGCGACGGCACCAACAACGAGAACCTCGCCGAAACCCACGACGTGCTCAAGGCGATCCGTGCCGAAATCGATGCCAACTACCCCGACCGCATGCTGCTGGCCGAAGCCAACCAGTGGCCGGAAGACACTCGCCCGTACTTCGGCGAAGGCGATGGCGACGAGTGCCACATGGCCTTTCACTTCCCGCTGATGCCGCGCATGTACATGGCGCTGGCCATGGAGGACCGTTTCCCGATCACCGACATCTTGCGCCAAACTCCGGAAATTCCTGCCAACTGCCAGTGGGCGATCTTCCTGCGCAACCACGATGAGCTGACCCTGGAAATGGTCACCGACCGTGAGCGTGACTATTTGTGGAACTACTACGCCGAAGACCGCCGCGCGCGCATCAACCTGGGCATCCGTCGGCGCCTGGCACCGCTGCTGCAGCGTGACCGCCGACGTATCGAGTTGCTCACCAGCCTGCTGCTGTCGATGCCCGGCACGCCCACCCTTTACTACGGCGATGAACTGGGCATGGGCGACAACATCTACCTCGGCGACCGCGACGGTGTGCGCACGCCCATGCAGTGGTCGCCGGACCGCAATGGCGGTTTCTCCCGGGCTGACCCGCAGCGCCTGGTGCTGCCGCCGATCATGGACCCGCTGTATGGCTACCAGACGGTCAACGTCGAGGCGCAGAGCCACGACCCGCACTCCCTGCTGAACTGGACCCGGCGCATGCTGGCGGTGCGCAAGCAGCAGAAGGCCTTTGGTCGCGGCACGCTGCGTACCCTCACCCCGAGCAATCGGCGCATTCTTGCCTACATCCGCGAATACACCGATGCCGATGGCAACACCGAGGTCATCCTGTGCGTGGCCAACGTCTCCCGCGCCGCCCAGGCCGCGGAACTTGAGCTGTCACAATTTGCCGACAAAGTACCGGTGGAAATGCTCGGCGGTAGCGCCTTCCCGCCGATCGGCCAACTGCCGTTTCTGCTGACCTTGCCACCTTATGCCTTCTACTGGTTCCTGCTGGCCTCACACGACCGCATGCCCAGCTGGCACATCCAGGCCACCGAGGGGTTACCCGAATTGACTACGCTGGTACTGCGCAAGCGCATGGAAGAACTGCTGGAAGCACCTTCCAGCGATACCCTGCAAACCGCCATCCTCCCGCAGTACTTGCCCAAGCGGCGCTGGTTCGCCGGCAAGGAAGGCCCGATAGACAGCGTACGCCTGTGCTACGGCGTACGCTTCGGCAGTGCCACCACGCCCGTGCTGCTCAGCGAAATCGAGGTCATCAGCGAGGGTACAGCCAACCGCTACCAACTGCCGTTCGGCCTGCTGCGCGAGGAGCAGATCAACAGCGCGCTGCCGCAGCAGCTGGCGCTGTCGCGGGTGCGCCGTGCCCATCAGGTCGGCCTGATCACCGACGCCTTTGTGCTCGAACCCTTTATCCGCGCCGTGTTGAGCGCCTGCCAGGACGGCCTGCGCCTGCCCTGCGGCAATGGCGAGGGTGACCTGCGGTTTGAGAGCACCGCGCAATTGGCCAGCCTTGAACTGAACGACGAAAGCGAAGTGCGCTACCTCAGCGCCGAGCAATCCAACAGCTCGGTGGTGATCGGCGACCGTGTGGTGCTCAAGCTGATCCGCCGGGTCAACCCGGGTATCCACCCAGAGCTGGAAATGAGTGCCTACCTGACCGCTGCCGGCTTTGCCAATATTTCGCCGCTGCTGGCCTGGGTCAGCCGCGTTGATCAACAAACGGCACCCCATTTGCTGATGATCGCCCAAGGCTACCTGAGCAACCAGGGCGATGCCTGGGCCTGGACCCAGAACACCCTTGAGCGAGCCATTCGCGACCAGATGCAGCCCACCCCAAGCGACGCCGAAGTGCATACCGACGCCCTGGCCGAACTCACCGGCTTTGCCGCCTTGCTCGGCCAGCGCCTGGGCGAGATGCACCTGTTGCTGGCTGCGCCGACCGACGATGAAGCCTTCCAGCCGCGCCCAAGCGATGCGCAAGACAGCCAGCGCTGGAGTGCACAGATCGGCGCTGAACTGACCCACGCGCTTGACCTGCTGGCCCAACACCGCGACAGCCTCGACAGCGACAGCCAGGCACTGGTCGACGACCTGCAGCAACAGCGTGAGGGCCTGGCCCAGCACATAAGCCGGTTGGCCGAACAGGCTGAAGGTGGTTTGCTGATGCGCGTGCACGGTGACCTGCACCTGGGCCAGGTGCTGGTGGTGCAGGGCGATGCCTACCTGATCGATTTCGAAGGCGAGCCGGCCCGGCCACTGGAAGAACGGCGGGCAAAACACAGCCCCTACAAAGATGTCAGCGGCGTGCTGCGATCCTTCGACTATGCTGCTGCGATGATCTTGCGCAGCGCGTCTGCCGTGGACCTTTCCGACCCGGCGCGGCAAGCCCGGCAACGGGTTGCGCGGCAGTACTTGCACCAGTCGCGGCATGCCTTTGTCGAAGCCTACGGCTTGGCCACCGCTGCCATGCCCCACGCCTGGCAGCAGGCCGAAGGCGAGCGTGCGGCACTGGAATTGTTCTGCCTGGAAAAAGCCGCCTACGAAATCACATACGAAGCCGAGAACCGTCCAAGCTGGCTGGCCGTACCTTTGCATGGCCTGCATGGACTGATCAGTACCTGGGGAGAGTCAGAATGAACGTAACAACGCGTGAAAACGGCGGCCTTCGGCAACGGGACCTCGATGCCCTGGCCCGCGCCGAACACGCCGATCCATTTGCGGTACTCGGCCCCCACGGCGACGGCGCAGGCGGGCAGGTGGTTCGTGCCTTCCTGCCCACTGCCCTGAATGCGCGCATCCTCGCCCGGCATGACGGGCGCATCCTTGCCGAAATGGAGCAGGGCAGCCTGCCCGGGTTGTTCAGCGCGCACCTCGATGAGGCACAGCCCTACCTGTTGCAAATTGGCTGGGCCGGTGGCGAGCAGGTCACCGAGGACCCTTACAGCTTCGGGCCGCAGCTAGGTGACATGGACCTGCACCTGTTCGCCGAAGGCAACCACCGCGACCTGTCCGGGCGTTTCGGTGCGCAGCCGATCCAGGTCGAGGGTATCGACGGCGTCTGCTTCTCGGTCTGGGCTCCCAACGCCAGGCGGGTCTCGGTGGTCGGTGACTTCAACAACTGGGACGGCCGCCGCCACCCTATGCGCCTGCGTCACAGTGCCGGGGTGTGGGAACTGTTCATCCCGCGCCTAGGCGTGGGGGAAACCTACAAGTTCGAAGTGCTCGGCAAGGATGGCATCTTGCCGTTGAAGGCTGACCCGCTGGCCCGCGCCACCGAACTGCCGCCGAGCACGGCGTCCAAGGTGGCCGGTGCGCTCAGCCATGCCTGGCAAGACCATGAATGGATGGCGCAACGCGCCCAGCGCCATGCCTACAACGCGCCACTGTCGATCTACGAACTGCACCCGGGCTCATGGCGTTGCGAGCTGGACGAGGCGGGCGAAGTCGGGCGCTACTACAACTGGCGCGAACTGGCCGAACGTCTGGTGCCGTATGTGCAGGCGCTGGGCTTCACCCATATCGAACTGCTGCCGATCATGGAGCACCCGTTCGGTGGTTCCTGGGGCTACCAGCCGCTGTCGATGTTCGCACCCACCTCGCGCTACGGCACGGCCGAGGACTTTGCCGCCTTCATCGATGCCTGTCACCAGGGCGGTATCGGTGTGCTGCTGGACTGGGTACCGGCGCACTTCCCGACTGATGAACACGGCCTGGCGCGGTTTGACGGCACGGCGCTCTACGAATACGACAACCCGCTGGAAGGCTACCACCAGGACTGGAACACGCTGATCTACAACCTGGGCCGCAACGAGGTGCGTGGCTTCATGATGGCCTCGGCGCTGCACTGGCTGAAGCACTTCCACATCGACGGCCTGCGGGTCGATGCGGTCGCCTCGATGCTGTACCGCGACTATTCGCGCAAGGCCGGCGAGTGGGTGCCCAACCGCCACGGCGGGCGCGAGAACCTTGAAGCCATCGACTTCATCCGCCACCTCAATGGGGTGGCAGCACACGAGGCCCCGGGCGCGCTGATCATCGCCGAAGAGTCCACCGCCTGGCCCGGGGTCAGCCAGCCTACCCAACAGGGCGGCCTGGGCTTTGCCTACAAGTGGAACATGGGCTGGATGCACGACACCCTGCACTACATCCAGAACGACCCAGTGCACCGCACCTATCACCACAACGAGATGAGCTTCGGGCTGATCTATGCCTATTCCGAGCACTTCATCCTGCCCATTTCCCATGATGAGGTGGTGCACGGCAAGCACTCGCTGATCGACAAGATGCCCGGCGATCGCTGGCAGAAGTTCGCCAACCTGCGTGCCTACCTCACCTTCATGTGGGCCCACCCGGGCAAGAAGCTGCTGTTCATGGGCTGCGAGTTCGGCCAGTGGCGTGAGTGGAACCACGACAGCGAACTGGACTGGTACCTGCTGCAATACCCCGAGCACCAAGGGGTGCAGCGCCTGGTGGGCGACCTCAACCGTCTCTACCGCGAAGTGCCGGCGCTGCACGAGCAGGATTGCCAGCCGCAGGGCTTCCAGTGGCTGATCGGTGACGACGCGCAAAACAGCGTGTACGCCTGGCTGCGCTGGAGCAGCAGCGGCGAGCCAGTGCTGGTGGTGGCCAACTTCACCCCGGTGCCGCGTGAGGGCTACCGGATTGGCGTGCCGTTCGGCGAACGTTGGCAGGAGCTGCTGAACAGCGATGCCGAGCTGTATGCCGGGTCCAACGTGGGCAATTTGGGCGCAGTGGCCAGTGAGGCAGTGGCCAGCCATGGGCAGCCATTGTCGCTTGCGCTGAACCTGCCGCCGCTGGGTGTGTTGATTCTCAAGGCCGCCTGATCGGCTGCTCATCAAGAATGACTACTTTCCCAGGGGGAACAAGCGAAGGGCTGTTATTTCTGCTAGTTGTGCCGCTGCGATGCCAAGTGACATCTTGCTCCTGATCATTCCTGATCTCAGCTGGAAAGGAGCAGAACCATGCCAGCATGCAGAAGTTTTTTTTACCAACGAGAGCGGCTGGCGGTGTCAACGGACCCAGTCGAAAAGTGGCCCAGTCGTATCCTGCGACATGGGCCCGTTGCTTTGTCTTGTCGTACGGACGGCCCGCAGGCGGGCTCGACGAGTTTGTACAAAGTTGACGTGGCCGGATCGGTGCATGGGGACCAGCAGTCGCACACTATTGCCTATTCTCCATATGGGCATCGACCCGAGTGTCCAAACATACAACTGGGCTTTAACGGCGAATGCAAGGATCCTGTCATCGGTGGGTACTGGCTTGGGAATGGAAAAAGAGTCTACAGCCCAATACTCATGCGCTTTTTTAGCCCTGACGACTTGAGCCCATTTGCGGAAGGCGGGCTGAATTGTTACGCCTACTGCCAGGGTGACCCCGTCAACAAATCCGATCCCACAGGCAGGTCACCTGCTTTGCTTTCGAAAATCGACATCTTGTTCAACGTCCTCAAGAGGGCGATCGGTTTTATGAGCGGCCTGCGCCTGCCAGGGAGTCAACATTTACGGGTGAAGGGTTTTATCATGCATAAGAAGGGGGCTAGCGGAACCCCCTTTACACTGAAGCTCGCGGGCGATAGCTATGAAGTGAAGTTCCATCCACAATCCGGTCCGCCCGAGGTCTTGACGGGCTATCGTCATCGTAAAACCAATACGTACTTCTATGTGGGTAAATCGGGTACGCCCCCAAGGCAGTCACGTCCCTTTGCTCGGTCAGCTGCGCCGCGCCCATTGGCCGATGTTGCTGCTCCAGCACAGACAGGTCAGTCTGATGTAGCGACTCAGTGGTCAGCCTCCGAGTCTCATAAGGAGCTTTTGGCGTTAAAAATCGACTATGCAGAGTGGAAAATGTTCAATGATCCCGAGGTCTATGCCTACGTTCAGCCTATCAGGCAGGGGACTGCGCTAGGTAATGTCTAGACAGCTGTAGCTGTGGACACTGGCCTGCCGCTTGGCAGTGCTGAATATGTTCAACTTCCGTTTATGAGCGGCGGTGTAGGTTGTCAGGCGCATCAACGCGCCTGACAACTTGAATAGTCGTTTTACCACCGCATCCGCACACCCAGGCTGCCAATCAGTCCATTCAGATCGTTGTCATCCACATCACTGCTGTAATCGGCACTCACGAATAACGCCACTGCCGGTGTCACTCGTGCCACCAACCCCAACCCCAATTCCACCGTGGTCGAATAGCGCGAACTGGAGATCTTGTCGACCTGGTCCAGCTTCACCTCATCGGCATTGCTGAAGTCATACCACACGTTGGTCCGCACATAGGGCTCGATCGGCATGCCGCGCACTTCGTAGCGCCCGGACAGTTTGGCACCGACCCGGCCGCTCCAGCTCGGCTGGCTGTCGAAGGCCTGCAGGGTCTCCTCCTGCACCTGGTTGCCAGGGAAGAACTGCTGGTTGATCAACTGTGCCTGGGGTTCGATGACCCAGTTGCCGCCCAGGCGGATCGGGTAGCCGCCTTCCACCGAGAACGTCATTGCATGGCCGCTTTCATCAAGGCGCTGGCCGTTTTCGCCCCGGCCCATCACATCGATCCGCGAACCCATTGCCACGGCATCAAGGTGCCAGCCCTGCTCATGGGTCATGCTCCAATATACGCCTAGGCTTTCCCCGCTCAGGTTCACGGCGTTGCGTTGCTTGTCGCCCAGCAGCGGGCGCATGCCGTTGAAGCTGCTCTGCAAATTGTTTTGCCCCACGAAAATCCCCGCCCGGTGCACGTTGCCCGCGGCCGTCTCGCGCACGAACAGGTCTGGGCCGATCATCAACTGCTGGCTGGGAGCTTCCAGCTGCTCTGGGGGCTGCGCCCCGTTGCGTGTGCCAGTGGGGAAGAATTGCGACCACTGGCTGGCGATCAGGTCCGGTGCGGCCTGGCCGTGACGCCCGCTCATTTGCTGGGAAAACGCATTCAGGGTACCGAGACTCAAGCCACTGGCGCTCACCGGATCAAGTGACAGCTGCGGTACTGCCGCCTGCTGCAGATAACGGGGTGATAGGGGGTCATCCTGCAGCTCGTACGCGAAGGTTTCCACCGGGGTTGCCAGAAGCAGCGACGTGGAAACCGCGTAGAAAATACGGTCGAAGCTTTTGGGGCCCGAGGTGTTTTTCATGGCGGATCTCCTTTGTTTTTGTGGGGTACAGCCCGAGGACCTGGCCTGTTGTCACGAGCTGTACGGCAAAAACAGAGGGCGACCCAAACCAGCACGCCAGCTTTCGCAAGCGCGCACAAAGGCGCGAGCTAGAGGCCCGGCGCGAGATCTTTACTACTAGATAATGTTCAGCTAAGGAGAGGACGACGCTTGCGTCAAGAAAGCGTGAAGAAACCGTTCATCTTTCGTGGTCTGCACCAACTGATTGATATTGCTGTAGAAAGACCGCTGCATAGCGGGGTTCGCTATTTGCCGCCGCCTGGCTATGAAGAATGATTGCTAGAGGTGCACTTCCACCGCCAATGGCAGATGATCTGACAGGTGCGACCAAGGTTTGTGCCCCAGAATCCGCGGCCCGTGGCTTTCGGCGTTGCGCAGGTAGATCCGGTCCAGGCGCAGCAAGGGCAGGCGAGCAGGGTAGGTGCGGGCGAGGTGGCCATGATGGCGCTCGAACGCCTCGTGCAGGTCACGTTGCAACCCGAGGGTGCGATTGCCATGCGCCTTCCAGTCGTTGAAATCGCCGGCGATGATCACCGGTGCGTCGACCGGCAACGCATCCAGCAATTTGCGCAGCAGCTGCAGTTGCTTCTGGCGGTGGCTTTCCAACAGTGAGAGGTGCACGCAGATCGCGTGCACCTGGCCTTGGCCGGGCACCTCCAGGATGCAGTGCAGCAGGCCTCGGCGCTCGGGGCCGGTGATCGACACATCGAGGTTGCGGTGCTCGACGATCGGGTACTTGGACAACAGCGCGTTGCCGTGGTGGCCGTCGGGGTAGACGGCGTTGCGGCCGTAGGCGAAGTCGCTCCACATGCTGTCAGCGAGGAACTCGTACTGCGAGGTCTGCGGCCAGCCAGGGTAGCGTGCGGCGTGTCGGTCGTGGCTGCCGAGCACTTCCTGGAGGAAGACGATGTCGGCCTGGGTGCTGCGTACCGCTTCGCGCAGCTCCGGCAGGATGAAGCGCCGGTTGAAAGCGGTGAAGCCCTTGTGCGTGTTCACCGTCAGCACCCGCAGCCGCTTCACGGCTGGGGCCTGGTCGACACTGGCGAAACCTTTACTGCCGGCCTCGAGGCTCACAATTCCTCCTGAAATCAGCCCTTTCCAAATGCCGCTAAATCCTGTGGGAGTGGGTTTGCCCGCCCCCACAGGTATGGCGTGGCAATTAAAATGTAGGACCCGCCTGGGTTATCACGGTTCACTCCTCGTCATGCTGCAACACCATCAGCAGCATCGACCGGCCCTTCACCTCGAAGGTGCTGTCGAACTGCAGGTGCTGCCCCTTGCGCAGCTCTGGCCGGTCGGTGTCCACCAGGCAGCTCCAGTAGTCGCCTTCGGGTACGGTCGGCAACTTGAACGGCACGACATCATGGTGGGCATTGACGATCAGCAGCACGGTAGCCTCGGCACCAGGCCGGGCGATGCCACTGACCTGCGCGCGGCCATCGATCAGCATGCCCAGGCAGCGCCCGTGCGGGTCTTCCCACTGCTCCACGCTCATCTCGCCGCCATCCGGTGCCAGCCAGGTCACGTCCTTGACCCCGATCGCCTCATTGTAGTCGCCGACCAAAAAGCGCGAACGACGCAGCACCGGGTAGGCCAGGCGCAGGCGGGTCAGGCGCTTGACGAAGGCCAGCAGCTCCTGGCCTTCCTCGTCCAGGTCCCAGTTCACCCAGCCGATCTCGCTGTCCTGGCAGTAGGCATTGTTGTTGCCGTGCTGGGTGCGGCTGAACTCGTCGCCGGCCACAATCATTGGCGTGCCTTGGGCCAGCAGCAACGTGGCGAAGTAGTTGCGCATCTGACGCATGCGCAGGGCATTCACCGCCGGGTCATCGGTCGGCCCTTCGACACCGCAGTTCCACGACAGGTTGTTGTCGGTCCCGTCCTGGTTGTTCTCGTCGTTGTCTTCGTTGTGCTTGTGGTTGTACGACACCAGGTCACGCAAGGTGAAACCGTCGTGGGCGGTGATGAAATTGACCGAGGAGTAAGGCCGCCGGCCGCGGTTGTTGAACATGTCGCCCGACGCGGTCATGCGGGCGGCAAAGTCGGCAAGTTGGCCCTCGTCGCCTTTCCAGAAGGCGCGTACGGTGTCGCGGAAACGGTCGTTCCACTCTGCCCAGCCCGGGGCGAAGTTGCCCACCTGATAGCCGCCCGGGCCGCAGTCCCACGGCTCGGCAATCAACTTGACCTGGCTCAGCATCGGGTCCTGGCGGCAGGCGACGAGGAAACCGTGGCGCTCGCTATAGCCGTCGTGGTAGCGGCCAAGGATGGTCGCGAGGTCGAAGCGGAAGCCGTCCACGTGCATTTCACCGGCCCAGTAGCGCAGCGAGTCGGTAACCAGTTGCAGCACGCAGGGGTGGCTCAGGTCCAGGGTGTTGCCCGTACCGGAGTCGTTGATGTAGTAGCGCTTGTCATCCGGCATCAGGCGGTAGTACGAGGCGTTGTCGATACCGCGCATGGACAGGGTCGGGCCGCGTTCATTGCCTTCGGCGGTGTGGTTGTAGACCACGTCGAGAATCACTTCCAGCCCGGCATCGTGCAGGTGCGCGACCATCTCCTTGAACTCGGCGATCTTGCCACTGGCCAGGTAGCGCGGGTGCGGTGCAAAGAAAGCGATGCTGTTGTAGCCCCAGTAATTGTTCAGGCCCTTGTCCAGCAGGTGCTGGTCGTTGACGAAGGCGTGGATCGGCAGCAGCTCGATGCTGGAAACGCCCAGGTCCTTGATGTGCTTGAGCAGTTCGTCATTGGCCAGGCCGGCGAAGGTGCCGCGCAGTTTTTCCGGCACTGCCGGGTGGCGCATGCTGATGCCGCGGGTGTGCGCCTCGTAGATGATCGTGCGTTCCCAGGGGATCTGCACCCGCTGGTCGCGGCCCCAGGTGAAGGCCGGGTCGATCACCTTGCATTTGGGTACGAAAGGCGCGCTGTCGCGTTCGTCGAATGACAGGTCGCCATCAGGGTGGCCGATGGTGTAGCCGAACAATGCCTCGGACCATTTCAGGCTGCCGACCAGTTGCTTGGCATACGGGTCGATCAGCAGTTTGTTGGGGTTGAAGCGGTGGCCGTTTTCCGGTTCGTAGGGGCCGTACACGCGGTAGCCGTAGACCAGCCCAGGGTGCGCGTCGGGCAGGTAGCCGTGGTAGATCTCGTCAGTGTATTCGGGCAGTTCGATGCGCTCGATTTCCTGTTCGCCGGTGGAGTCGAACAGGCACAGTTCGACCTTGGTGGCGTTGGCCGAGAAGAGGGCGAAGTTGACCCCAAGGCCATCCCAGGTGGCGCCGAGGGGGAAGGGCATGCCTTCGCGGATGCGCGATGGTGCGACCGAGCGGGTTTTCTTTGGGGTGCGGGGGCTCATGACGATCCTCAAGTGGCCGTGATGGAAGGGGAATGTGCAGTCCTGCGGTGGCCTGTTTACCGGGAAACCCGATGCCACAGGTACTGCATGGCTTTGAGCGCCTGTGATGAACCTGTGGCAGTGGGTTTACCCGCGAAGAAAGCCGGGACAGGCTTAACCGGCAGTAGGCTTTTTCACCGCCCGAGGCTTTTTCGCCGCAGCCGGTTTAACGCCCGGCAGGGCAGTTACCTTGGGCTCGGCAGGCGCTTTGGGCTCCGCTGCAGCCTTGGGCTTGGCCGGCGCCCGCTTGCGCGGCGCTGCCTTGGGTGCCAAGGCTTCAGCCTCGGCCAGCTTGCGGGCCATTTCCCAGTGGCGATCTTCCTGGCCGGCGGGTTTACCTTCGGACTCCCAGATCTGGTAGGCAAATTCGCGAATACGCTTTTCATCGACACTCATCGTGACGCTCCTGATGCTCAAGATTGTTGTATCAACAGGTTGACCGGAAACTCCGCCAGCACGGCGCTCACATGCAGCTCCCTAGAAGGGCTGACCGCAGCACTGGAAAAAAGTCCCGTCGAGTTGGCAGGCGACAAGGCAAACGGCAAGATCACCCGGGTGTCGTCCCAGTTCTGTGCCGGGATCAACGGTGTAGCAGCGCCGCCAAGCAGGCCGCTGGCCAGGCGCGGGGCGACGACAATGGCGCGTTCACTGTCACCCAGGCGGGCAAAAGCGATCACCTTGTCAGCGTGCCGGCCGTGTACGGCAAGTGGCAGGTAGGCGCCACGGCGGAACAGTTCGGCATGGGCCTGGCGGCAATCGAGCACCTTGGCGACCAGGGCCTGCTTGAGGCGGCCGTCGCGCCAGTGCGCCAGCAATTCGGTCAGCGGCGCGGCATCGTCCAGGGTGCGGCGCCTCAAAGCGTAGTCCACGGGGCGGCGGTTGTCCGGGTCGACCAGGCTGAAGTCCCAGTATTCATTACCTTGGTACAAGTCGGGCACGCCCGGTGTGGTCATGCGCAGCAACGCCTGGACCAGGCTGTTGAGGGCGCCGGGGCAGGCCAGCAGTTGCGCGGCATCCGCCAGGGATTTGCGCAGTTGCTGGTTTTCGCTGCCCAGCAGCAGGCTGTCCAGATAGCGTGCACAGGCCGTTTCGTAGGCCTCGTTCGGCGCGCTCCAGCTGCTGCGCAGCTTGGCTTCGCGCAGGGCCTTCTGCTGCCACTGGCGAACGCGCTCGGCGTACTGGCGCACGGCGTTGTCGTCGTGCAGGTCAAGCTCCAGCGGCCAGCTGCCGAGCAGGGTCTGCAACAGCATCAGCTCGTCGCCGGGGCTCGGCGCCAGGCCATCGTCCAGCTGCGCACGCAGCGGCGCCGCCAGTTCGCGCCAGTGCTCCACCCGGCTGGCCAGCCAGGGGCCGCGTTCGCTGAGCACAGCCAGGCGTGCGCGGGTGTCTTCGCCGCGCTTGTGGTCATGAGTAGCGGTGGCCAGCAGGTTGTCAGGGAAGTCGCGCAGGCGCCGCTGGGCCTCGTTGTGAAAGTCCATGAGCGGTGCGCTGAAACGCTCGGCCTCGAACCCCACATCGTTGCGCGACAGCAAGCGCGCACTGCGGTAGAACGCAGTGTCTTCCACGGCCTTGGCGGCGCTGGGGGCGGTCAGTTGCTGGAAGCGCACGCAGGCATGGCGCAGCTGCTTGCGTACCCGGCCCGGTGGTAGCTGGCGCCAGGCTTGGCCGCCCAACCATTGTTCCAGCTGCTCGAGCAGTGGCCAATCGGCTTCGCCCAGGTCTTGGCGGGCATCGGCCAGTGCTTGCTGGAAAAAAACCTCGTCTTCAGCCGGGCGCCCGCAGGCATTGAAGTAGGTGCGGTACACCGGGTAGTGCGCGACCAGCGCCTGCAAGGCGCGGCGAATGGCGCCCAGGGTCAGGTCGCGGGTCATCAGGTCGTTGCGTGCCACCTGCAGCAGCGCCTGGGCCACCGACTCGCAATCGCCGGCCAGGCTGGCGTTGAGCACCAGGTGGCGGGCTTGGCGCACTTCTTCGGGGAAGTCCGGGCGCTCGCTGACAGTGGCCCACAGCTCGGTCAGCGGCGCTTCCCCGGCCGGATCGTGCTGCAGCAACGACACCTGGTTCATGAACTCGTAGCCGGTGGTGCCGTCAGTGAGCCAGTCGCGGTGCAGGTGTTCGTTGGCGCCGAGGATTTTCTCGACGTAGATCGGGAAATGCTCCAGGGCCGCGTTCAGTGGCCGCTTCGCCATCAGGCCATCGACCCTGCGACGCAGTTTGCGGCAGTAGCCACGCGGGTCGGCGAGGCCGTCGATATGGTCGATGCGCAGGCCGTCGACCAAGCCCCGTTCGATCAGCTCGAACAACTTGGCGTGGGTGGCCTCGAACACCACTGACCGCTCGACGCGCAGGCCGCCGAGCTCATTGATGTCGAAGAAGCGCCGCCAGTTGATGTCGTCGGCGGCCGTGCGCCAGCTGGCCAGGCGGTAGGTCTGGCGCTCCAGCAGCAGGTGCAGGCGCTTGAAGCCGTTTTCGGCGCGGCTGTCGAAGGCTATCAGGGCCGATTCAAGGTCGGCCCCTTCACTTACCAGGCGCGCCAGTTCAGCGTGCAGGGGCAGGGCATCGGCCAGCGGTGTGGCGGATTCGCCCAATGCCGTGAAATGCTCTGCCAGTGCCTTCAGGGCCGGCTCCGGGCTGAGCGCCAGGATCCAGCCGTAGTCGACCGGGCAGATCGGGAAGCGGTGCTCGTAATGGGCCACCTGCAGCAGGCCCCGTTGGTTGTCGAACTCAAGCGGGATTTCGCCATTTTTCAACGCTACCCCGTAGTCGCTGCCGAGGAACGGCAGCAGCAATTGCCCGGCCAGCAGCGGGTCGCTGGAATGCCACTGGATATCGAAGAACGCTGCATAGGGGCTGCGCCGGCCCCAGGCCAGCAGGCTTTGCCACCAGGGGTTGTCGGCCCCGCCCACGGCCATGTGGTTGGACACTGTGTCGAGAATCAGCCCCATGCCGTGCTGGCGCAGTGCGGCGACCAGCCGTTCCAGTGCGGCCTCACCGCCGAGTTCGGGGTTGACCCGGGTCGGGTCGACCACGTCATACCCATGCCGTGAGCCGGCGCGGGCCTTGAGAATGGGCGAGGCATACAGGTGGCTGATGCCCAACTGGGCAAAATACGGCACCAGCGGCACGGCCTGGTCGAGGGTGAAGTCGCTGTGAAACTGCAGGCGCAAGGTGGCGGTCATTGGCTTCATTGGTCACGCTCCCAAGCCTGTTCGCGAGCCTGGGCCAATAGCTCCAGGCGCCTTGCGGCATCTTCGTCGTCCAGCAGTTCCCGCACCGGGCGGGCGAAGCGCCGCCGCCAGTTGGGGTGGCCGCTGGTGGTGCCCGGCAGGTTGGGTTGTTCGTCGCAGCCCAGCAGGTCTTCCAGCGGTACCAGCACCAGCGGCGCGCGGGTATGGCCCACGTAGCGGATAGCCGCGTCGATCAGCGCGTCGGTGTCCTTCATTTCGCCGTAGTTGGCTTGCAGGGTGTGGCGCAGGCCGTCATGTTCCTTTTGGCGTTCGTGGCGCCAGTGGAGTTCGGTGGCAGTGTCGATCAATTGCAAACGGTGGCTCCAGTCGATATCGCGGTTGGCCAGCCAGCCGGCTAGCGGTGCCAGGTCGTGGGTGCCGGTAGTGGCCAGGGCATGGTCCGGCCAGTCCAGAATCGGCTTGAACTGGCCGGGCTGGGTCTGTTCGAACGGCAGCACGCGCATGCCCAGCACGGCTTTCTCGGCCAGCGTTTCGCGCAGGCCTTCCGGCACCGTGCCGAGGTCTTCACCAAGAATGATCGCCTGGTGGCGCACCGACTCCAGCGCCAGCAGGCGCAGCAGGTCCTCCAGTGGGTAATTGAGGTAGGCACCCTCACTGGGCTTGGCCCCTTGCGGGATCAGCCATAGCCGACGCAGGCCCATGACATGGTCGATGCGCAGGCCCCCGGCGTGCGCCAGGTTGGCCCGCAGCATTTCGATGAAGGCGCGGTAACCGTTGCGCTTGAGGCCTTCGGGCGAGAAGGCGCAGATGCCCCAGTCCTGCCCGGCGCGGTTGAGGATGTCGGGTGGCGCACCGACTTTCAGGCCTGACAGCAGTTCGTCCTGGCGGCTCCAGGCCTGGCTGCCGGCACCGTCGGCGCCCACTGCCAGGTCGGCGATCAGGCCCACTGCCATGCCGCTGCTACGGGCGGCTTCCTGGGCACGTTGCAGGCTGCGCTCGGTCAGCCATTGGCAGAAAGCGTGGAACTCGACCTTGGCCGGGTAGGCGTTGGCGAAGGCTTCCACTTCGGGGTGGTACGGGTCGTGCCAGGCCTTGGGCCAGTTGCGCCAGTCGGCGCCCAGCCCGTTCTCCACCGCTTGCGCCTGCAACACTTCGAAGCGGCAGTGATGCTCAAGGGCCTGGCCGCCAGCGTCACGGAAACTGTCGAAATCCCTGCGCAGTGGGTGGTTGCCCTGGCTGAAACCCTGGTACAGCGCTTCGAGCAAGCGCAGCCGGGCGCTGGCGGCGCGCGGCCAGTCGACCAGTGTGCCTTGCTCCAGGTCTTCAAGCTGTTGCTCTAGGCCGCAGGCTTCGATGGCCATGCGCACTTCCCGCTCGCCCAGCAGGGCAGCCGGGCTGGCGTACAGGGCATTGAGCAGCAGGCGGCTGGACGGCGAGTAGGGGCTGTAGTGCTCCTGGTCGATGGCAGCCAGGGCGTGAATCGGGCTGATGGCCAGGGCGTCTGCGCCGCGCTCGGCGGCCGAACGCGCTAGCTGTTCCAGGGCCAGGCAGTCGCCGTAGCCGCCATCGCCGGGGCGGCGCAGGCTGTACAACTGCACCGCCAGCCCCCAGCAGCGTGGTGGTGGTTGCTGCACGTCGTCATCCAGGCTGTGGCAGCGTGGCGGGGCCACGGCCACGGTGAACTGGCGGCCGTCTATCTGCACCTGATGGTAGCCAATCGGCAGCTCACCGGGCAGGCGTGCCTGCTCATCAAGGGTGAGGGTAAGCGAAGCGTGGTCTTCCAGGGTGCAATGCGCGATGCTGGCGGCGCTGAAGTAGCGCGCCAGCGCCAGCGGCTGGCCAAGGTCGGCGGTTAGCAGCGGCGGCAGGTGCTCGCTGTCGTCGGCGGCTTCCACGGCACGCAGGCTGGCGGCAATGGCGCTTTCATCGGCGGCAGGATGGCCAAGCCCTTCGAGGATGTTGCGCAGCGCGTCGTCACTGACGCGCTGGGGACGAGCATTGGCGTCGATCCAGTCGCGGCTCAGCCCGACGCGGCGCGCCAGGCGATGCAGGGCGGTTTCGCTCATGGGCGCTCCTGGGCAGGTGGAAGCAGGCTGACCACGCAGCTGTAGGCGGCCAGGTGGGTATCGGGGTGGCGGGTGTCGCTGCTGTCGAACAGCCGCCAGGCTGGGGCGGGCAGTTCGACTGCCTCTGCGCTGTCGGCCAGGTTCAGGTCGATGCGCAGGATGCTGCCATTGCCCAACCGCCAGCGTGCGGTCAGCGCCTTGTCGCCGTGGACCTCGGCGCCCAGTGCACGGCTGCCGGGCAGGTGCGGGATGACATGGCGGTGGCGCAGGTGGAGTAGATGCTGGTACAGACCGTGCCAGCCGGCGATCACTTCCTTGTTTTGCGGGCGTGATGACTCGAAAGTCTGCTCGGCATTGGGGTCGGGAATGTGCTCGCGCTGCTCGGGGTCGGCGAACGCGGTGAAGTGGGCGAATTCGCCACGGCGGCCTTCACGCACGGCGTCGGCCAGCTGGTCGTGAAAGTCGGTGAAGAACAGGAACGGCCGGCAGCTGCCATCGTCGTCGCCCATGAACAGCAAGGGGATCATAGGGGCCAGCAACAGCAGGCTGGTAGCTGCCCGCAGGGCCGGCGGCGGGCACAGGCGGGTCAGGCGCTCGCCGAGGGCGCGGTTGCCGACCTGGTCGTGATTCTGCAGGAACAACACAAAGGCGCTGGGCGCCAGGTGCCCGCTGGGTTCGCCGCGTGGCGTGCCATGTCGATTGGGCTGGCCCTGGAACACAAAGCCCTCGCCCAGGCAGCGCGCCAGTTGATCGATGGGGCGTTTCTGGTAGTCCGCGTAGTAGCCTTCGGTTTCGCCGGTCAATAACACATGCAGGGCATTGTGGCCGTCGTCATTCCACTGGGCATCGAAACCCTGCTCCAGCAGGCCAGCCTGATTGTGCTCGTTCTCCAGCACCAGCCACACGTGCCGCCCGGGTTCCACCGCGGCACGCACTCGCTGGGCCAGCTCGACCAGAAAGTCGGGCTGGTCGATGGCATGTACGGCATCCAGGCGCAGGCCGTCGCAGCGGTAGTCGCACAGCCACATCAGCGCGTTCTGGATGAAGTACTCGCGCACCTGCGGGCGGCGAAAGTCGATGGCCGCGCCCCAGGGGGTCTGGCGGTCCTCGCGGAAGAACGGGCTGGCGTACTGATGCAGGTAATTACCGTCGGGGCCGAAGTGGTTGTACACCACGTCCACCAACACCATCAGCCCTTCGCCGTGGGCCTGATCGACCAGCGCGCACAGCTGCTCAGGGCTACCGTAGGTATTCTGCGGTGCATACGGCAGCACGCCGTCATAGCCCCAGTTGCGCTCGCCAGGGAACTGCCCCAGCGGCATCAGCTCGACCGCGCTGATGCCCAGTTCGGCCAGGCGTGGCAGTTGCCGGGCCACGCCGTCGTAGCCATCGAACAGGCCAACGTGCAGTTCCTGGATGACCGCCTCGTGCCAGGGACGGCCTTGCCACGGATGTTGCCAGGGGTAGCAGGTAACATCCACCACCTGGCTTGGCCCCTGCACGCCGTCGGGCTGATAGCGCGACGCCGGGTCGGCCACCTGCAATTCATCATTGATACGGTAGCGGTAACGGTCACCGGCCTGGCAGGGAACCACGCCGGTGTACCAACCATCTTCTGCGGGCTGCAGCGCGAAGGCCGGCTGCTGCTCCAGTTCCACGCTCACGCTGCGCGCATCGGGTGCCCAAAGGGCGAAGCGCGCCGACGTGGCGTCCAGCAAGTGTGCGCCATGCCTGTGCATCTTCCACCCTCGCTCAGTAGTGGCTCAGTTGCGTCTGCTTGACCAGGTCCTCGTACAGGCGGGCGTAGGGTTCCACCGCTTGGCACCAGTTGAATGGCTGGGTCATCGACAGGCAGCGCATGGCGTTCAGCAAGTCCTTCTTGCCATACACATAGAAGGCGCGGCCCAGTGCTTCGCGGTAGCTCTCGACGGTCGACTCGTTGAACAGGAAGCCGGTGACGCCGCACTCGATGGTGTCGGCCAGGCCACCGGTGTTACGCGCCACCGGTAGCGAGCCGAAACGCTGCGCGTACATTTGGCTCAGGCCGCACGGCTCGTAGCGCGACGGCATCAGCAGGAAATCGCTGCCGGCGAACATGCGACGCGCGTCGGTTTCGTTGAAGCCGATACGCACGCCGATGCGGCCCGGGTGGCGGAGCGCCAGCTCGCGCATGGCCTGTTCTTCTTCCGGCTCGCCACGGCCGATAATCGCAATCTGCCCGCCTTGCTCGACAATGTAGTCGGCCACGCCCAGGGTCAGGTCCAGGCCTTTCTGATACACCAGTCGCGAGACCACGGCGAACAGGGGGCCTTCGGAGTCATCCAGGCCGAACAGTTCGCGCACCTCCTGGGTATTGCGCGCCTTGCCTTCCCAGTCGTTGATGCTGAAGTTGTGCTGCAGGTGCTTGTCGGTGGCCGAATCCCAGCTTTCGTCGATGCCGTTGGGGATGCCCCCCAGCAGGCCTTGCTGGGCCTTGCTGGCAAGGAAGCCGTGCAGGCCGCAGCCAAATTCCGGGGTGGTGATCTCCTGGGCGTAGGTGGCGCTGACCGTGGTGATGTGGCTGGAGTAGGCCAGGCCGGCCTTGAGGAACGACAGCTTGCCGTAAAACTCCATGCCCTCCTGTTGCATGGCATGGTCCGGGATTGCCAGTTCCGGGCTGCAGCCACGGCTGTACACGCCCTGGTAGGCCAGGTTGTGGATGGTGAACAGGGTCGGCGTGTTCAACCCGCGCCAGTGCATGTAGGCCGGTGCCAGCCCGGCAGGCCAGTCGTGGGCGTGCACCAGTTCAGGCTTCCAGTGGATCATGCCTTCCCCGGCGGCGATTTCGGCGGCGGCCAGGCCCAGGCGGGCGAAACGGATGTGGTTGTCGGGCCAGTCGCGGCCGTTGTTGGCACCATAGGGCGTGCCGTCGCGCTGGTACAGTTCGGGGCAGATCAGTACGTAGATCACCAGGCCGTCAACCATGTCCATACGGCCGATCTTGCAGGGCGGAAGAGCCGCGTGGCCGCCCAACTCACCGACGATATGGATCGGGTTGTCGCTTTCCATGACCTGGGGGTAGCCCGGGATCAGCACCCGCACATCATGCAGGTGCGCCATGGCGCGGGGCAGCGCTGCGGATACGTCACCCAGGCCGCCGGTTTTCACCAGGTCGGCGATTTCCGAGGTCACGAACAGGATCTTGCGCTTGTTGGGATTGTGCTGGCGCTGGGCGCCGGGTGCCTTGCCTGTCGTGGCGAAGTCCGGGGTGAGCGGCTCGCGGTTGTCCGGTTTGAATGAATCTGCGTGAGGCTCGACAGCGGCACTGATCATACTTCTCTCCGTCCCTATGCTTGGCCGGGTGCTGGCACCCATGGCGATATTTCGTGTTGGTTCTCTCTGCTTGCTGAATGCTGCGTAGTGCGTTCCATGCCCCAGGGTCGTGCGCGCACGCACGGCGCGATCGGCGTTCCGGCCGAAAGCGATTGGGCTGGTGGGTTGGTGGCCGTGGCTGGGAAGTCCCTTTGCATTTGGCCTACTTAGTTCCTGACCTGCCCGCTTTCCGTAAAGTTCGACTTTTTTTCGTCACTCTTCCATTGAGCAAATGGCGGGCCGAAACCCGAGTGTAGGAGAGAAAAAGGTGAAATGGTGACCCACTGGTCACTATTGTGATGCCGCGGAATAGACGCAAACGTTGGCGTATGGGAACGGATGTGAGTGCACGGCTGGCGAGGGGGGATGAGGTGGCGGCCGGCATGCCCTATCATGATGAGGGTGCACTATTTTGGTGCGTGCCTTGGTCGCCAATGGGACACACTGCTGCACGTTCAGATGTGCGCAGTCCTTCATCGGTGCGACGCCCTGCGCAGGTTCTTGTCTTATCGGTGATACGGTCTAATGATGGGCCGGGGTGGGCTCGAGACAGGGGGCGACGGCGTTTGCGCTATTGCGAGCAGGTACGTACTGCCCGGCAAGTGCAGCGCGGCGATCACCAGCGGCTCGGCACTGATGATGGACGAAGGACAGCCGCTTGCAAGGGTTGGCGATGCTACCCGTCATGGTGGCATCCGGGAAAGCGGCGATAGCAGTTGGTTGCTCGATTAAGCAAAGTGGGAGCTGTTCAGCCCCCACTGGGAAGGACCAAGGTCAGAGGCTGACGGCTTTGCCGTCGGTGCGCGCTTGCGCCAGCAGCAGGTTCAGTTGGGCAACCTGCTGGCGCAGCTGGTCGCGTTCGTCCTTCAGTTTACGCAGCTCATCACGGCGCACGGAGACATAGAGGGTCTGGGTTGGAGTGGCAGGCATCAAGGTACCCATGAGCACACCTCGCGGTTTTGGCTGGTGACAAGTTAAAGCGTAGACGCTTCACGCGGGGCGCATTCTGAATTCTTTTACAGGTCTTGGGAACTTTTTTGTTTATCGTGGTCTCGCCGTTCGTCGCTGAACCCTCGGCCGGCATGCTGGACTAATCTGAACAGCTGGACTGTGTTGACATCCATTTTTGAAAGGGGAGCATCGGCTCATGCAACTGGGAATCGTCGGGCTGGGCCGCATGGGCGGCAATATCGCAAGGCGCCTGATGCGCGCCGGCCACCGTACCGTGGTGCACGACCGTAACCGTGAGGCCATCAATGGCCTGGAGGGCGAGGGCGCCCAAGGGGCGCACGACCTGGGTGCGCTGGTACAAAAGCTGAAAGCGCCGCGCGCGGTGTGGGTGATGCTGCCAGCAGGTGAGCCCACCGAACAGACCATCGCCCAGCTGGCCGAGTTGCTGGAACCGGGTGATGCGATCATCGACGGCGGCAACACGTTCTATAAGGACGACATGCGCCGCGCGGCTGAATTGGCCAAGCGCGACCTGCATTACCTGGACGTCGGCACTTCCGGCGGGGTGTGGGGCCTGGACCGCGGCTATTGCATGATGATTGGCGGCGAGAAGGATGTGTTCGAACGCTTGGAACCGCTGTTCAAGGCGTTGGCACCGGGTGTGGGCGACATCCCGCGTACCCATGGCCGCAGCGGCGAGCACCAGCGTGCCGAGCATGGCTATATCCACGCCGGCCCACCTGGGGCCGGGCACTACGTGAAAATGGTCCATAACGGCATCGAGTACGGCTTGATGCAGGCCTATGCCGAAGGCTTCGACCTGCTGCGCAGCAAGGGTGGCGACGAGCTGCCGGAAGACCAGCGCTTTGACCTCAACGTGGCCGAGATCGCCGAAGTGTGGCGGCGTGGCAGCGTGGTGACCTCGTGGCTGCTCGACCTTACCGCCGATGCGCTGGTGGCCGACCCGCAGCTTGCCCAGTTCAGTGGTTCGGTGTCCGACAGTGGCGAAGGCCGCTGGACCATCGATGCCGCGGTGGAGCAGGCCGTACCGGTGCCGGTGTTGTCCAGCGCACTGTTCGCGCGTTTCCGTTCACGCCAGCAGCAAGGCACCTACGGTGACAAGATTCTCTCGGCCATGCGCCTGGGCTTCGGTGGCCATGTCGAGAAAAAAGGCGAATGACTAAACAGACCATACCCGCTGCCCCTCCATGCACCCTGTTCCTGTTCGGCGCCAATGGCGACCTGGTCAAGCGCCTGCTGATGCCGGCGCTGTACAACCTCAGCCGCGACGGTTTGCTGGACCGTAACCTGCGCATTGTCGGCGTCGACCATAACCCGGCCAGCGCCGAAGATTTCGCCGAACGTCTGCATGCGTTCATGGTCGAGCGTGACAAGGGCGTCGAGGGGGCTGCAAGGTGCCTGGACGAAAAACTCTGGGCCCGCCTGGCCAAGCGACTGGATTACCAGACTGGCGATTTCCTCGACCCGGCCACTTATGCTGCCATCGGCAAACGCATCGACAAAACCAGCCACGGCAACGCCATTTTCTACCTGGCTACCTCCCCGCGTTTTTTCCCGGAAGTGGCACAGCGTCTGGGCGAAGCCGGCTTGTTGGACGAGTCCGCCGGTGGTTTTCGCCGGGTAGTGGTCGAGAAACCTTTCGGCACCGATCTGGCCAGCGCCGAGGCCCTCAATGCCTGCCTGCTGAAAGTGATGGGCGAGCGGCAGATCTACCGCATCGACCATTACCTGGGGAAGGAGACGGTGCAGAACATTCTGGTCAGCCGCTTCTCCAACGGGCTGTTCGAATCGTTCTGGAACAACCACTACATCGACCACGTGCAGATCACCGCTGCAGAAACCGTCGGTGTCGAAACCCGCGGTGCCTTTTACGATGGCACCGGCGCCCTGCGCGACATGGTGCCAAATCACCTGTTCCAGTTGCTGGCGATGGTGGCCATGGAACCGCCAGCTGCGTTCGGTGCTGACGCCGTGCGCGGCGAAAAGGCCAAGGTGGTCGGCGCCATCCGCCCGTGGTCGGCCAAGATGGCGCTGAAGAACTCCGTGCGTGGCCAGTACAGCAGTGGCAGGCAGGGGCGCAAGCAACTGCCCGGCTACCGCCAGGAGGCCAACGTTGCGCCTGACAGCCAGACCGAAACTTACGTGGCGCTGAAAGTGATGATCGACAACTGGCGCTGGGCCGGCGTGCCGTTCTACCTGCGTACCGGCAAGCGCATGAGCGTGCGCGATACCGAAATCGCCATCTGCTTCAAGCCTGCGCCGTATGCGCAGTTCCGCGAGTCTGAACTGGAGCGGCCCAAGCCCAACTACCTGAAAATCCAGATCCAGCCCAACGAAGGCATGTGGTTCGACCTGCAGGCCAAGCGGCCTGGGCCGGAGCTGGTGATGGAGAACGTCGAGCTGGGTTTCGCCTACAAGGACTTCTTCAAGATGACCCCGGCCACTGGCTACGAAACGCTGATCTACGACTGCCTGACCGGTGACCAGACGTTGTTCCAGCGGGCCGACAACATCGAGAACGGTTGGCGTGCTGTGCAGCCATTCCTTGATGCCTGGGCCCAGGGTGGTGAGGTGCATGAGTACCCGGCTGGTGAGGATGGGCCCGAGGCTGGCCATGAGCTGCTGACCCGGGACAAGCGCGAGTGGCACCGGTTGGGGTGAGACGTTTGCAAGCGCCTGAGCCGCGAAAGGGCCGGCACAGGCGATCAAATCAAGGAGGCTTGATGCCCGCCCATATTGAAGACTACGCCCTGCTGGGCAACTGCCGCAGTGCCGCCCTGGTCAGCCGTGATGGCTCGCTCGACTGGCTGTGCCTGCCACGGTTCGACGCCCCCGCGGTATTCGCCGCCCTGTTGGGCAACGAAGAAAACGGCCGCTGGCGCCTGGCCCCTTGCGACCCGGTCGAGCACATCAGCCGCCAATACCTGGGCGACACCCTGGTACTGGAAACCACTTGGGTCACCGCCACCGGCCGTGCCCGTGTACTCGATTTCATGCCGCTGGGCGAAGTCAATTCGGTCGTGCGCATCGTCGAAGGCATCGCTGGCGAAACCCATTTCGAAATGGACCTGGTCATGCGCTTCGACTACGGCCGCAGCGTGCCCTGGGTCGAGCGCCTGGAGCCGTTGATCCTCAGCGCTGTCGCTGGCCCTGACCGGTTGATCTTGAGCAGCACCGTGCCCCCGCAAGCCCGCGACCACCATACCGGCTGCCGCTTTCGCGTCAGCACGGGCCAGCGCCAGGTCTTCAGCCTGCGTCACCAGCCCTCGCACTTGCCGGTGCAGCCCGACTGCAACATCGACGAAGCCCTGGCAAACACCTGCGAGCAGTGGCAGGCCTTCGCCGACCGCTGCCCGCAGGTCGGGCCGTATACCGCCCTGGTGCGCCGCTCGCTGCTCACCCTCAAGGCCATGACCTACGCCCCTACCGGCGGCATTGTCGCCGCCGTCACCACCTCGCTGCCCGAGCGTGTAGGTGGCGAACGCAACTGGGACTACCGCTTCTGCTGGCTACGCGACGCCACCATGACCCTGCTGGCGTTCATGAACCTCGGCTACTTTGATGAGGCCCAGGCCTGGCGTGAATGGCTGCTGCGCTCGGTGGCCGGCAACCCCGAACAGATGCAGATCATGTATGGCCTGGCGGGTGAGCGCGACCTGCAGGAATACACCCTGCCGTGGCTGGCCGGCTACGAGCACTCGCAGCCGGTGCGGGTGGGCAATGCCGCCTCGCAGCAGGTGCAGCTGGATATCTACGGCGAACTGGCCGACGCCATGAGCCAGGCGATCAGGGGCGGCTTGCCGCGCCACCCACGCAGCGCCGCGATCTCTCGGTTGATCCTGCCCTACGTCGAGCGCATCTGGCGCGAGCCGGACGAAGGTATCTGGGAAGTGCGCGGTGGCCGCCAGCAGTTCGTCCACTCCAAAGTGATGGCCTGGGTGGCGTTCGACCGTGCCGCCGGGTTGGCCGACACCACCGAAGAGGGCCGCGAACAGGGTCAGCATTACCGCCAGGTGGCTGACGAGATCCGCCGGGAAGTGTGTGAGCACGGCCTGGACAGCAGCGGCACGTTCTTCGTCCAGGCCTATGGTTCGAGCGAGATGGACGCCAGCTTGTTGCAGATTGCCCTCACAGGCTTCCTCCCAGCCGATGACCCCCGCTTCTTGCGCACGCTGGAGCAGATCGAACAGCGCTTGCTGAAAAATGGCCTGCTGCTGCGCTACGACACCGACAGCTGCACCGATGGCCTGACCCCGGGTGAGGGCACCTTCTTGGTCTGTTCATTCTGGCTGGCGGATGTCTACGTGCTGCTGGGGCGCCAGGCCCAGGCGCAGGCGTTGTACGAACACCTGACTGGTCTGTGCAACGACCTTGGCCTGCTGGCTGAACAGTACGAGCCGGCCGGCCAGCGCATGCTCGGCAACTACCCCCAGGCGTTCAGCCATATCGGCATCATCAACACCGCACTGAATCTGCACCGCGCACAGTGCCCGGCGCGCGACCGTGCGCGTTGCGCATAAGCCAGCCACGGCTGCACAGGGATTGCGCTCGCATCGAGAAACAAGCGGAGTAGACTAGGCCAAACACCATTCGGCACGGAGCATACATGGGTATTCGCGGTACGGATCGGCAGATCGACAACATAGAGTGCAACAAGGGTGGCTTCGACACGTTTGGGCCAGTGCGACCAAATGAACGGCGCTTTCATTTCATCGATCCGAACGGTCATGAACTGGCGGTGTGGGCGGCCCAAGCCTGATGGCCAACCACAAGATCGAAATCCGTCGGCGCAACATCGACAAGATTCTGCAAGCGGCGGAAAAAGTGTTTGCCGAGAAAGGCTACGGCGCCACCTCCATGGGCGATATCGCCGAGCAGGCCGAATTGCCGCGCTCCAACCTGCATTACTACTTCAGCACCAAGGACGAACTGTTCCGCGCGGTGCTGCACGACCTGCTGGACGTGTGGAAGCAGGACGCACTCTGCTTCGAGAACTTCGATGACCCGCGCGTGGTGCTGACCAGCTACATCCGGGCGAAAATGGGCCATTCGCGCTCGCGGCCGCTGGGCTCGAAAATCTGGGCCGAAGAGATGCTGCACGGGGCGCCAGTGCTGGGGGTGAACCTGGATGAAAGCCTGGTGCCCTGGGCGAAAATGAAGGAAGCCAAGATTCGCCGTTGGGTGGAGGAGGGGCGGATTCTGCCGGTCGAGCCGTCGGCGTTGCTGTACATGATCTGGGCGTCCACCCAGCACTATGCCGACTTTGGTTACCAGGTGCAGTTGCTCAATGGCGGGGAGGTGCTGTCTGACATGGCCTTCGAGAATGCGGTGCAGACGGTGACCAGCGTGATCTTGCGGGGAATAGGGCTGGAGCCGTGATCCGGCATTCCAGGTGGACGTGGTCTTTTTGTGGGAGCGGCCTTGTGTCGCGATCGGGCCGCGAAGCGGCCCCTCGATGTCTGTATCGCGGCAAAGACTGCTGGGGCCGCTGTGCGGCCCAATCGCGACACAAGGCCGCTCCCACAGGGATCGCGCCAGCTTTTAGAAATTGAGCAAGACAGTTGCTCCCACAGGGGCCGCGTCAGCTGTTCAGGCGGTGACCCGCTTCAACTGGCCTCACGGTAGGGGTTACGCGGATCCTGCGTCCAGTTCAGGTACGGCTTGCCGGTGTCTTGTGCCTCCATTTCGATGCAGTTTTCCACTGGGCAGGTGATCTGGCACAGGTTGCAGCCCACGCATTCCTCCTCGATAACGCTGTAGGCATGCGTACCGTCAGCTTTCAGCGTGCTGGCAATGGCCTGGTGCGAAGTGTCCTCGCAGGCAATGTGGCAACGCCCACAGCCAATGCACGCCTCCTGGTCGATACGCGCCACCGACTTGAAGTTGATATCCAGGTACTTCCAGTCGGTGGTATGCCCCACCGCCTGTCCGCGGAACGCCTCGATGTTGTGGTGGCCATGCTGGTCCATCCAGCGCGCCAGGCCATCCTTCATGTCTTCGACAATGCGGAAGCCATGCAGCATCGCCGCCGTGCACACCTGCACCGCACCGCTGCCCAACGCCATGAATTCCGCTGCGTCGCGCCAGTTGCCGATCCCACCAATGCCACAAATCGGCAGGCCACGGGTTTCTGGGTCGCGAGCGATTTCCGCCACCATGTTGAGCGCGATCGGCTTCACCGCCGAACCGCAGTAACCGCCATGGGTGCTCTGGTCGCCAACGATGGGGTGGGCCACCATGCGGTCGAGGTCGACGCTGGTGATCGAGTTGATGGTGTTGATCAACGACACCGCATCAGCCCCGCCCCGGTGCGCAGCACGCGCCGACTGGCGGATATCGGTGATGTTCGGCGTGAGCTTGACGATCACCGGCAGTGAGCAGTACGTCTTGCACCATCGGGTGACCATTTCCACGTACTCCGGCACCTGGCCTACCGCTGCACCCATGCCGCGCTCCGGCATGCCGTGTGGGCAGCCGAAGTTCAGCTCGATGCCATCGGCCCCGGTGGCTTCCACCAGCGGCAGGATGAACTTCCACGATTCCTCCACGCACGGCACCATCAGCGACACGATCAGCGCGCGGTCTGGCCAGTCCTTCTTCACCTGGGTGATTTCACGCAGGTTGATCTCCAGCGAGCGGTCGGTGATCAGCTCGATATTGTTGATGCCTTGTACCTGGCGGTTGGCGCCGTAGTGCGCTGAGTAGCGCGACGATACGTTGACCGCCGCCGGGTCTTCGCCCAAGGTCTTCCACACCACGCCGCCCCAGCCGGCTTCGAAGGCGCGGACCACGTTGTAGGCCTTGTCGGTGGGCGGTGCGGAGGCCAGCCAGAACGGGTTGGGTGCCTTGATACCGGCGAACACGATAGACAAGTCGGCCATTTACGCTGCCTCCACGTTGAGCATGAGTTGGGCATGGATGGCTTCGGCGGCCAGCTTGCCGTGTTGCACGGCCTGGACGGTGAGGTCCTGGCCAAGTGCCGTACAGTCGCCGCCGGCGTATACGCCTGGCAGGTTGGTCTGCATGCTGGCGTCAACGCGGATGCGTTCACCCTCGCGGGCCAGTTGGGCTGCCACCGGGTCGGTGAGGCTGGCATCGTCGAAGCGCTGGCCGATGGCTTTGAAGATGGCGTCGGCGGCCAGTTCGAAGGTCTCCCCGGTATCGCGCAGGCGGCCTTCGGCCAGCTCGGTGCGGGCGAAGCGCATGCCGCGCACCTGGCCGACGTCATCCAGCAGCACGGCGTCGGGGCGGGCCCAGGTGTGCAGGCGTACCTGGTTGGCCTTGGCGATGTCCTGCTCGTGGCCGGTGGCGCCCATGTCCGCGTGGCCACGGCGATACACCAGGTTGACGTCGCGAGCGCCGAGGCGGCTCATTTGCACGGCCATGTCGATGGCGGTGTTGCCGGCGCCAATCACCAGGCAGCGGTCGGCCAACGGTAGCTGGCTCAGGTCATCGGCCTGGCGTAGCTCACGGATGTACTCGGTGGCGGCGAGTACCCCGGGTGCTTCCTCGTCGGGCAGCCCTAGCTGGCGCACGGCATTCAGGCCAAGGCCCAGGAACACCGCGTCGTACTGATCGCGCAGTTCGCCCAGGCTGAGGTTGCCACCCAAGCGTTGGCCATGGCGGACTTCGATACCGCCAATCCCCAACAAGAAATCCACTTCGCGCTGGGCATAGTCGTCTACCAGTTTGTAGCGGGCGATGCCGTACTCGTTGAGGCCGCCAGCCTTGTCGCAGGCCTCGAACACCACTACCTCATGCCCGTGCATGGCCAGCCGGTGGGCGCAGGACAGCCCCGCAGGGCCGGCGCCGACCACGGCGATACGCTTGCCGGTGGCGGGTGAGCGCTGGAACGGGTGCTCGCTGAATTGGGCGTTGTCCAAGGCATAGCGCTGCAGCTGGCCGATCAGCACCGGGGCGCACTCCTGCGCGTTGTTGCGTACGCAGGCTTGCTGGCAAAGGATTTCGGTAGGGCAGACGCGGGCGCAGCTGCCGCCGAGGATGTTGGCCGAGAGGATGCGTTCGGCGGCGCCTTGCAGGTTTTCGTCGCTGATGCGGTGGATGAACGACGGAATGTCGATTTCGCTGGGGCACGCGTTGACGCAGGGGGCGTCGTAGCAATACAGGCAGCGTGCGCTCTCCACGGCGGCCTGGCGGGCGGTGAGGGGTGGGGCCAAGTCGCTGAAGCGCTCGGCCAGCTGGTCGGCGCCGGCGCGGGGGCGCGGCAAATGGTTCAGGGCGTTGGTCACGGTTGTAGCCTCTCTATTTTTTTAGGTGCAGGCGACAGGGAGTGCGGTGGATTCTGGGGCTGCACAGCAGCCCCAGTGGTTTCAGCGCTGAACAGGTATCGGCCGCTGCTGTTCCGCCCTGCGCCCCAGCACCTCGTACACCGAGGGATAGGCCGGCCGTTCCACATACCGCCCCGCGCCCGGTTCGGCGCGCAGGTCGCCATCCGCCCAGAGCACCTTGCCCTGGCTGATGGTGTGGCTGGGGACTCCGCGCACGGTGCGGCCTTCGAAGATGTTGAAGTCCACCCGCTGGTGGTGCGTCTGCGCCGAGATGGTGCGCGTGCCCTGGGGGTCCCACAGCACCAGGTCGGCATCAGCGCCCACCCGAATGGCACCCTTGCGCGGGAACAGGTTGAAGATCTTGGCCGTGTTGGTCGACGTCAGCGCAACGAACTCGTGCATCGACAGGCGCCCGCTGTTCACCCCAGCATCCCACAGCACCGCCATGCGGTCTTCGATGCCGGCGGTGCCGTTGGGGATGCGGCTGAAGTCGTCGCGGCCCATGGCTTTTTGCTCGGCGCAGAAACAGCAGTGGTCGGTGGCGGTGGTGTGCAGGTTGCCCGACTGCAGGCCGCGCCACAGTGCTTCCTGGTGCTCACGCGGGCGGAACGGCGGGCTCATTACATAGCCGGCAGCTGTGGCCCAGTCCGGGTCACGGTAGACGCTGTCGTCCAGCAGCAGGTGGCCGGGCAGGACCTCGCCGTATACCGGCTGGCCCTTGGCTCGCGCGTAGGCGATTTCATCCAGCGCCTCACGGCTGGAAATGTGTACGACATACAGCGGCGTACCAATGGTTTCGGCGATGCGGATGGCACGGCTGGCCGCCTCACCTTCCACTTGCGAGGGGCGCGACAGGGGGTGTGCCTCAGGCCCGGTCAGGCCCTGGGCCAGTAGTTTCTTCTGCAGGTGGTAAACCAGTTCGCCGTTCTCGGCATGCACGGTGGGCACCGCGCCCAGTTCCAGGCAGCGCTCGAAGCTGGCCACCAGGGTGTCGTCGGCGGCCATGATCGCATGCTTGTAGGCCATGAAATGCTTGAAGCTGTTCACGCCATGCTTGGCCACCAGTTCGCCCATTTCCTCGGCCACCTGATCGCTCCACCAGGTAATGGCGACGTGGAAGCCATAGTCGCTGGCGCTTTTCTGGGCCCAGCCGCGCCAGGTATGAAAAGCCTCCAGCAACGACTGCTGCGGGTTGGGGATGACGAAGTCGATGATCGACGTGGTGCCGCCGGCCAGGCCTGCCGCAGTGCCACTGAAGAAGTCTTCGCTGGCCACGGTGCCCATGAACGGCAACTGCATGTGGGTGTGCGGGTCGATGCCGCCTGGCATCAGGTACTGGCCGCTGCCGTCGAGGATCTCGCAGTCGGTGGGTGGTTCGAGGTTTTGCCCAATGGCACGGATCAGGCCATCGGCACACAGGACATCGGCGGGGTAGCTCTCTTCGTGAGTAACCACGGTGGCGCCACGGATCAACAGGGACATGCCGTTTTCCTCGCAGGCTGACCGGTCTTGGCCGGTTCTTTGCATTGTCATGGAGGCCGGGCGGACAGGGCGGTCAATCCTGTCAGGCCTGACAAGATTCGAGGCTAGATGCTGATTCTGGATTCAGCAAGAAAATTTTCCCATTAATTTTGTGGTTTTTAACTGATTGATATTAAAGGAATTAATTTAAGACGAAGATCGGCGTCGGGGTTTTCAGGCTATTTGACTAACTTGACAAGATGAAAATCTGGTCGAGATTTCTAAGCACATTCCGCGTGCGAACTCCGGTCATCGAATCAGCCTGATGAGCGAAAAATAGAAGAAAAACTGGAGAAGGGCCTATGCAACAGAGCAGATCGGAAGTGGTCGAGCAAGATGGCCTGTACGAGCTGTCCGAGGGCAGCGATGTTCTCGACAGCCCGCGCTACAACCACGATATAGCACCGACCAAAGTACACCAGCGCACCTGGAACAAATGGCACATCACCGCCCTGTGGGTGGGCATGTCCATCTGCGTACCCACCTACACCCTCGGCGGCGTGCTCACCGCCTACTTCGGCCTCAGCGTTGGCGAAGCGCTGCTGGCGATCCTGCTGGCCAACGTCATCGTACTTATCCCGCTTACCCTCAACGCCTTCCCCGGCACCCAGTACGGCATCCCGTTCCCGGTGCTGCTGCGTTCGTCGTTCGGCATTCTGGGCTCCAACGTACCGTGCCTGATCCGCGCGGTGGTGGCCTGTGGTTGGTTCGGTATCCAGACCATGTTCGGCGGGCTGGCCATTCACCTGTTCCTTGGTTCGGTGTTTGACGGTTGGAAGGCGCTGGGCGGGACAGGTGAGGTGATTGGCTTCATGATCTTCTGGTGCCTGAACCTGTGGGTGGTGCTGCGCGGCGCCGAGTCGATCAAGTGGCTGGAAACGCTGTCGGCACCGCTGCTGGTGGCAGTGGGCGTCGGTCTGCTGTTCTGGGCCTTGCCGCACATGTCGATGACCGAGCTACTGGCCCAGCCACCCAAACGCCCGGAAGGCGCCAGTGTGGTCAGCTACTTCTGTGCCGGGCTCACGGCCATGGTCGGCTTCTGGGCCACGTTGTCGCTGAACATTCCCGATTTCAGCCGTTACGCCCGCAGCCAGAAGGACCAGATTCTCGGGCAGATCTTCGGCCTGCCGCTGACCATGTTCCTGTTCGCCTCGCTGGGCGTGGTGTTGACTGCGGCCTCGGCGTCGCTGGTGGGCGAGACGGTGTCCGACCCGGTGAGCCTGATCGGCAAGATCCACAGCCCGTTCTGGGTAGCGTTGGCCATGGCGTTGATCGTGATTGCCACGCTGTCGACCAACACTGCGGCGAATATCGTGTCGCCGACCAATGACTTCCAGAACATCGCCCCACGCCTGATCGGGCGCAGCCGTGCGGTATGGCTGACCGGCTTTATCGGCCTGGCGCTCATGGGGCATGAGCTGCTGAAGAAGCTGGGCTGGATCGTCTCTGACCTGAGCCTGGAGAGCGTGTATTCCAATTGGTTGCTGGGCTACTCCAGCCTGCTCGGGCCGATAGCCGGAATCATGGTGGTGGACTACTTCCTGGTCCGCCGTCAGCAGCTGGACCTGGCCGGGCTGTATCGCGACGACGTGTATCCAGCGTGGAACTGGCCCGGTTTTGCCGCCTTCGCAGTGCCGGTGGGCCTGACGGTGATGGCGATTGGCAACAGCAGTTTCAGCTGGTTCTACGACTACGGCTGGTTTACCGGCTCGCTGCTGGGCGGCGCACTGTACTACGTCTTCGCCGGTTTGGCTGTGGGGGCGGGTTCACCCGCGAGGAAGCCTGCACCGACCACCAAAAAAGCCTGAAGGAGAAGCCCGTGACCCCAGTCAAAGAGATCCTGAAGACCACTAGCCGGCACGTCGACAGCAACCGCTTGTGGCAATCGCTGATGGACCTGGCCCGCCTCGGAGCCACCGCCAAGGGCGGCGTCTGCCGCCTGGCACTGACCGATCTCGACCGGCAGGCCCGCGACCTGTTCGTGCAATGGTGCGAGGCTGCCGGCTGCACGGTCAGCATTGACGCCGTCGGCAACATCTTCGCCCGCCGCCCCGGGCGCAACCCCAAGTTGCCGCCGGTCATGACCGGGAGCCATATCGACACCCAGCCCACCGGGGGCAAGTTCGATGGCTGCTTTGGGGTGATGGCCGGGCTGGAGGTGATCCGCACCCTCAATGACCTGGGCGTGGAAACCGAAGCACCGTTGGAAGTGGTGGTGTGGACCAACGAAGAGGGCTCGCGCTTTGCCCCGTGCATGATGGGGTCGGGGGTGTTCGCTGGCAAGTTCACCCTGGAAGACACCCTGGCCAAGCGCGATGCCCAGGGCGTCAGTGTTGGCGAAGCGCTGAACGCCATCGGTTACGCCGGCTCGCGCGCTGTGCTCGGCCACCCGGTGGGGGCGTATTTCGAAGCGCATATCGAGCAAGGGCCAATTCTTGAGGACCAGGCCAAGACCATCGGGGTGGTCCTTGGCGCCCTGGGTCAGAAGTGGTTCGACCTGACCTTGCGCGGCGTCGAAGCCCATGCCGGCCCAACGCCCATGCACCTGCGCAAGGACGCCCTGGTGGGCGCCGCCGCCGTGGTGGAGGCGGTCAACCGCACCGCCCTCGGCCACCAGCCGCACGCCTGCGGCACGGTGGGTTGCCTGCAGGCCTACCCCGGTTCGCGCAATGTGATCCCGGGTGAGGTGCGCATGACCCTGGACTTCCGTCACCTGGAAGGCGAACAGTTGAATGCGATGATTGCCGACGTGCGCACGGTGATCGAAGCGACCTGTGCCAAGCATGGCCTCAGCCACGAACTGGTGCCCACGGCCGACTTCCCGGCGTTGTACTTCGACAAGGGTTGTGTCGATGCGGTGCGTGAATCGGCCAAGGCGCTGGGTTTGCCGCACATGGACATTGTCAGTGGGGCCGGGCATGACGCCATCTTCCTGGCCGAGCTTGGGCCGGCGGGGATGATTTTCGTCCCGTGCGAGAACGGCATCAGCCACAACGAGATCGAGAACGCCACACCTGATGACCTGGCGGCTGGCTGCGCAGTGTTGCTACGGGCGATGTTGGCGGCGTCGGAGGCAATTGCCAGCGGGCGACTGGCGGCCTAAGCACTGGCCTCAAGATGGCCGTTACGGCCAAGGTGGTAGCGCTGCAGGTCCTGCGCCAAGGTCAGCTGCCCGCTGTAATGGGCGAGGGCCTCGACGCGCACGTTGTCAATGTGCGGGCTGCGCCGTGGGTCGTTCTGGTAGCGGGCGCTGAAATGCGTCAGTACCAGGTTGCGCACGCCAGCGGCCTCGGCAAAGCGTGCCACCTCAGCGGCCGTGCTGTGGCCGAACGTGCCCCCGGTGCGTTCGACCACCGCCTGGGTGAAGGTGGCTTCGTGCACCAGTACATCCGCCCCCCTGGCGACCGCTGCCAGCAGTTCTGGTTGGTCGTTGTCCCCGCACACGATTACCCGCCGTGGCGGGCGCGAAGGCCGCAGGTAGTCGTTGCCGTTCAGCAACTGCCCGTTGTAACTGACGGTCAACCCCTTGGCCAGCCCGCCCCACAGCGGGCCACGGGGTACGCCCTCGGTTTCCAGACGCTGGATGTCCAGGCGTGGCTCAGGGTTGATTTCGGTGAATACGAAACCCACGCTGGGCACCCGGTGCGACAGTTGCACGGTGGTCACCTGCAGGGTCTCGCTGCGCCATTCGCTCAACGCTTCCACGGGCAACAGGCGTAGCTCGAACGGCAGGAAGGTGTCGCTGGCAAGCAGGCCCTGCCGTACCCAGTCGTGCAGTGCGGCGGGCAGGATCACTTCCAGCGGCTGGGTGCGCCCGCTCATGCCCGCGCTGGCCAGCAGGCCGGGCAGGCCGAAGCAATGGTCACCATGCACGTGGGTGATGAAGATCGCGCGCAGGTCGCGGATCGAAAGCGGGGTGTGTAGCAGCCGGTGCTGGGTACCTTCGCCACAATCGACCAGATACCAGTGGCTGCCACTCGCTTCGATCACGGCCGTGGCGCTGACATTGCGTGCCTTGGTGGGCACCCCGGCGGAGGTGCCGAGGAACAGCAGGTCCATACTCAGGCTCCTGTTTCAGGCCAGAAGCGACCGAGATGATAGGGGCGGCACACCTTAGCCGGATTGCCGCCCGCCGTCGATGGCCTGCTAGTCAGCCTGTCGCCAGATGAGCTTGCTGGTGTCATAACCTTGCTCGCGGGCGATGGTCAGCAGCTGCTCGCGCTGCTGGTCCGTGACCGCAGGCGTGCGCGAGAGCAGCCACAGGTATTCGCGGTTGGGGTGGCCGACCAGCGCCACACGGTAGTCCTTGTCGTGGTACAGCACCCAGTACTCGCCTTTGGTCAGGCCCGGTGCCAGGCGGCTGAACCAGTTGTCGAAACGCACCCACAGCTTGTCAGTGCTGCCTGGTTGCTGGGCCTCGGCGATGCCTTTGGCTTCATTCCACTGGCCGTCCTTTTCCTGGCAGCGGTTGGTTACATCGATACGGCCGTCCTCGCGCAAGCCGTAGCGTGCCTCGGACTTCACACAGTTACGTTGGAAGAACATCGGCAGTCGCGCCAGTTCATACCAAGTGCCCTGGTAGCGTTGCAAGTCGACCTGCTGGGTGCGCGGCGGTGCCGGGTGATCGTTGCCGGCGCAGCCGAGCAGGGCCAGGGTCATGCAGGAAAGCAGCAGTGTGGTGCGCAGCGCCATGAGAGACCTCCTTGGAGCGGATGGGGCTTACCTGGGGTTTGATGCGCGCGTGGCGCAAAAGTTGTATGGGAGTGGGGCATGTCTTTACATTGCATTATGGCTGCGGGCGGCGCTCGATCTCACAAACGACATCCCCCTGAAGCCATGCACCTCCAAACTGATGCACCCTCGCGCCAAACAGAGCACCTCACAGCCAGTACGTCACCGCCCACCACCCCAACCCGCCCATCACCACGGTATAGGGCAGGGCCATCCACACCATCCGCCCATACGACAGCCGGATCAGCGGCGCGATTGCCGAGGTCAGCAGGAACAGGAATGCCGCCTGCCCATTCGGCGTCGCCACGCTGGGCAAGTTGGTGCCGGTGTTGATTGCCACTGCCAGCGTCTCGAAGTGCTCGCGGCTCATGCCGCCGTTGAGAAACGCTTGCTTCACTTCGGTGATGTAGATGGTGGCAACGAACACATTGTCGCTGATCGCCGACAGCAAGCCGTTGGCCAGGTACAGCATGCCTGGTTGCTGTTCGGCCGGTAGCGTCAGTACCCAGCTGATCAACGGGCTGAACAGTTGCTGCTGGTGGATCACCGCGACCACGGCGAAGAACACCACCAGCAACGAGGTGAACGGCATGGCGTCCTGGAAGGCCCGGCCCAGCCGGTGCTCATCGGTGATACCGGTAAACGCCGTGATCAGCACGATCACCATCAGGCCGATCAGGCCAACCTCGGCCACATGCAGCCCCAGGCACACGATCAGGATCAACGCAGCGACCCCCTGGACCCACAGCGCCAGACGCTGGGCCTGGGTGCGTGCGGCATCATCCTCGGCGGCATAGGCAGCCAGTACCTGGCGCACTGTCTCAGGCATCAGCGTGCCGTAGCCAAACAGGCGCAGCTTCTCCAGCAACACGCAGGTCAGCAGGCCGGCACCCAGCACCGGTATGGACACGGGCGCCACCTTGAGGAAAAAGTCAGCGAAGTGCCAGCCCATCTCGTGGCCGATCAGCAGGTTCTGCGGCTCGCCCACCAGCGTGCAAACGCCACCCAGGGCAGTACCCACTGCGCCGTGCATCAGCAAGCTGCGCAGGAACGCGCGGAACTGGTTCAGGTCATCACGGTGCAACTGCGCCACTTGCTGGTCGCTGTCCAGTGCGCTGTCTTCACGTGGGTTGGCACCGGATGCCACGCGATGGTAGACCGCGTAAAAGCCGACCGCGGCGCTGATGATCACGGCCGTGACGGTCAGCGCATCGAGAAACGCCGAAAGAAACGCCGACAGTACGCAGAACAGTAGCGACAGCATGGCTTTCGAACGCACACCCAGCAGAATGCGCGAGAACAGGAACAGCAGCAGCTCCTTCATGAAATGGATACCGGCGACCATGAACATCAGTAGCAGGATTACCGGGAAGTTGTGCAGCAACTCCTCGTACAGCGCCTGCGGCGTGGTCATCTGCAACAGCAGCGCTTCAATCAGCAACAGGCCACCGGGCATCAGCGGGTAGCACTTCAGCGCCATGCCCAGGGTGAAGATGAACTCGAGCACCAACGCCCAGCCGGCTGCAACCGGGCCTACGGTTACCAGCAGCAGTGGGTTCAGCAGCAGGAACAGGCAGATGACCGCCTTGTACCAAAGCGGCGACTGGCCCAGAAAACCGTGGGCGAGGGTGCCGGTCAGTGAGCGTGACATGAATATGTATCCTTATAATTCGGCGATGGCGCACGGTGCCGGATCGGCGCGCCTTAGGCAAGGCGTGCAGTCCCGTTTTTGGCACAAGTGCGGCCATTGGGCTGGGTTACCATCCGCGTCATGAATTCTTCACCCACAGGAGTGCCGCCCGTGACCGAGTACAGCGCATTCAAGGTCGAACTGACCGACAATATCGCCCACGTTCAGATCAACCGCCCGGAGAAGGTCAATGCGATGAACGCGGCTTTCTGGGAAGAGATCGTTGCTATCTTTCGCTGGATCGATGAAACCGATGCTGTTCGGGTGGTGGTGATCAGCGGCGCTGGCAAGCACTTCTCCGCCGGTATCGATCTGATGATGCTGGCTTCGCTGGCCGGGCAAATGGGCAAGGACGTAGGGCGCAATGCGCGCTTCCTGCGCAGCACCATCCAGCGCCTGCAGGCCTCATTCACCGCTGTGGACAAATGCCGCAAACCCGTACTGGCGGCCGTGCAGGGCTACTGCATCGGGGGCGCCATCGACCTCATCTCGGCGTGCGACATGCGCTACTGCAGCGGTGATGTGCAGTTCTCGATCAAGGAAATCGACATGGGCATGGCCGCGGATGTCGGCACACTGCAACGTTTGCCACGTATCATCGGCGACGGCATGATGCGTGAGCTGGCGTTCACCGGGCGCAACGTTGCGGCCGATGAGGCCCTGCGCATCGGCCTGGTCAACCGGGTCTATGATGATCAGGCCGCGCTGATGGACGGAGTCTTTGCCATCGCCCGCGAGATTGCCGCAAAATCGCCGATCGCCGTGGCCGGCACCAAGGAAATGCTCAGCTACATGCGTGACCATCGCATCGACGATGGCCTGGACTACATCGCCACCTGGAACGCCGCGATGCTGCAGTCCGAAGACCTGCGCGTGGCTGTGGCGGCGCACATGAGCAAACAGAAACCGACGTTCGCCGACTGATCGGGCCGGGGGACGCGCAGTAAAGGAACCCCCGACATGTCAGCACGCTGGACTACCGCAGTACTCGACCCGCAGATTTCCGGGGGGCTGGCCGTGGCGCGCAGCCCGGAAGGTTTTTTGCTGGACGCCAATGGCGCGCTGTTCCCCCGCGACTGGCTCAAGCGCCAGGACCTCGACGTATTGTGCGAGCACGGCATCGGCCACTTCGACGGCCAGCCGGTGTTCCTGTTGGAGCTGCGCAGTGCCAGCGACGTGCCCGGCTGCAGCTGGCGGGGGTTGCGTGCGTTCATGCTGGAAGGCGACTCCGATCTCTACAAAGTGCTGGGCTATGCCGCGCAGATCGGCACCTGGGCCCGCGAGCATCGTTTCTGCGGCAGCTGCGGCCAGGCGATGACGCAAATTCACTGGGAGCGGGCGATGTATTGCCAGCCCTGCGACCTGCGTAGCTATCCGCGCATTTCACCCAGCATGATCGTGCTGGTGACCCGCGGTGATGAAATCCTGCTGGCGCGTTCGCCACGCTTCGTCACCGGCGTGTACAGCACCCTGGCAGGTTTTGCCGAGCCGGGTGAGTCGGCCGAAGACTGCCTGGTGCGCGAAGTGCGGGAAGAGGTGGCGGTAGAGGTGCAGAACATCCAGTACGTCGGCAGCCAGTGCTGGCCGTTCCCGCATTCGATGATGTTGGGGTTCCATGCCGAGTATGCCGGGGGCGAGATAGTCATGCAGCCGGACGAGATCGAGGACGCCCAGTGGTTCAACGTCCACGACCTGCCCCCGCTGCCGGCCGGGCGGTCCATTGCCCGCTACCTGATCGACTTGTACGTTGCGCGGCGGCTAGGCTGTGCTATTCCGGCTTTCCCGTCCTGACTGCAGTCAGCAATGTTCTCCGACTAGGCGCAGGGCTTTGGCAATGCTCATTCCATTGCCAAAGCCCCTCAGGCCTGCCCGAACCAGTGCTGCCACGCTAAGCGCACCGTCAACGCCAGCACCACGGTGATGAACACCGGGCGGATGAATTTGCTGCCGCCGCTGATCGCCGTGCGTGCACCAAAAAAGGCGCCGACCATCACCGACAGGCCCATGCACAGGCCGACGATGTAGTCCACCTGCCCGGAAATGATGAACACCGTCAGCGCCGCGATGTTGCTGACGAAGTTCATGCTGCGCGCCACGCCGCTGGCGCGGACCAGGTCGATGGGGTACAGCAGCAGGGTACTGACCGTCCAGAAGGCCCCGGTACCTGGGCCCGCCACGCCGTCGTAGAAGCCCAGGGTGAAGCCTTGCGGCACTTGCCACTTTTTCTTGATGGGCGCATCGGCATCCAGCGGCGCCTTGGGCGTGCCGCCGAACAGCAGGTAGATGCCACAGGCGAAGACGATCACCGGCAGCATCTTGTTCAGCCATTCGGCAGGCATGTAGTGGGCGATGACCGCACCGAGCAATGCCCCGGTCAAGGTGGCGAACAACGCCGGGCGCCACTGCGCCGGGTGAAACAGTTTGCGTTTGTAGTACGTGAAACCTGCAGTGGCCGACCCGAAGGTGGAACTGAGCTTGTTGGTGCCCAGTACCAGGTGCGGTGGCATGCCGGCGGTGAGCAGGGCCGGGGTGGTGAGCAGGCCGCCGCCACCGGCGATGGCATCGATGAAACCGGCGACGAAGGCCACCAGGGCCAGGATCAGCAGGGTGAGGGGTTCTACGGTGAGTTCGAAGGGCATGGGGTCTTGGCAGGCAGGGAAGGCAAAGGGGCGGCAAATGGCCGCGCTAGAAGGGTGACATGGTAATCCTGGGGGCGGTGCGTTGCCAGTGCTGGCCCTTTTGCGGGTAAACCCGCTCCTACAAATATGGCGGAATCCTGTAGGAGCGGGTTTACCCGCGAAAGGGACGGTAGAGGCTATCGCATCAGCTACGGATAAACGCCAGCAGATCCGCGTTGATCACATCGGCATGGGTAGTCGGCATGCCGTGCGGGTAGCCTTTGTAGGTTTTCAGGGTGCCATTGGGCAGCAGCTTCGCCGACAGCACCCCGGAGTTTTCATACGGCACGATCTGGTCATCGTCGCCATGCATCACCAGTACTGGCTGGTTTATGCCCTTGAGGTCTTCGGTGAAATCGGTCTGGGAAAACGCCACGATGCCATCGTAATGGGCCTTGGCGCTGCCGATCATGCCCTGGCGCCACCAGTTGGCGATGATGCCTTCGCTGGCTTTGGCACCGGGGCGGTTGTAGCCGTAGAACGGGCCGGCCGGTACGTCCCGGTAAAACTGCGCGCGGTTGCTGGCGACCTGGGCCTGGAAGTCGTCGAACACCGACTTGGGCAGGCCGCCAGGGTTAGCGGGCGTTTGCACCATCAGGGGTGGTACGGCGGCGATCAGCACCGCTTTGGCCACCTTGTCCTGAGGGTACCGGGCCATGTAGCGAACCACCTCACCACCACCGGTGGAGTGGCCGACATGCACGGCGCCCTGGGTGCCCAGGTGGGCAACCACAGCTGCCACGTCGTCGGCGTAGTGGTCCATGTCGTGGCCATCCCATACTTGGCTGGAACGGCCATGGCCACGGCGGTCATGGGCTACCACGCGATAGCCCTGGGCGAGAAAGAACAGCATCTGGGCGTCCCAGTCATCTGCGCTCAGCGGCCAGCCATGGTGGAAATGAATGACCGGCGCGTCGCGGGAGCCCCAGTCCTTGTAGAAAATCTGCACGCCATCCTTCGTGGTTACGTGACTCATGATCGTGTCTCCTGTCTGCAGGAACCGAAGGGAGCTATTGAGAATAGGGGAGATTTCGGCGCAGCAAGTGCCGGTGGTCTTCAGAGCGTGTCACGCATTCTGTACCAGGCCTTGGCGGCGGCTTCCAGCGGTGCTGCGAGCAGGTCCCCGCCGGGGAAACGACCGTTGTCGATGCCTTGGTACAGCGCCAACAGGTCGTCGTCACCGAGAATGGCATCACTGACCGCTCGTGCCGCGGCCAGGGTCGGCAGTACGCCGTGGCCGGAGAAACCCTGCAGCCAATAGCGCTGCCCTTCGTGGCCGACGTCAGGGGTGCGCCGGAGGCTGCAATCGATATGGCCGCCCCAGGCATAGTCAATGGCGACTCCGGCCAGTTGCGGGAACACCCGCTCCAGGTAAGGGCGGGTGGCGCTGGCGACGTCCTTGGGAATGCCGCCCAGGTAAGTGCAGCCACCGCCGAACAGCAGGCGGTGGTCTGGGGTGAGGCGGAAGTAGTCGGGTACGAACTGGTTGTCGATCACGCAACTGTTGCGAGGTAGCAACGAATGGGCGAAGTCGGCGTCCAGAGGCGCGGTGGCCACCTGGTAGGAACCGACCGGCAACAGGCGCCGCGACAGGTCACGGTCGAGGTGGTCGATGTAGGCGTTGCAGGCCAGCACCAAGACTTGGCAGCGCACTTCGCCGTTGTCCGTCCGGGCGATATAGCCGTTGCCGGCTTGTTGATAGCTGAGTACCTGGCTCTGTTCGTAGATGTGCCCACCACCGGCTTCGAGGGTGCGGGCCAGGCCTTGGGCCAGCTTGAGGGGGTTGAGGTGGGCGCCTTTGCCGTCATACAGCGCAGCTTGGTAACGGGGGCTGTCGATCCATTCCGGCAGCTCGTCGCGGCCGATCAGGCGCAGGGCGTCGTAGCCCCATTTGTGTTCGGCGTCGTGCAGGGCTTCTTCAAGCATTTTCACCCGGCGCGGCAGCACGGCGGTCCATAGGCTGCCCAGCCGATAATCGATATCAAAGCCGTGGCGTTGGGGCAGTTCGCGCAGTTCGTCGGCCGCCCAGCACATGCTTGCCCACAGCCGTTGGGTGCGTTCCACGCCCAGGGCCTTTTCCAGTGGCGGCATGTCGCAAGACCAGCCGAGCAGGGCCTGGCCGCCATTGCGCCCAGAGGCAGCCCAGGCCACGCGGCTGGCTTCCAGCACTGTCACGCGCTTACCGGCCTGGGTCAGGCGCAGGGCCGTGTGCAGGCCGCTGAAGCCGGCGCCGATGATCAGCACGTCGGTGTCATGGCTGCCTTGCAGGGTAGGGCGTAACGGGATGTTGGCGGGGTAAGTCTGGGCGTAGTAGCTGGCGACGTGCTGGGCGGACTGTTTGAACATGCAGAAGCCTCGTGAAAATTATTGTGATTATTTTCATGAAAACTTAGCAGGTAAATTTCATGGTGCCAATGTGTCGTGCGGGGCTTGTGGTTTTCCCCATTGAGGTGTGCTGTCTGTACCGGCTTGTTCGCGGATTACCTTCACTACAACGGCTAGGTTGTTGCTTTTTTCCGAGGCTGGCGGGGTTTGCTGGCGGTAGTCTTGCCTCCAGCCGCTTTACTCTTGCCACCACCGCGACGCTTTTTCTTCCAGGGCGGCGCTGCCCCGGCTGCCGGCCCGCTGATGGTCATGCGCAGCCCGCTGCAGCGTTCCACCAGCTTGCCCATCCACGCCGATTGCCGGGCGACGAACTCTTCGAGGGTCATCTCGCCACTCTGCACCATGTCCAGTGCCTGCTCCCAGATCGCCGTGGTGCCAGGGTCTGCGATGGCGCGGGGCACGGCGTCGATCAGGCTGAAGGCCGCAGGCGTGGCCGCGAGCGCTTTGCCGTTCTTCACCAGGTAGCCGCGGTCGAGCAGGCCCTGGATGATGCTGGCGCGGGTGGCTTCGGTGCCGATGCCGGTGGTTTCTTTCAGCTTCTGCTTCAGGCGCGGGTCCTCCACCAGCTTGGCCACGTTTTTCATCGCCTTGATCAGGTCGCCCTCAGTGAACGGCTTGGGCGGCTGGGTCCACAGGTCTTTCAATTGCAGCCCTTGCACGGTGCAGTCCTGGCCTTCGCGCAGCACTGGCAACACTTGAGCCGGCGGTGCTTCACGACCCTTGGTGGGGGTCAGTGCCTCGGGCAGGGCGCGGCGCCAACCCGGCTCGACGATCTGTTTGCCGACGGCGCGCAGGGCATGCCCGGCACAGTCGAAGTCGGCCTGGGTGCGGTCGTACTCGTGGTTGGGCAGGAATTGCGCCAGGTAGCGGGCGCGGATCAGGGTATACACAGCCTTGTGCTTGCCCGACAGGCGCGACGGGTCGCTGGCAGCGGCAGTGGGGATGATGCCGTGGTGGGCACTGACCTTGGCGTCGTTCCAGGCCCGCGAGCGGCGCTGGGGCTCCAGGAACGGCTGCAGCGGCGCCAGGCTGGTGTCGGCACGCTGCAATGCTGCGAGAATGGCTGGCGCCTCGGCATGCTGGCTTTGCGGCAGGTAACCGCAGTCGCTGCGCGGGTAGGTGATCAGCTTGTGGGTCTCGTACAGCGCTTGGGCGATGTCGAGGGTTTCCTGGGCGCCGAGGCCGAATTTTTTCGAGCACAGCTCTTGCAGGGTGCCAAGGTCGAAGGGCAGCGGTGCGGCCTCGCGCACGCGCTCGGTGGCGACCTTTACCGCCCGGGCAGTGCCGGCCTGGCCGATATCCGCGGCGGCTTTTTGCGCCAGCTCCTGCTTCAGGCAGCGGCCCTGGTCATCGCAGGCGTCTTCGGGGGCGCGCCATTGGGCGTTGAAGCGCTGGCCGGCGTGCTCCAGCTGCACGTCGATGGCCCAGAACGGCACCGGCACAAAGTCGGCGATGCTGCGGTCGCGGTCGACCACCAGGCGCAAGGTAGGCGTTTGCACCCGGCCCACCGGTAGCACGCCCTGGTAGCCGGACTGGCGGCCAAGCAGGGTGAACAGCCGGCTCATGTTCATGCCGATCAGCCAGTCGGCGCGCGAGCGGCCCAGCGCCGAGTGGTACAGGTTGAACGTTTCGTGGCCGGGCAGCAGGCGCGCCAGGGCCTTGCGGATGGAGGCGTCGTCCAGTGCCGATAGCCACAGGCGCTGCACCGGGCCACGGTAGCGGCAGTGCTCGACCAGTTCGCGGGCGATCATTTCGCCTTCGCGGTCGGCGTCGGTAGCGATCACCAGCTCCCGGGCTTCGCCGAGCAGGCGCTTGACCGCCTTGAACTGGCTGGCGGTCTTGGGCTTGACCAGCATCTTCCATTTTTCCGGGATGATCGGCAGGTCGGCCAGGTTCCAGCGCTTGTAGCGTTCGTCGTAGCTGTCGGGCGGGGCGGTTTCCAGCAGGTGGCCTATGCACCAGGTGACGCAGACGTCGGTGCCTTGCCAGCAGCCGTCGCCCTTGCGGCTGGCGCCGAGCACTTTGGCGATGTCTTTTGCCTGGGAGGGTTTTTCGCAGAGGAACAGGCGCATGGCCGGGACGCTTTATCGGGGTGGTGGGCCATAGAATGCGCAAGCGGGGGCGCAGAGGCAAGTTTTATCTGGATGGATGTACAGGTTTTTGTCAGGGGAAATGTCTTTACCTGAGCCGGCCGCTTCGCGGACAAGCCCGCGAGGCGGCCGGTGCAGGTTGTGGATCAGGCGCGCGAGTCGCGCACCATGTCCACGTGCGGGATGCCCGCTTCAAGGAACTCTTCGCTGACTACGCGAAAGCCCAGCCGCTCGTAGAACGGCGTGGCATGCACCTGGGCGCTGAGCATCTGCTGCTTCAGGTCGCGGTTCTGCGCTTCGACGATCACGGCGTTCATCAGCGCATCACCCACCTTCAGGCCACGCCAGTCCTTGAGCACCGAAATGCGCCCGATCGTGCCATCGGCCAGCAGGCGCGCAGTACCGATCGGATAATCACCTTCCAGTGCCAGGAAATGCTGCGCGTCCATATCCTCCGAATCGAACTCCAGTTCCGGCGGAATGTGCTGCTCGGCCACGAATACCGCTTCACGGATTCGACGGATGTCGGCATTGTCCTTGTGCCAGTCTGCGAGGCGCACGCTGATTTTATTCATTGGCGAATCCCAGGCTTCCTTGTTTGATCAGTTGCTGTACCAGCATGAGGCCATCTTCGTCTTGCAGCCATTCCGCCAGGTTGTCGATGTGCAGGGCGTCGGCCGCACACACCAGCTTCAGCAGCTCGCGCAGTTTCCCCGGCAGTGGGCAGCTGCGACCGCTGGCGAACAGCAGCAGGTCATCTTCGAATTCCGACCAGGCCATGCGTGCAGCCGGGTTACGGATCAGAATGGCACCTTGCTCCAGGGCGTCGATCAGCTCTTCCTCGCTCAGCTCTTCGCCGACGATCTGCTCGGGGTAGCGCGGCTCGGTCATGAACTGGCCGAACCAGGTCAGCAGCAGGTCCTTGTCGCCCATGTGCTTGTCGAGCAGCGCCTTGAGGCGGTCGAGGGCGTCATGCTGGATCTGGTGCGGGTCGCTGACAGGCTGGGCGTCGGCGTCGCTGTAGCGTTCTTCGTCGGGCAGGAACTGGCCGAGGAAGTCGGTGAAGTGGGTCAGCACTTCAGCAGCGCTTGGGGCGCGGAAGCCGACCGAGTAGGTCAGGCAGTCATCCACGGCCACCCCGTAGTGGGCCAGACGCGGTGGCAGGTAGAGCATGTCGCCTGGTTCCAGGGTCCACTCTTCACTCTGCTCGAATTCAGCCAGGATACGCAGGTCGGCGTGCTCCAGCAGCGGGCTGTCGCTGCTGCACATCTGGCCGATCTTCCAGTTGCGCTGGCCGTGGCCCTGCAGCAGGAACACGTCATAGTTGTCGAAGTGCGGGCCAACGCTGCCACCCGGGGTGGCGAAGCTGATCATCACGTCATCGATACGCCAGCTTGGCAGGAACCGGAAGTTCTCCAGCAGTTCGGCCACCTCCGGAACGAACTGGTCGACGGCCTGTACCAGCAGGGTCCAGTCTTTTTCGGGCAGCTCTGCGAAGGTGTCTTCGTTGAACGGACCACGGCGCAGCTCCCACGGGTGGGCGCCGTGTTCCAGCACGATGCGCGACTCGACTTCGTCTTCCAGGGCCAGGCCAGCCAGTTCGTCGGGGTCGATCGGGCTGATGAAGTCCGGGAAGGCCTGGCGCACCAGCAGCGGCTTCTTCTGCCAGTAGTCGCGCATGAATTCGCGGGCCGAGATGCCGCCGAGCAGCTGCAGTGGAGTATCAGGATTCATGTTCAACCTATTGAAAAAACGTAATTTTCGTCCGGGAATAAAAACGCCCGGCCAGGCCGGGCGTTGTACGCGACGGTCAGCTTAGATGCGTTTGGCCTGGGCTGCCGCGTTACCGATGTAGGTAGCAGGGGTCAGCAGCTTGAGCTCGGCCTTGGCGTCGGCTGGCATCTCCAGGCCGTCGATGAAGGTCAGCAACGCGTCAGGGGTGATTCCCTTGCCACGGGTCAGCTCTTTCAGCTTCTCGTAGGGGTTTTCGATGTTGAAGCGGCGCATGACGGTCTGGATCGGCTCGGCCAGCACTTCCCAGCAGGCGTCCAGGTCGGCAGCGATACGAGCTTCGTTGACTTCCAGCTTGCCAATGCCTTTCAGGCTGGCTTCGTAGGCGATGACGCTGTGGGCAAAGCCCACGCCCAGGTTGCGCAGCACGGTGGAGTCGGTCAGGTCACGCTGCCAGCGCGAGATCGGCAGCTTGCTGGCCAGGTGCTGGAACAGCGCGTTGGCGATACCCAGGTTGCCTTCGGAGTTTTCGAAGTCGATTGGGTTGACCTTGTGCGGCATGGTCGACGAGCCGATTTCGCCGGCCACGGTCTTCTGCTTGAAGTAGCCCAGCGAGATGTAGCCCCACACATCGCGGTCGAAGTCGATCAGGATGGTGTTGAAGCGGGCGATGGCGTCGAACAGCTCGGCGATATAGTCGTGCGGCTCGATCTGCGTGGTGTACGGGTTGAACTGCAGGCCCAGCTCGTCTTCGATGAACGCGCGGGCGTTGGCTTCCCAGTCGATCTGCGAGTAGGCCGACAGGTGGGCGTTGTAGTTGCCCACGGCGCCGTTGATCTTGCCCAGCAGCGGTACGGCGGCAACCTGGGCGATCTGGCGCTCCAGGCGGTACACGACGTTGGCCAGTTCCTTGCCCAGGGTAGTCGGCGAAGCCGGCTGGCCGTGGGTGCGTGACAGCATTGGCACGTCGGCGTGAGCGTGGGCCAGGGCGCGGATGGCGTCGGCGATCTGACGCATCAGCGGCAGCAGCACGTCGTCACGGCCGGCGCGCAGCATCAGGGCGTGGGACAGGTTGTTGATGTCCTCGCTGGTGCAGGCGAAGTGGATGAACTCACTGACCTTGGCCAGCTCAGGCAGCTGGGCAGCCTGCTCCTTGAGGAGGTATTCGATCGCCTTGACGTCGTGGTTGGTGGTGCGCTCGATTTCCTTCACACGCTCGGCGTGCTCCAGCTTGAAATCGCTGGCCAGGTTGTCCAGCAGGGCGTTGGCTTCGGCGGAGAACGCCGGCACTTCGCTGATCTGCGGGTGGGCGGCCAGGCGCTGCAGCCAGCGCACTTCGACCAGGGCGCGGAAACGGATCAGGCCGAATTCGCTGAAAATGGGGCGCAGGGCCTGGGTTTTGCCGGCATAACGGCCGTCTACAGGGGAAACCGCAGTGAGCGAAGAAAGCTGCATGGGGTGTTCTCGGACAGTCAGGCTTTTGGAAGGGCGCATATCATACATGAAAATTGCGCCTGGGTCGGGTGGCTGACCAAAGGTCGGCCCTACAAAAAAGCTTAATGCGATGCCTGTGGGAGCGTGTTTACCTGCGAATGCGGTAGCGAGGCCAATATTGCATTCGCGGGTGAACCCGCTCCCACAGGGTTCAGCGTGCGCCTGTCACGAAGGCGTACGCATCATGTCGTACAGTTCATTCAGCAACTTGCGCCGGCTGAACACCAGCTGCCAGCGGTGCCCGCCCAGCTGGCGCCACAGGCGCGCAGCGCGGATGCCGGCCAGCAGCAAGGCGCGGATCTTCGAGGCGTTGTTGGGCTGCTGCAGGAAGCGCATGTCGCCGTGTACCTGGATGCGCTGGCGCAAGGTGCTGAGGGTGTCCTGGTACAAGGCTCCACTGGAAGCGATGACGTTTTCGTGAACCAGGCCAAAATGATCCGCTTGCGACTGGATCTGTGGCAGGCGGTTGCCGATGGTGTCGAGCAGGTCGCCACGCTTGTTCAACTGGCGTTCCAGGCCCAGCATCGACAGGGCGTAGCGCAGCGGTTCGCGCTGCAGGCTGCTGGGGTCCCGCTCCAGGGCGCCGACCAGTGCGCGATAGCCGTCGCGCAGGTTCAGGTCGTCACCGCCGAACACTTCCAGGGTGTTATTGGGGTCACGTACCAGCAGGCTACCCAGCATGCAGGCGATGTTGGCCTCACTGGCCTGGCCGGTACGGGCGATGCGGTCGACCAGCACGGCGGCTTGGAACACGCCGCCCAGGGCAATCAATTGCTCCTGCAGGTTGCTCATGCGCGCGGGCTCCACGGCTCTGCGGCTTCGATCACGCCGCCACCCAGGCACACCTCGCCATCGTAGAATACGACCGACTGGCCAGGCGTTACCGCGCGTTGCGGCTCGTCGAAGACGGCGCGGTAACCGTTTGCGGTCAGCGCCAGGGTGCACTGCTGGTCGCTCTGGCGGTAGCGCACCTTGGCGGTGAGCTGGCGCGGGCTGCTGAGGTCGACCGGGTTGACCCAGAAAATCTCCGAAGCCAGCAGGGCGCGGGAGAACAGCCACGGGTGTTCGTTGCCCTGGCCGACCACCAGCACGTTGCGGGTCAGGTCTTTGTGCAGCACGTACCACGGCTCGTCACCGGCATCCTTCAGGCCGCCAATGCCCAGGCCCTGGCGCTGGCCGATGGTGTGGTACATCAGGCCGTGGTGGCGGCCGATCACTTCACCTTCGGTGGTTTCGATATTGCCAGGCTGGGCCGGCAGGTACTGCTTGAGGAAGTCGCTGAAGCGGCGCTCGCCAATGAAGCAGATACCGGTGGAATCCTTTTTCTTGGCGGTGGCCAGGCCGTGTTTTTCGGCGATGGCGCGTACTTCGGGCTTTTCCAGCTCGCCGACCGGGAATAGCGTGCGGGCGATTTCCTTGCCGCCGACGGCGTGCAGGAAGTAGCTCTGGTCCTTGTTCGGGTCCAGGCCCTTGAGCAATTCGGTGAGGCTGCCGGTGTCGCGGCGGCGCACGTAGTGGCCGGTGGCGATCATGTCGGCCCCCAGCGACAGGGCGTAGTCGAGGAACGCCTTGAACTTGATTTCGCGGTTGCAGAGGATGTCAGGGTTGGGCGTTCGGCCGGCCTTGTATTCTTCAAGGAAGTGCTCGAACACGTTGTCCCAGTACTCGGCGGCGAAGTTGGCGGTGTGCAGCTTGATACCGATACGGTCGCACACGGCCTGGGCGTCGGCCAGGTCTTCACGGGCGGTGCAGTATTCGGTGCCGTCGTCTTCTTCCCAGTTCTTCATGAACAGCCCTTCCACCTGGTAGCCCTGCTCGATGAGCAGAAGGGCGGAGACGGAAGAGTCCACGCCGCCGGACATGCCGACGATGACGCGGGTCTTGGCGGGGTCTTTGAGTGCTGGGCTGGTCATGGGTACCGGTGTGTATCAAAGGGGAAAAACGCCGATTCTATCAAACCCGCAGCGCCGCGTCAGTCGCGTAGCAGGTCGAGGCTGTGCAGCGGGCCTTTGAGGTAGTCATCCAGGCAGCGCGGCACCAGCTCGCTGCGCCAGCGAGTGGGGTCGGCCAGCAGTTCGTCGCGGGTCAGCCACACGGCGCGGACGATGTCGCTGTCCAGTGCCAGGTCGGCGTGATGGCGCACGGGGCGGGCGGCGAAGCAGATGCGCTGGTAGGTCACGCCGTTGCTGGGGGCGGTGTACAGGTAGATGCCGACCACGCCGGTCAGCTCGACTTCCCAGGCGGTTTCTTCCAGGGTTTCGCGCAGGGCGGCCTGGGGCAAGGTCTCGTTGGGCTCGAGGTGGCCGGCAGGCTGGTTGAAGACGTGCTGGTTGGCTTTGAACTCCTCGACGAAGAGGAACTTGCCTTCGTGTTCGACGATGGTCGCTACGGTGATGTGGGGTTGCCAGGTCATTTGCCATGTCCTTTCAGATTGCCGGGACCGCCTTGCGGTCCTTCGCGGGCTCGCCCGCTCCCACAGGTGCCGTGCAGGTCTTGCTGGCAGCACCTTTCCTGTGTGTGAGCGGGCAAGCCCGCGAAGGGCTGCGCAGCGGCCCCGATCCAGAAAGCACAAACCCCGGTGCGTGGCCGGGGTTTGTGCTGTTACTTCAAGCGAACCTTACAGGGCGGCAATGGCGCTGTTCAGGGTCTGGCTTGGGCGCATCACCTTGGCAGTCAGCTCGGCATCCGGCGCGTAGTAGCCACCGATGTCGGCCGGCTTGCCCTGAACGGCGTTGAGCTCGGCGACGATAGTCTCCTCGTTCTCGGTCAGGGTCTTGGCCAGCGGGGCGAAGCGTGCCTGCAGGGCAGCGTCGTCGCTCTGGGCAGCCAGGGCCTGGGCCCAGTACAGGGTCAGGTAGAAGTGGCTGCCGCGGTTGTCGATACCACCGACTTTGCGCGATGGCGACTTGTTGGTGTCGAGGAACTTGCCGGTGGCCTGGTCCAGGGTGTTGGCCAGGACCTTGGCGCGCGGGTTGTCGTAGGTGTTGCCCAGGTGCTCCAGGGAAGCGGCCAGGGCCAGGAATTCACCCAGCGAGTCCCAACGCAGGAAGTTCTCTTCAACCAGCTGCTGCACGTGCTTCGGTGCCGAACCGCCGGCGCCGGTTTCGAACAGGCCACCGCCGTTCATCAGCGGCACGATCGACAGCATCTTGGCGCTGGTGCCCAGCTCCATGATCGGGAACAGGTCGGTCAGGTAGTCGCGCAGCACGTTGCCGGTCACCGAAATGGTGTCCTTGCCTTCGCGAATGCGGGCCAGGGAGAACTTGATGGCGTCGACCGGAGCCAGTACACGGATGTCCAGGCCGGTGGTGTCGTGATCCTTCAGGTACTTCTGTACCTTCTCGATCATCACGCCGTCGTGGGCGCGGGCCGGGTCCAGCCAGAACACCGCAGGGGTGTTGCTCAGGCGGGCGCGGTTGACGGCCAGCTTGACCCAGTCCTGGATCGGCGCGTCCTTGGTCTGGCACATGCGGAAGATGTCGCCGGCTTCGACGTTCTGCTCCAGCACGACGTTGCCCTTGCCATCGACTACGCGAACCACACCGTCAGCCTTGATCTGGAAGGTCTTGTCGTGGGAGCCATACTCTTCGGCTTTCTGCGCCATCAGGCCAACGTTCGGCACGCTGCCCATGGTGGTCGGATCGAAGGCACCGTTTTTCTTGCAGTCTTCGATGGTGGCCTGGTAGATACCGGCGTAGCAACGGTCCGGGATCACGGCCTTGGCGTCTTGCAGTTCGCCAGCAGTGTTCCACATCTTGCCCGAGTCACGGATCATGGCCGGCATCGAGGCGTCGACGATCACGTCGCTCGGCACGTGCAGGTTGGTGATGCCTTTGTCGGAGTTGACCATGGCCAGGGCCGGACGCTCGGCGTACAGGGCCTGGATGTCGGCTTCGATTTCGGCCTGCTTGTCAGCTGGCAGGTCCTTGATGCGGGCGTACAGGTCGCCGATACCGTTGTTGGCGTTGAAGCCGACCTCGGCCAGCGCTGCGGCGTGCTTGGCCAGCACGTCGCCGTAGAATTCTTCGACGATGACGCCGAACATGATCGGGTCGGAGACCTTCATCATGGTGGCTTTCAGGTGCACCGACAGCAGCACGCCAGAGGCCTTGGCATCGGCGATCTGCTCGGCGATGAAGGCTTTCAGGGCCTTGCGGCTCATGGTCGCGCAGTCGATGACTTCGGCAGCCTTGACCGCAGTCTTTTCTTTCAGCACGGTGGTGCTGCCGTCTTTGCCGACCAGCTCGATGCGCAGGCTATCGTCAGCTTCGATCAGTGCGGCTTTCTCACTGCCGTAGAAGTCGCCCTGAGTCATGTGGGCAACGTGCGACTTGGAGTCGGCGGCCCAGGCGCCCATTTTGTGCGGGTGCTTGCGGGCGTAGTTCTTGACCGACAGCGGCGCGCGGCGGTCGGAGTTGCCTTCGCGCAGCACCGGGTTCACGGCGGAACCCTTGATGCGGTCGTAGCGGGCACGGGATTCTTTTTCGTCCGCGGTGGCCGGCTCGTCGGCATAGTCAGGGATGTTGAAGCCCTTGCCTTGCAGTTCCTTGATCGCGGCCTTGAGCTGCGGTACCGAGGCGCTGATGTTCGGCAGCTTGATGATGTTGGCTTCAGGGGTGGTAGCCAGCTGGCCCAGTTCCGCCAGGTGATCGCCTACTTGCTTCTCTGCGCCCAGTTGCTCCGGGAAGGCGGCAAGGATACGGCCAGCCAGGGAGATGTCGCGAGTTTCGACAGCGATGTCAGCCGAAGCGGTGAACGCTTCGATGATCGGCAGCAGCGAGTAAGTGGCGAGGGCGGGGGCTTCGTCGGTGAAGGTATAGATGATCTTGGAACGGGTGGGCATGCGGGTTAACTCTCTGTGTGCTGAGCGTGCTCGAGTCTCGTGGTGCGCAGGGTAGGCGCATCGCCCTGGCAGCGCCATGAGCGGAAAGTCGAGAGGCTGCGAGCGGTGATGGTGGATGCATCAGTCGAGCGTCAAGTGCTGAGCTGCGGTAACAACCCAGGCTTTACGGCCATTCATGGCCTAGGGCGGTCCGCATTTTCCTGGGATTCGCCCCGATGACCCTTCGGTCGCGGCGGAGTATACCAAACCATTCGGGCTAATCAGCAAGGCCAAGTGATATCGGCCCGTTTATAAGACCAAAGACTAAGCGGCAATGTGGCGTAACGCCGCATGCCTTGCAGGTCGGCAGATGTGGTTTAGGCTGATTGCAGCGCATGATGTCCAAACCACACCCGACAGCGGAGTAGTGCAAGCATGGGATACCAGAAAATCAAGGTTCCGACCGACGGCGCCAAGATCACCGTCAATGCAGACCATTCGCTCAACGTGCCTGACAACCCGATCATTCCTTATATCGAAGGCGACGGAATTGGCGTCGATGTTTCGCCGGTCATGATCAAGGTGGTCGACGCCGCCGTGCACAAGGCCTATGGCGGCAAGCGCAAGATCGCCTGGATGGAGGTGTATGCCGGTGAAAAGGCCACCCAGGTGTACGACCAGGACACCTGGCTGCCCCAGGAAACCCTCGATGCCGTGCGTGATTTCGTGGTGTCGATCAAGGGCCCGCTGACCACCCCGGTCGGGGGTGGGATCCGTTCGCTGAACGTCGCCCTGCGCCAGCAGCTCGACTTGTATGTGTGCCTGCGCCCGGTGCTGTGGTTCCAGGGGGTGCCGAGCCCGGTGAAGAAGCCGGGTGATGTCGACATGGTGATCTTCCGCGAGAACTCCGAGGACATCTATGCCGGGATCGAGTGGAAGGCTGGCTCGCCCGAAGCGAACAAGGTGATCAAGTTCCTGAAAGAGGAAATGGGCGTCACCAAGATCCGCTTCGACCAGGACTGCGGCATTGGCGTCAAGCCGGTGTCCCGCGAGGGCACCAGGCGCCTCGTGCGCAAGGCCCTGCAATATGTGGTGGACAACGACCGGGAGTCGCTCACCTTGGTGCACAAGGGCAACATCATGAAGTTCACCGAAGGGGCCTTCAAGGACTGGGGCTACGAGGTGGCCCGTGAGGAATTCGGCGCCGAACTGCTCGACGGCGGGCCGTGGATGAAGTTCAAGAACCCGAAAACCGGCCGCGAGGTGATCGTCAAGGACGCCATCGCCGACGCCATGCTGCAACAGATATTGCTGCGCCCGGCCGAGTACGATGTGATCGCTACCCTCAACCTTAACGGTGACTACCTGTCCGACGCCCTGGCGGCTGAGGTGGGGGGTATCGGCATCGCCCCGGGCGCCAACCTGTCCGACACCGTGGCCATGTTCGAGGCCACCCACGGCACCGCGCCCAAGTATGCGGGCCAGGACAAGGTCAACCCCGGCTCGGTGATCCTGTCGGCGGAGATGATGCTGCGCCACATGGGCTGGACCGAGGCGGCCGACCTGATCATCAAGGGCACCAATGGGGCGATTGCGGCCAAGACCGTGACCTATGACTTCGAGCGCTTGATGGAGGGGGCGACGCTGGTGGGCAGTTCAGGGTTTGGCGATGCGATGATCAAGCATATGTGAGGCAATGGAAAACCGGCCGCTCCATGAAGAAGCGGCCGGTTTTTTCATCTGCCGGCAAAGCGAAGCAGGTCAGGCGTTGGCCGTGACGACCTCCGGCGTGATATCTGCCTTCACGGCTGCGTTACCGGAAATGTTCACCGCGTGCTTGCCCTTGGGGCCCTGCACGATGTCGAACGTCACGGTCTGGCCGGCCTTGAGGGTCTTGTAGCCGTCCATCTGGATGGCGGAATAATGGGCGAAGAGGTCTTCGCTATCGCCATCGGCATTGACGAAACCGTAGCCTTTGGCGTTGTTGAACCACTTGACTTTACCGCTTGCCATCCCAATGTCCCTCTGCAAAGGACTCCATCACTGGAGTATCATCCACTTCATCCGCATACGAACCTGCGAAAAATCTGGTTGACTGCGCGGATCTTTATCGACCACGGTGGGTTCTTATTGGTTGTAACACCGTTTTGCCGATAGTCAAGGTCACGCGGCGCCTGCGCCGGCCGCGGCCTGTGCAGTCAACCCACTACTTTAACCTGACGCTCATGATGAAATTCTTTCCATGCATGCACCTAGTGAGATTCGACTAACATTCAATCAGGATCGCCCGCAATCGAATGAGGACGACGGCTCAGGTCTTGCAGTTCAGGAAGCCAAGCCGATCCTGCAGGCACCACCGATGTACAAGGTGGTTTTATTCAACGATGACTACACACCGATGGATTTCGTCGTCGAAGTGCTCGAGACGTTCTTCAGTCTGAACCGCGAGCTGGCGACCAAGATCATGCTGACCGTCCATACCGAGGGGCGGGCAGTGTGCGGATTGTTTACCCGTGACATCGCCGAAACAAAGGCAATGCAGGTCAACCAATACGCCAGGGAAAGCCAGCATCCGCTACTCTGTGAAATCGAGAAGGACGGTTAATCGCCGACCACTTGGGTATGAGGTGAAGCTATGTTAAACCGCGAGCTCGAAGTCACCCTCAATCTTGCCTTCAAGGAGGCCCGTTCGAAGCGTCATGAGTTCATGACCGTCGAACATCTGCTGCTGGCACTCCTTGACAATGAGGCTGCCGCGACCGTTCTGCGCGCCTGTGGCGCCAATCTCGACAAGCTCAAGCACGACCTGCAAGAGTTCATCGATTCCACCACCCCGCTGATTCCCGTCAATGACGAAGACCGTGAAACCCAGCCAACCCTGGGCTTCCAGCGCGTGCTGCAGCGTGCCGTGTTCCACGTGCAAAGCTCCGGCAAGCGCGAAGTAACCGGCGCCAACGTGCTGGTGGCGATCTTCAGCGAACAGGAAAGCCAGGCCGTGTTCCTGCTCAAGCAGCAGAGCGTGGCGCGCATCGACGTGGTCAACTACATCGCCCATGGCATCTCCAAGGTGCCGGGGCATGGTTCGCAGTCTGAAAGCGACCAGGAAATGCAGGACGAAGAGGGCGGCGAAACCTCCTCTTCGAGCAACCCGCTGGATGCCTACGCCAGCAACCTGAACGAACTGGCGCGTGCCGGTCGTATCGATCCGCTGGTCGGTCGCGAGCAGGAAGTGGAGCGCGTAGCGCAAATCCTTGCCCGTCGACGCAAGAACAACCCGCTGCTGGTGGGTGAGGCTGGGGTGGGCAAGACCGCCATCGCCGAAGGCCTGGCCAAGCGCATCGTCGATGGCCAGGTACCCGATCTGCTGGCGCAAAGCGTGGTGTACTCGCTCGACCTGGGTGCGCTGCTGGCTGGTACCAAGTACCGCGGTGACTTCGAGAAGCGCTTCAAGGCGCTGCTCGGCGAACTGCGCAAGCGCCCGCAGGCCATTCTGTTCATCGACGAAATCCATACCATCATCGGTGCCGGTGCGGCGTCGGGCGGGGTGATGGATGCTTCGAACCTGCTCAAGCCGCTGTTGTCTTCGGGTGAAATCCGTTGCATCGGCTCGACCACCTTCCAGGAGTTCCGCGGCATCTTCGAGAAAGACCGTGCCTTGGCGCGCCGCTTCCAGAAGGTGGATGTGAGCGAGCCATCGGTCGAAGATACCGTGGGCATTCTGCGCGGCCTGAAAGGGCGTTTCGAAAGCCACCACAACATCGAGTACAGCGACGAAGCGCTGCGCGCCGCTGCCGAGCTGGCCTCGCGCTACATCAATGACCGCCACATGCCAGACAAGGCCATCGATGTGATCGACGAAGCTGGCGCATACCAGCGCCTGCAGCCGGAGGCCAATCGCGTCAAGCGTATCGATGTGCCGCAAGTCGAGGATATCGTGGCCAAGATTGCGCGCATTCCGCCCAAGCACGTGACCAGTTCCGACAAGGAGCTGCTGCGTAACCTTGAGCGTGACCTGAAACTGACCGTGTTCGGCCAGGACCAGGCCATCGACTCGCTGGCGACTGCGATCAAGCTGTCGCGTGCCGGCCTGAAGTCGCCAGACAAGCCAGTCGGTTCGTTCCTGTTCGCCGGCCCGACCGGCGTGGGTAAAACCGAGGCTGCCCGGCAGTTGGCGAAGGCGCTTGGCGTAGAACTGGTCCGCTTCGACATGTCCGAGTACATGGAGCGTCACACCGTGTCGCGCCTGATCGGTGCGCCACCCGGTTACGTCGGCTTCGATCAGGGCGGTTTGCTGACCGAGGCGATCACCAAGCAGCCGCATTGCGTCTTGCTGCTCGACGAAATCGAGAAGGCCCACCCGGAAGTCTTCAATCTGCTGCTGCAGGTGATGGACCACGGTACCCTGACCGATAACAACGGGCGTAAGGCTGACTTCCGTAACGTGATCCTGATCATGACCACCAACGCCGGTGCCGAAACCGCGGCGCGGGCGTCGATCGGCTTCACTCATCAGGACCACGCGTCCGATGCCATGGAAGTTATCCGCAAGAGCTTCACGCCTGAGTTCCGCAACCGCCTGGATACCATTATCCAGTTCGGCCGCCTGAGCCACGAGACGATCAAGAGCATCGTCGACAAGTTCCTTATCGAACTGCAGGCGCAGCTGGAAGACAAGCGTGTGCTGCTGGAAGTCAGTGATGACGCCCGCGGCTGGCTCGCGGCATCGGGCTACGACGTGCAGATGGGTGCGCGGCCGATGGCGCGGCTGATCCAGGACAAGATCAAGCGGCCGCTGGCCGAGGAGATCCTGTTTGGCGAACTGGCCGAGCATGGCGGCGTGGTGCACGTCGACCTGCGCGATGGCGAACTGGTGTTCGACTTCGAGACCACGGCTGAGGTTGCGTGATGTGCGGGGGCTGCCTTGCAGTCCCCTTTGAATTTCGTAAGGCACAAAAAAGCCCGGCACATGGCCGGGCTTTTTCATGGCTTGAGCTTAGCGCGCACGGTAGGTGATGCGGCCCTTGCTCAGGTCGTACGGTGTCAGTTCGACGCGGACCTTGTCGCCAGTGAGAATACGAATGTAGTTCTTGCGCATCTTTCCGGAGATGTGCGCGGTTACGACGTGCCCGTTTTCCAACTCCACGCGGAACATGGTGTTGGGCAGGGTGTCGACGACAGTACCTTCCATTTCGAAGCTGTCTTCTTTCGACATGCAGTTGAGCCCTCGGTATCCAGTGTTAGCCCGACGCATAACCGCAGCGGGCAAAAAAGTGGCGTGGATTATGCCCGAAAACTGCGTGTCAAGCCAATGCTTTCAGTTGAGGGTGACCCAGCGCTGGTTTATCAGCAACTCGATAGGCCGATACTGCGTCTTGTAGTTCATTTTCTTGCAGTTCTTGATCCAGTAACCCAGGTAGACCGCCTCCAGGTTCTGGCGCAGGGCTTCGGTGATCTGCCAGAGGATGGCGAAGCGGCCAAGGCTGCGGCGCTCTTCGTCCGGTTCGTAAAAGGTGTACACCGCCGACAGCCCGTTGGGCAGCAGGTCGCACACCGCCACTGCCAGCAGGCGGCCTTCCAGGCGGAACTCGTAGAACCAGCAGAATGGCAAGTCGCGCACCAGGAAGGTGGAAAACTGGTCGCGGCTGGGCGGGTACATGTCACCGTCGGCGTGGCGCGTTTCGATATAGCGTCGGTACAGCTCGAAGTATTCTTCCTTGAACGCCGGGCGCGCCGCGGTCACCGTCAAGTCGGTGTTGCGCTTGAGAATGCGCCGCTGCTGTCGGTTGGGGATGAAGCGTGCCGCTGGAATGCGCGCCGGCACGCAGGCGTTGCAGTTTTGGCAGTGCGGGCGGTACAGGTGGTCGCCGCTACGGCGAAAGCCCATTTCCGACAGGTCGGCGTACACGTTCACGTCCATCGGCTGGCTGGGGTCGAGGAACAGTGTGGTCGCCTGCTCGTCGGGCAGGTAGCTGCAGGAGTGGGGTTGAGTGGCATAAAACTTCAACCGCGCCAGCTCTGTCATGATCAACCCCCATCGGTGAGACGTTGCTTTAAGTGTAAGCCAGCTATGGCAACTCGCCTAGGCAACCACCCAGGTAGCGCTGTTGGGCTGGTCGAGGTGGCGTGCCAGGTAGCCGGCGAACTCGGCGCGGCTGATGGCCTGGGCGCCCAGGCTGTGCAGGTGGTTGGTCGGCATCTGGCAGTCGATCAGCACGAAGCCGGCCTGGCGCAGGTGCTCGACCAAGGTCACGAAGCCTACCTTGGAGGCGTTGTCCGCACGGCTGAACATCGATTCGCCGAAGAACAGCTGGCCCATCGCCAGGCCATACAGGCCGCCGACCAGCTCGCCGTCCTGGCGTACCTCCACCGAGTGGGCGATGCCGCGCCGGTGCAGTTTGCAGTAGGCGTTGCGCATGGTGTCGGTGATCCAGGTGCCGTCGGCGTAGTCGCGGGGCGCGGCGCAGGCGGCGATCACCGCCGGGAAGTCGGTGTCGAAACTGACCTGGTAGCGGCCCTGGCGCATCAGCTTGGCCAGCGACCGCGACACGTGCAGTTGGTCTGGCAGCAAGACCGTGCGCGGGTCGGGTGACCACCAGAGGATCGGCTGGCCGTCCTGGTACCAGGGAAAGCAGCCATGGCGATAGGCCTGCACCAACCGCTCCGGGCTCAGGTCGCCGCCAGCGGCGAGCAGGCCGTTAGGGTCGTGCAGGGCCTTTTCCAGGGGCGGGAAGGTGAGCGAGTCGCGGGTCAGCCAGGTGAGCATGGTCTATCGTGCGGTGGGGGAGGGGAGAGGGCAGCATGGCGCGGGTGAAAACCAGGGTCAATGTCTTTGAGGTCCCCACGCCTGTGGGTCGTGCAAGTTGGGCAATTTCCTACACATTCATGAAACCACAGGCACCAACCGCTACATTTGCTGTCACACCTGTGCAAAAACACAGCATAAGCCTTTGTCACAAAAGAAAATGCGTGCTCAAATTGCAGCTATACGAAAGTCGCCCCCACTCAAGCGCCTTATGGCGCGCCGTCATGGCAGTGGGCGGGCAGTAATGTTAAAAGTAGTGGTTCATTGGCCGCACCGCCGGCCGATCACTATTGGACGCGCACCACGCGCAGGAATAGACGCGTTTTGAAGAAAACCACCGCAACCCCAGCTCCATTGCCCGTGCCCCTGTGGCGGCAACAGCTGCACTATCGCCTCAAGGAAGGTGCGTTGATCGCTGTCGGCGCCCTGTGCCTGTACCTGTGGATGGCGCTGCTGACCTACGACACCTCGGACCCGGGCTTCAGCCACACCGCCACCGTGGACCAGGTACAGAACGCCGCCGGGCGTGCCGGTGCCTACTTCGCCGACATCCTGTTCATGGTGCTGGGGTACTTCGCCTATATCTTCCCGCTGCTGCTGGCAGTCAAGACCTGGCAGATCTTCCGCCAACGCCACCAGCCGTGGGACTGGAGCGGCTGGCTGTTCTCCTGGCGGCTGATCGGCCTGGTATTCCTGGTGCTGTCGGGGGCGGCGCTGGCGCATATCCACTTCCACCCGTCGGCGAGCCTGCCGTTCTCCGCCGGGGGCGCGCTGGGCGAAAGCCTTGGCGACCTGGCGCGCAACCTGTTGAACGTGCAGGGCAGCACGCTGATGTTCATTGCCCTGTTCCTGTTCGGCCTGACCGTGTTTACCGACCTGTCGTGGTTCAAGGTGATGGACCTGACCGGCAAGATTACCCTCGACCTGTTCGAGCTGGTGCAAGGCGCCGCCAACCGCTGGTGGGAAGCCCGCAACGAGCGCAAGCGCCTCGAAGCACAGCTGCGCGAGGATGAGCCGGTGGTCAAGGCCGCGCCGATGGCCGCCGAGAAGCGCGAACCGGCCAAGCCGGCCCTGCGTGAACGTATCTTCAAGCGGGAAGAAGCACCTGCCCCGGTGGCGGAGCCGCGTGAGCCGACCCTGAGCCGCGAACCGGTCGTGCCGCGCGAGCCAACCCTCGCCCGCGAGCCGGTGGTATCACGCGAGCCGATAGTGCCCCGTGCGCAGCCCGCCACCCCGATGATCGTGCCGCCGTCAGCCGACAAGGCGCCAGAGCCGAGCAAGCGGGTGATGAAGGAGAAGCAGGCGCCGCTGTTCATCGACAGCGCCGTGGAAGGCACCTTGCCGTCGATTTCCATCCTCGACCCGGCCGAGCAGAAGAAGATCGAGTACTCGCCAGAATCCCTGGCCGGTGTCGGTCAGCTGCTGGAAATCAAACTCAAGGAATTCGGCGTGGAGGTGTCGGTAGACTCGATCCACCCCGGCCCGGTCATTACCCGTTACGAAATCCAGCCTGCCGCCGGCGTGAAGGTCAGCCGTATCGCCAACCTGGCCAAGGACCTGGCGCGTTCGCTGGCGGTGACCAGTGTGCGTGTGGTCGAGGTCATCCCCGGCAAGACCACCGTGGGTATCGAGATCCCCAATGAAAACCGGCAGATGGTGCGCTTCTCTGAAGTGCTGGCCACGCCGCAGTATGACGAACAGAAATCGCCGGTCACGCTGGCCCTGGGGCACGACATCGGCGGCAAGCCGGTGATTACCGACCTGGCCAAGATGCCCCACCTGCTGGTGGCCGGTACCACCGGTTCTGGTAAGTCGGTGGGTGTGAACGCGATGATTCTGTCGATCCTGTTCAAGTCCAGCCCGGAAGACGCGCGGTTGATCATGATCGACCCGAAAATGCTCGAACTGTCGATCTACGAAGGCATTCCGCACCTGCTGTGCCCGGTGGTGACCGACATGAAGGACGCCGCCAACGCGCTGCGCTGGAGCGTGGCCGAGATGGAGCGGCGCTACAAGCTGATGGCGGCCATGGGCGTGCGTAACCTGGCCGGTTTCAACCGCAAGATCAAGGATGCCCAGGAGGCAGGTGAAATCATCCATGACCCGCTGTACCGTCGCGAGAGCATGGACGACGAGCCGCCGGCGCTGAAAACCCTGCCAACCATCGTGGTGGTGGTGGACGAGTTCGCCGACATGATGATGATCGTCGGCAAAAAGGTCGAAGAGCTGATCGCCCGTATCGCGCAGAAGGCGCGGGCGGCGGGTATCCACTTGATCCTCGCCACCCAGCGCCCTTCGGTGGACGTGATCACCGGCCTGATCAAGGCCAACATTCCGACCCGTATGGCGTTCCAGGTGTCCAGCAAGATCGACTCGCGGACCATCATCGACCAGGGTGGTGCCGAGCAGCTGCTGGGCCATGGTGACATGCTGTACATGCCGCCGGGCACCAGCCTGCCGATCCGGGTGCACGGCGCCTTCGTGTCCGACGATGAGGTGCACCGCACGGTCGAGGCGTGGAAGCTGCGTGGCGCCCCGGACTACAACGATGACATCCTCAACGGCGTCGAAGAAGCCGGTAGCGGCTTTGATGGCGGCGGCGGTGGTGGCGACGGTGACGATGCCGAAACCGACGCCCTGTATGATGAAGCGGTGCAATTCGTGCTCGAGAGCCGTCGTGCTTCCATTTCTGCCGTGCAACGCAAGCTGAAGATCGGCTACAACCGTGCCGCGCGCATGATCGAGTCGATGGAGATGGCCGGCGTTGTCACCCCGATGAACAGCAACGGCTCGCGGGAAGTGATTGCCCCGGGCGGCCCGCGCGACTGATGAACACCCTGCCGGGCGCCAACGGTGGCGTCCGGCCTTTTCAACGCTCAATGAGGATTCCCATGCGCGCGATTCGCATGCTGTTGGTTTCTGCCCTGACCCTGGGCTCGGTTACTGCTTATGCCGGTGAGCAAGACGTACAACGCCTGACGCAGCTGCTGGAAAAGTCGCAGACCCTCGAGGCCAACTTCTCCCAGCTGACCCTGGGTGCCGACGGCACCAGCCTGCAGGAAACCTCGGGCAAGATGACGGTCAAGCGCCCGGGCCTGTTCTACTGGCACACCGATGCACCGCAGGAGCAGGTGGTGGTGTCGGACGGCAAGAACGTCACCCTGTGGGACCCGGACCTGGAACAAGCCACCATCAAGAAGCTCGACGTACGCCTGAACCAGACCCCGGCGCTGCTGCTGTCGGGTGATGTGTCGAAGATCAGCCAGAGCTTCGACATCGCCTCGAAGGAGCAGGGCGAAGTGATGGACTTCACCCTCAAGCCCAAGACCAAGGACACCTTGTTCGACTCGCTGCGCGTGTCGTTCCGCAAGGGCCTGATCAATGACATGCAACTGATCGACAGCGTCGGCCAGCGCACCAACATCCTGTTCAATGGCGTCAAGGCCAACCAGCCGGTGCCGGACAGCACGTTCAGGTTCGACATCCCCAAAGGCGCGGACGTGATCAAGGAGTAACCGGAGCTCGTCATGGACCTGTTTCGAAGCGAACCTGTCGCCCAGCCCCTGGCCGCCCGCCTGCGCCCGTCCAACCTGGACGAGTATGTCGGCCAGGAGCACCTGCTGGCGCGCGGCAAACCGCTGCGTGAAGCGCTGGAGCAGGGCGCGCTGCACTCGATGATCTTCTGGGGGCCGCCAGGGGTGGGCAAGACCACGCTGGCGCGGCTGCTGGCGCAGTTCTGCGACGCCCACTTCGAAACCGTCTCGGCGGTATTGGCCGGGGTCAAGGAGATCCGCCAGGCGGTCGAGGTGGCCAAGCAGCAGGCCGGCCAGTATGGCCGCCGCACCATCCTGTTCGTCGATGAAGTCCACCGGTTCAACAAGTCTCAGCAGGACGCGTTTTTACCCTATGTGGAAGACGGCACCCTGCTGTTCATCGGCGCCACCACCGAAAACCCGTCGTTCGAGCTTAACAACGCGCTGTTGTCACGGGCGCGGGTCTACGTGCTCAAGAGCCTCGACGAGGCGGCGCTGCGCAAGCTGGTCAACCGTGCGCTGACCGAAGAGCGTGGCCTGGGCAAGCGCAACCTGCGGGTCGGTGACGAGGCCTTCAAGATGCTGATGGCCGCCGCCGATGGCGACGGCCGGCGGATGCTCAACTTTCTCGAAAACGCCTCTGACCTGGCCGAAGACGGCAGTGAGATCGATGTCGAGATGCTGCAGAGCCTGCTGGGTGACAGCCGCCGCCGTTTCGACAAGGGTGGCGAGGCGTTCTACGACCAGATTTCTGCGCTGCACAAGTCAGTGCGCGGCTCCAACCCCGATGGCGCCCTGTACTGGTTTGCGCGCATGCTCGACGGTGGCTGCGACCCGTTGTACATCGCCCGCCGCGTGGTACGCATGGCCAGCGAAGACATCGGCAACGCCGACCCGCGCGCGCTCAGCCTGTGCCTGGCGGCGTGGGATGTACAAGAGCGCCTGGGCAGCCCCGAGGGCGAGCTGGCAGTGGCACAGGCCATCACCTACCTGGCCTGCGCGCCGAAAAGCAACGCCGTGTACATGGGCTTCAAGACCGCCCTGCGTGAAGCGGCCGAACATGGCTCGCTGGAGGTGCCGCTGCACCTGCGCAATGCCCCGACCAAGCTGATGAAGCAGCTGGGTTACGGCGACGAGTACCGCTATGCCCACGATGAGCCCGACGCTTATGCTGCCGGTGAGGACTACTTCCCCGACCAGCTTGAGCCCCGCCAGTACTACCAGCCGGTGCCGCGTGGCCTGGAACTGAAAATTGGCGAGAAGCTGCGCCACCTGGCCGACCTTGACCGCAACAGCCCCCGTCAGCGGAGAAAACCGTGATTGCAGTGATAGCCGCGGTCAGCGCGGGTGGTATCGCCGGTACCCTGTTGCGCTTTGCCACTGCCAACTGGGTAACGGCCCACTGGCCACGGCACTTCTATGCCGGTACGCTGGCGGTCAACCTGGTTGGCTGCTTGCTGATCGGCGTGCTCTATGGCCTGTTCTTGCACAGGCCGCTGGCGCCGGTCGAATTGCGTGCCGGCCTGATTGTCGGCTTCCTCGGCGGCCTGACGACCTTTTCCTCCTTCTCGCTCGATACCGTGCGCCTGATGGAAAGCGGGCAAGTGCCCCTGGCCTTGGGCTATACCAGTATCAGCGTGGTGGGCGGGCTGCTCGCGACCTGGGCCGGCCTGTCCCTGACCCGATTCTGAACCAACACCTACACATAACGAGAGAACGATATGCTCGATTCCAAACTGTTACGCGGCCAACTTCAGGAAGTGGCGGATCGCCTGGCCTCCCGTGGCTTCAGCCTGGATGTCGCGCGCATCGAATCACTGGAAGAGCGCCGCAAGGCGGTGCAGACCCGCACCGAGCAACTGCAGGCCGAGCGTAATGCCCGTTCCAAGTCCATTGGCCAGGCCAAGGCCAAGGGCGAAGATATCGCGCCGCTGATGGCTGACGTTGAGCGCATGGCCAACGAACTGGCTGCCGGCAAGGCCGAGCTGGATGAGATCCAGGCCGAGCTGGACGGCATCTTGTTGACCATCCCGAACCTGCCTGACGCCAGCGTACCGGTCGGTGCCAGCGAAGACGACAACGTCGAAGTGCGCCGTTGGGGCACGCCGAAGGCCTTCCACTTCGCAATCCAGGACCACGTCGCCCTTGGCGAGGTTAGCGGTGGCCTTGACTTCGAAGCCGCTGCCAAGCTGTCCGGCGCGCGTTTTGCCGTGCTGCGTGGGCCGATCGCCCGCCTGCACCGTGCCCTGGCGCAGTTCATGATCAACCTGCACACCGGCGAGCACGGCTACGAGGAGCACTACACCCCGTACCTGGTGCAGGCCCCGGCCCTGCAGGGTACCGGCCAGCTGCCGAAGTTCGAGGAAGACCTGTTCAAGATCACCCGTGAAGGCGAGGCGGACTTCTACCTGATCCCGACCGCCGAAGTGTCGCTGACCAACCTGGTGGCCGGGGCAATCCTCGACGCCAAGCAACTGCCGTTGAAACTGGTCGCGCACACCCCTTGCTTCCGCAGTGAAGCCGGCGCTTCTGGCCGTGACACTCGCGGCATGATCCGCCAGCACCAGTTCGACAAGGTCGAGATGGTGCAGGTGGTGGAGCCGGCCAAGTCGATGGAAGCCCTGGAAGGCCTGACTGCCAACGCCGAGCGCGTGCTGCAACTGCTGGAGCTGCCGTACCGTGTGCTGGCCCTTTGCACCGGCGATATGGGCTTTGGCGCGGTGAAAACCTATGACCTGGAAGTGTGGGTGCCTAGCCAGGACAAATACCGCGAGATCAGCTCGTGCTCCAACTGCGGCGACTTCCAGGCGCGCCGCATGCAGGCCCGCTGGCGTAACCCGGAAACCGGCAAACCAGAGCTGGTGCACACCCTCAACGGCTCTGGCCTGGCGGTGGGCCGTACCCTGGTGGCCGTGCTGGAAAACTACCAGCAGGCCGACGGCTCGATCCTGGTGCCGGAAGTGCTGAAGCCGTACATGGGCGGCGTCGAGGTCATCCGCTAAATGGATTACCTGCCGCTGTTCCACAAGCTGCAGGGCGGCCGCGTGCTGGTCGTCGGCGGCGGCGAAATTGCCCTGCGCAAAGCGCGCCTGCTGGCGGATGCTGGCGGTGTGCTGCGCGTGGTGGCGCCGGATGTCGACGGCCAGCTGGCCGCGATGGCCAGGGAAGGTGGCGGTGAGGTGCTGGTGCGTGGCTATCAGGCCGCCGACCTGGTCGGCTGCCGGCTGGTGATTGCGGCGACCGACGACCCTGGGCTGAACGCCCAGGTGTCGGCCGATGCACAGGCCCTCAGCCTGCCGGTCAACGTGGTGGATGCGCCAGCCCTGTGTACGGTGATATTCCCGGCGATCGTCGACCGTTCACCGCTGGTGATTGCGGTATCCAGCGGCGGTGACGCCCCGGTTTTGGCGCGTTTGATTCGCGCCAAGCTCGAGGCCTGGATCCCGGCAGCCTATGGTGAGCTGGCCGGGTTGGCGGCGCGTTTCCGGCACAAGGTCAAAGCCTTGTACCCGGACGTCAACCAGCGACGCGGCTTCTGGGAAACCGTGTTTCAGGGGCCGATTGCCGAGCGCCAGCTGGCCGGGCAGGGCGCCGAAGCCGAGCGTCTGTTGCAGGCGATGGTAGAAGGCGCGCCGCTGCAGCAGGGCGGTGAGGTGTACCTGGTAGGGGCGGGCCCGGGTGATCCGGACTTGCTCACCTTCCGTGCCTTGCGCCTGATGCAGCAGGCCGATGTGGTGCTGTACGACCGCCTGGTAGCGCCCGCCATCATCGAGATGTGCCGGCGTGATGCCGAGCGCATCTACGTAGGCAAGCGCCGCGCTGACCATGCCGTGCCCCAGGACCAGATCAACCGCTTGCTGGTCGATCTGGCCCAGCAGGGCAAGCGCGTGCTGCGCCTGAAGGGTGGCGACCCGTTTATCTTCGGCCGGGGCGGCGAAGAGATCGAAGAGCTGGCCGAGCATGGCATCCCGTTCCAGGTGGTGCCGGGCATTACTGCCGCCAGTGGCTGCTCCGCGTATGGCGGGATTCCGCTGACTCACCGCGACTACGCGCAATCGGTGCGCTTCGTCACGGGCCATCTGAAAGACGGCACCAGCAACCTGCCGTGGAATGACCTGGTGGCGCCGTCCCAGACACTGGTGTTCTACATGGGATTGGTGGGCTTGCCGACCATCTGCGCCGAGCTGATCAGTCATGGTCGGGCGGCAAGCACCCCGGCGGCGTTGGTGCAGCAGGGGACTACGCGTAACCAGCGGGTGTTTACCGGTACACTGGCAGACTTGCCGGACCTGGTGGCCCAGCATGAGGTGCATGCGCCGACCCTGGTGATTGTTGGGGAAGTGGTGCAGCTGCGCGACAAGCTGGCCTGGTTCGAAGGTTCGCAGAACAGCTGAGAACGTTTGGGGCTGCAATGCAGCCCCGGCTTTCTCAAGCCTGCCAAATTCCTTTACCCACCAACCGCGCTCGATCATGCGCCAAGCCAAAGTCCTGCAAAGGCCCTTTAGGCACGATCCCGTTCGGGTTGATGGTCTTGTGGCTCATGTAATAGTGCTTCTGGATATGCTCCATATCCACGGTCCCCGCCACTCCCGGCCACTGGTACAGCTCACGCAGCCAGTTCGACAAGTTGTGGTAGTCGCTGAGGCGCCGCAGGTTGCACTTGAAATGCCCGTGGTACACCGCATCGAACCGCACCAGCGTGGTAAACAGGCGTACATCTGCCTCGGTCAGGTACTCACCGGCCAGGTAGCGATTGCGGCTCAGCAAATCTTCCAGATAATCGAGTTCGTTGAACACATCGTCAAATGCCGCCTCGTAGGCGTCCTGCGTTGTGGCAAAGCCGGCGCGATACACGCCGTTGTTCACCGCCGGGTAAATGCGCCCGTTCAGTGCCTCGATAGCCGGGCGCAGTGGCTCGGGGTAGAGGTCCAGGGTATTGCCGGTCAGCTCGTTGAACGCGCTGTTGAAAATACGGATGATTTCTGCCGACTCATTGTTGACGATGCGCTTTTCTTGCTTGTCCCACAGCACAGGCACAGTCACGCGGCCGGTGTAGTGCGGGTCATCCTGGGTATAGCGCTGGTGCAGGTACTGCAGGGCGTCGAGGTGGTCACCGCTGGAGCCTTGCTGCTGGTCGAAGGTCCAGCCATGGTCTTGCATCAGCCAGCTGACCACCGATACATCGATCAAGGGTTCCAGGCCTTTGAGGGCGCGCACAATCAGGGTACGGTGGGCCCATGGGCAGGCGAGCGACACGTACAGGTGGTAGCGGCCGGCCTCGGGGGCGGGCAACTGATTGCGGCGTTGGGCGTTTTCGCGTTTGAACGTGCCGTCCTTGCCGTTTTCATACCACTGGTCATGCCAGCGGCCGTCGATCAAAAGGCCCATGGTGAGCTCCTGAAACAAAGTTGTTTGTCGTTGGAGCCCAGTCTAGGCCAAATCGTTCGAACGAATAGCGCAAATATCGGGGTTTTATAATCGATCAAATCGATTTGTTTCGTGTATCCCAGTAGCCTTGGGCGGTCGCAAAGGCCTGCTCACGGTCCTGTCCCAAACCGCGCAGGGCCAGGGCCATGGTCGCAATCAGGGCCTTCTCGCCGTAGCTGTCTTCCACTTCCCCGCGCCAGAACGCCTGCAAGTGCTCGGCCTGCAGGCTGGCTGGTTTGACGTGGCGGCGCTCGCTCAGCGCCGGCCACTCTTCGTCCCACGCTTCGCCTGCGGTGGTGCCGTAGAGGTGGCTGATGACATCCGGGTTGACTTCGATCTCGCCGCCATCACCCTTGATCACCACGGCATGGTCGCCGAGCAGGCGGCTGGCCTCCCGGTGCACCGCTTGGTAACCGGGGTGGAAGATGCTCTGCAGACCACAGCGTGCGCCCAGGGGGTTGAGCACCCGGGCCAGGGAGTGGATTGGCGAGCGCAGGCCCAGGGTGTTGCGCAGGTCGATCATGCGCTGCAACTGCGGCGCCCAGTCGTGCAGCGGGAAAAACGCCAGATGGTGCTGGTCCAGCGCGTTTTCGACTGCAGCCCAGTCGCGGCACAGCGGGATCTGCAACAGGTCGAGCAACTGCTCGGTGTACATGCGCCCGGCGGTATGTGCGCCGCCGCCGTGCATCAGGATGCGCACACCGTTGCCGGCCAGGCATTTGGCGGCCAGCAGGTACCAGGGCAGGTGGCGCTTCTTGCCGGCGTAGGTCGGCCAGTCCAGGTCCACGGCGATGCGCGGCGCCTGCAAGTGGGCACGCAGGGCTTCGGTGAAGCCGGCCAGCTCTTCGGCGCTTTCTTCCTTGTGCCGCAGCAGCATCAGGAAAGCGCCGAGCTGGGTGTCCTCGACCTTACCCTCCAGCAGCAGGGTCATGGCCGCGCGTGCCTCCTCACGGGTCAGGCCGCGCGCGCCGCGCTTGCCTTTGCCGAGAATGCGCACGAATTCGGCGAACGGGTGTTCGGCGGGGGTTTCCAGGGTAAGCGGGCGAACGTCAATCAAGGATGGTTGGGTCATATGCAGTTGGTCGGCTTGGGCAGGCCCGCCAGCTTGGCGGCAAGTTTGGCGGGGGTGCCGTTGAACAGACGGTTCAGGTGCGGGCTGTTGCCCTTGTCCGGGCCCAGCTTCAGGGCGGTGTACTTGATCAGCGGGCGAGTGGCCGGTGATAACTGGAATTCCTGATAGAACTGGCGCAGCAGTTCGAGGATTTCCCAGTGGTCCGGCGTCAGCGCAATGCCTTCGCGCTCGGCCAAGGCTTCGGCGGCAGCATGGGACCAGTCTTGCAAGTCGACCAGAAAGCCGTCCTTGTCCACGGCGATCGCCTGATCGCCAACGGTAAGCGTATTCATAGCCAGCTGTTGACCTTGTCGTATTGCAGCGACAGTTCGACGAAACCGGCGTAGTCCACGGCCTTGGCCAGGTCGTTGCCGATCGCGCGGGCTTGCAGGTCTTCGTCCAGCGCGAACAGGCGCTGAGCCAGGCCGGCATCGTGCAGTTGGCGGTGCGGTTCGCTGTCGCTACGCAGGGCGTATACCGCATCGCCACACAACATCAAGGCGTCATCGGTGCCGAGCAGGCGCAGGCAGCTGGCCAAGCGGTCGTCACCAAACGGGGAGTGGGCAAGTACATGCAAGGTTGTCATCAGAGTGTTACCACCTGGTCGAAACGGGCGATCAGCGCGGTCAGTGCCGCGTCATCGAGCACTTGCACCGGCAGCGTCAGGCTATCGGCGGCCAGGCCACGGCGGGCCAGGCTGTGGCTGCAGGCGAACAGTTCTTCGACGCCGAACATTGGCAGCGCCTGCAGGTTGGCGGCCAGGTTCTTCTGTTCCACGGCGGCAGGTTGCTGGCCGGGTGCAAGCTGGAAAACGCCATCATCGAGGAACAGCATGCCCAGCGGCAGGTCGAATGCGCCGCCGGCCAGGGCGATGTCCAGTGCTTCGCGGGCGGATGGGCCCCTCCACGGGGCCTGACGGCTGATGATCAACAAGGATTTGGCCATGGTCAGTCGCCTCCGAAGCAAACAAGGCGGTCGGCAACTTGCGCTGCTTCGTGCAATTGGCCCAGGCCGGACAGCTCCCATGGTTTGGGCAGGTTGATGGCCGGGCGCTGGTAACGGTTGGCTTCCGCTTCGTCGAGCACGCCACGGCGCAGGGCGGCGGCGATGCACACCACCGCGTCCAGCTGATGGGCCTCGATAAAGGCACGCCACTGAGCGGCCACATCGACTTCGTCCTGGGGGGCGACCACGTTGGCCGAGGCACTGTGCACCCCGTCCTGGTAGAAAAACAGCCGGGCAATCTCATGCCCGCCGGCCAGTACCGCCTCGGCGTAGCGCAAGGCGCGCCGCGAGGAGGGCGCATGGGCCGGGGAGAACACCGCGATAGCGAATTTCATGGATAACTCATGCAAAGGAATGCTGCCATGATAAAGCAAAAAAGCCCGCGCCCGCTTGTGCAAGCGGCGTGGGCTTTGTATGTATCCGTGTGTGCTGCGCGCCCCCTGTAGGCGCGGCACCTTGTGTCGCGATGAGCTGCAAAGCAGCCCCCATCGCCCTAACAGGCAGGCACCCTACTCAAGCCTGCTCCTTGCTCTCCGGCAAGAACCAGTTCAGTACCAGCGCGCAGATCCCCCCAGTCGCCACACCCGACTCCAGCACATTGCGAATCGCCGCCGGCATATGCGCCAGGAACTCCGGCACCTGCGCCACGCCCAGGCCCAGCGCCAACGACACGGCAATGATCAGCAGTGCACGACGGTCCAGCCGGGTGCTGGCCAGAATATTGATACCCGACGCCGCAACCGCCCCGAACATCACCATGGCCGCGCCACCCAGCACCGGCTCCGGCACTGCCTGGATCACCCCGGCAACGCTCGGGAACAGCCCCAGCAGCACCAGCATCACGGCAATCCACATACCGATGTGGCGACTGGCGATACCGGTCAGCTGAATCACCCCGTTGTTCTGGGCAAAGATCGAACTGGGGAACGTGTTGAAGACACCGGCCAGCAGCGAGTTGGCACCGTTGACCAGCACGCCACCCTTGATCCGCTGCATCCATACCGGCCCTTCGACCGGCTGGCGCGACACCTTGCTGGTGGCGGTAACATCACCGATGGCTTCCAGCGAGGTGACCAGGTAAATCACCAGCATCGGAATGAACAGCGCCCACGAGAAGCTCAGGCCAAAGTGCAGCGGGGTCGGCACCTGGAACAGCGCGGCTTCGTGCATGCCGGTGAAGTCCAGGCGGCCCATGTAGCCGGCCAGCGCGTAACCGACCGCCAGGGCGATGACGATGGCGCAACTGCGCATCCACACCACGGGTACGCGGTTGAGGATCACGATGATCGCCAGCACCACGCCCGACAGCAGCAAGTTATCGCCGTTGGCAAAGGTGCCGTTGGCCATGGCGCCAAAGCCACCGCCCATGCTGATCAGACCTACCTTGATCAAGGTCAGGCCAATCATCAGCACCACGATACCGGTCACCAGCGGCGTGATCAGGCGTTTGACGAACGGCAGAATGCGCGACACGCCCATCTCCACGAACGAGCCCGCAATCACCACGCCGAAGATGGCGGCCATCACACCCTCTACCGGCGTGCCTTGCTTGACCATCAGCGCGCCGCCCGCAATCAGCGGGCCGACGAAATTGAAGCTGGTGCCCTGCACGATCAGCAGCCCGGCGCCGAACGGGCCAAAGCGCTTGCACTGAACGAAGGTGGCGATACCCGAGATCACCAACGACATGGAAACGATCAGGTTGGTATCGCGCGCAGAAACGCCTAGCGCCTGACAGATCAGCAGCCCTGGGGTAACGATCGGCACGATGATCGCCAGCAGATGCTGCAGGGCAGCCAGCAAGCCGATCAGCAGCCGCGGCTTGTCCTCCAGGCCAAGCACCAGTTCATTGGCAGGCGCCGCTGCGCCTGGGCTGTGTTCGTGTGAGCTCATTGCTGAAAGCCGCCCCGGAAGAAAAAAGGAGCGCATTCTACGGGGTGATGAGGGATTGGGGTAGAGAAAAGCACGATGGCGGCACGATCGGCGAGCATTTGCCTGGATATCTGACTTTTTGGTCAATAATTACGGTTGGCAGGGGCGTGGGGGCAGGTGTCCGGCTTGAGTTATTGGGAGGGGCAGAAATCGAGCGCCGCCCGCGCGGCGCTCGATTTATCAGGCGCTGAACCTCTACCGACGTACACCCCGAACCCCAATCCCCTTTCGAAAATCCACAAAAAAGCCCGCCGAAGCGGGCTTTCTCACACAGCAATCAATCAGTCATCACGACCCATGATGCCAAACAACTGCAGCAGGCTGACAAACAGGTTGTAGATCGACACATACAGGCTGATCGTCGCCATGATGTAGTTACGCTCGCCACCATGAATGATCGCGCTGGTCTGGAACAGGATGCACACCGACGAGAACAGCACGAAGCCCGCGCTGATCGCCAGTTGCAGGCCGCTGATCTGGAAGAAGAAGCTGGCAACGACAGCACCCAGCAATACGAAGAAGCCTGCAGTGATGAAACCACTGAGGAAGCTCATGTCCTTGCGGGTAATCAGCACGTAGGCCGACAGACCGCCAAACACCAGCGCCGTCATGGCAAACGCCGAACTGACCACTTCAGCGCCACCGGCCATGCCCAGGTAGCGGTTGAGGATAGGGCCGAGGATGAAGCCCATGAAGCCGGTGAGGGCAAAGGTAGACACCAGGCCCCAAGCCGAGTCACGCAGTTTGTTGGTAAGGAAGAACAGCCCGTAGAAGCCGATCAGCACCACGAACACATTCGGGTAGCCGACGCGCATCTGCTGGGCAACGAAGGCCATGACACCGCTGAAGGCGAGGGTGAGCGCCAGCAGGCTGTACGTGTTGCGCAGGACCTTGCTGATCTCCTGCTGCTCGACCTGCTGGCCGTGGTGTACGGCGTAATCCTGTTCGCGCATGGCGACACTCCTTGGTAAACCTGTGGTTTCGAACGTTCAGATGCTAGGAGTCTATCAGAGCTCCTGCAACCCGCGACACAGAGAGTTTGACAGCGTGTTTCATTAAGGTATTATGGCGGCCGCAAAACAAGCTGGAAGCGTGGCCGAGTGGTTTAAGGCAACGGTCTTGAAAACCGTCGATGGGCAACTATCCTAGAGTTCTTATCTAAGGTTTCAATCTGTTGCATCTTATACCAGCTATCATCGCTTCTTTCGTGATGTCGCTAGGGAAATTGGCAGAGTGGTTGAATGCACCGGTCTTGAAAACCGGCGAACGTTAATAGCGTTCCCAGGGTTCGAATCCCTGGTTTCCCGCCAAAATTCAGTAAAAACAAGGGCTTAGGTGAAAACCTAAGCCCTTTTTTTCGTCCTTGGCTTTGCTATCGGCGACACCTGACAGGCCTGCTGACCTTAAATACGCATCTTTCCATTGCGCATTGTTGCGTGCTGATGCACCATGCTCGCGCAACAATGTGTTGCGTCTTATGGTGAGTGGACGATGGCTAGGGATGATCGGGTGCAGAAACACGCAAGCACCATCAAGGTGGTGCGTAACGGTAAAGCCACGTTCATGCTGCTCTGTGACGATTCGTTTCTCTCAGAATTCTTCGTGCATTGGGCGTACGAGTTAGCTCGCAGGTACCACTTTAATACCGTTAAAGCGTACTGCAGTGATGTCAGAATTCTCATCGATTTTGTTCTTGAAATGGCCTACCTGTTAGGCGGGTTGACCGCTCAAGTGCTTAACGATGCGTTTGAGTGCTTTGAAGATTTCCTCGTGTTTGGAGAGCAAAGCGAAAATGATTTAGTACGGAAAATTGCTAAGTCACTCGGCGCTAATCCTATAAGCGGCAGTAGTGCTGCTAGATACATTACATCTGCAAACAGTTTTCTCGATGCGAGTGAGAGAATGCGAGTGGGGATGCTAGAGCTTAGGCGAGTAGGCTATGTGAGCCAAGACTACCTGTCTGTATTTCCTCAGCGAATCACATATGCTTCAGATGCTCCTAAAAGCATAAGCGCTGCGCTTAAACAAAGCAGTTGGTTTGCTGGGTGTATCTCTGGTGGGGTTAGAAAGATTAAGTACAAAGGGCTAAAGCCAAAGTCGAAAAAAAGCCAAGTAGCTTACACAGACGACTATGGCGGAGATGAGGACGCATTTCCAATCGATAAACTTGTGGAGCTTATTGAAAGTGCTAGCTGTCACAGGGATGCTCTGATATGGAGTGCTGGCGGTGCATTTGGGCCTCGAATCTCAGAATTACTCACAATGTTGGTACAGGACGTGATCCCTCCAACGGACGGTGTCGAGGGTAAAGTTCTCATCATTGAGCCTAGTGCTCGCCTTAACATCTTGTCAAAATGGCTAACTCCGATAGAGATAGATCGTGCGTCACATAAAGGGCGAGATACTCCAGCCACATACTTGATTGAGCCTTTTGCGTCACATTTTTGGTTTAATTACGCTCAGTATCGATTAGAAGTTTTAGATTTTGAGCGGCGGAGCCCATTCGCGGTAAAAAATGATTTTCTCTTCAAGACACTTCTGGATTGCAGGCCGCTCGTTGGTTCTTATCAAACTGTCTACGATCGGTTTCGTGAGGCGGCATTCAAGGTAACCGGTCGTTATTACGGTTTGCATTCATTGAGGCATATGTATGGCTACTACCTTGCAAATTTCTGCCCGGATCCGAAAAGGCCTGGTTATTTCGGATTGGATATAAGAGTGGTGCAGAAGTTGATGGGGCATAAAACACTTAAGGCTACGCTGCGGTACGCTAGAAAGGATGCTCGCATGTTAGAGGCTACAATAAGCATGATTAATTCGATCAGGATGCAACGTGGCGGGTTTAGTGTCGCCAAAGTGAGAGTAGAGCACTTGGAAATCTTGCAAAGGGAAATCGAAGATGCCATGCGGGAGGATGGGCATGATTAACTTGGATGCTGATACTCCTATATGGCTTGTTCCGGAGGATCATATCGCACAGGAATTACTGGAATCCTGTCATACTGTATACGATGCTTATCAGAAATATTATATCCCAGGGGACAAGCACACCCCCGCATACAGAATCAAGCAAGCCACGTTAAGGGGCAGCTTTGACTTTCGAGGTTGGGGTGCTACTGAAGCCAACAAAATGGTTCAAGCTCTGTTTTGGAATAGTCAAGTTCGCTGGAAAGATGTAAACACTAAGTGGAGTTTTCCCAAAGGTTACGATGCTGCATTCACAAATTTCTTGCGGCTTGTATGTGTGGTTCTTTGGGCGCGCGGCGTGTTTTTGGCTCCGCTTAATATTACAAACTTTGCTAAGAGCGATAAGCTCTTTGACGATATTTGTATAATGTTTCCGACTATTACTACGCTATCAGTTGTACGAGGGCTTCATTCAGGTTCCTCCATCCATGGGGTGCGTTACGACTACCATGATAATGGCCGGCGCGCCAGCTTCTGGAATAGACTGCTTTTAAGTACGACATTCTATAATGCTGAAAGCGTGTTGCTGGAGGATGTTGAGACGCTATTCTCAAACTCTCGGGGGGTGACCGGTCTGCCATTGGCGACATATGATATTCCTGGTTTTGTGGAAAAAGTTCTTTACGCTAACGTAGGGGCACTTGAGTATTTAAGGCGGCTACAGAAAGGTCTGTCAGAAAGTAAGAATACAAGTCGCTCCGCTACTCGAAAGGAAATGCTGAGTGATGCTCAAGATTATCTATCTTATGACAGGAGTTCGTCAAAGGCTCATAAAAAAAATCCCGGTAAGTACCAGGATACTATTAATGTCTGCGTGGGTTATAGTGCGGGTGTAGGTGATTTGCCTCTTCTGGAATTCATTAAGATATATTTCACACCTATTCAGTACAAGAAGATATTTGAAGTTGGGTCAAGTTTTTATTTTGGCGTGAGTGATGTCGTCAAGAATCTTGTAGGCGTTATTCGAGATTTGCTTGACGGTCATATTGTTGCGAGTAAATCTGCTCATGATAAGGTCGCTAACTCAAATTTCAATATTCTGGCCAGTTATCTTGGAGTCTACCTTCCACGTTTTTTCGTGGAGCGTGATGGCGACTTGTCGAATTATCCTGCAACCTTGAACGACTTCTCATGTTTTCTATATGTGACTTGGGATCAACAGGGTACTGAAAAGATTTTCAAGTTCGATAAGAGGCCGCCAATAACTCTATTGGAATATACCAAACTTCATGTGCATGCTCACGGGCTGACGCAGAATACTCATAAGGCGAAGGTCAAAGGCTTTGATCGTTTCTTTGAATATATTGAAACCCATCGCTTGCAAATCCCCCATGCGGATCAGTTCGTCAATACTATAGATGACTCCTGTTATCCTAAGGCGCCAGCATCTTCTGGGACAAAGAAACATGGCTTGCCTCGTAAATATTTCTCGGCCTTTATCAGTATGCTGTATTCCTTTGAGTACCTTGTAATGCATCTCAACTATATGGCTGAAGGCTCTGTTGGTGGGATTATAAATGGTCAGTTAGTTATGACCGATGTAGAATGTCTCAAAGAGCCCCGGTGGGAAGGGATATGGGGGGCGGGTAAGAATGCCAGAGTAATGGATCTTTCGCTTCTTAACTATTGTCCTATTTTTTATAGCGATGGTGTTATTTATCGTTTTGAGTATATACCAAGATTCTATCAGATAGCGGAGTATGATATTAAGCATGAGGATGGTACGGTTGAGCGTGGCGATCGAGTTATTCCAAATGATGTTCGAGTTACGCTTATCATGTGTGAAACAGGTTTTAGGCAAGCGCATACGATTTGGCTTGATTTAGATACTTATGATAGAGGGGTGGATCGGAGTAGTGATACCGCTCTGACTGTGCTGAATGTCGCTACAGATAAAGCTCACGGTGCTTGGGTTGCTGTGGTAGCTCGCCATTTGTTACGTATCTTGGATAATCAGCGGGACTGGTACAAAATTTGTGCTAACCCAAGCTACGATCATGATTTGTATTATAATGGTAAACTGACTTCGAGGTTCGGACATTTTAAGCCGCTTTTTCGTAAGTCTAGTAGCCAGCCTTCTGCGTGGGGGATGTGGGCGAAATTTCCAATTTTTTTATTGGCGCTAAAATATTTCATAGAGCGCCAGGTTGGAGACGATACTGACTACGAACTCGTAAGTTTAAAGTCTGCAGATGGTAAGCTTTTTGATTTCAATGACTATTCTGTCGAAGCTGGTATGAGTTATGCGTGGAGAGATTTGAGCAGTGAATATAAGCCACATGGCCTTCGCGCTTCCTTCATTACTAATGCATTGAATTTCTTACCACCTTCTATCATTGGGCAGTTTTATACTGGGCAGACGCCTGAGCTTGTTCTCTATTATCAGCTAGTAGATGGTGTGCAGGTTCCCGGTCATCGTGAAATTCTGGCAGATTATTTGTCTAAGAATCTGGATCAATATTCCAAGGGCGAGGCGCCAGAAATGGCTGACCGTATCCTTCGGCTGAACGCGCAGCTGGCCCAAGGTATGAAGACAAGCGTCTCAGATGCTATTAGGCGATTTGGGTTGGTGAGTCTGAATGGTTACAGGAAAAATAGAAATGGGTTGGAGTTACTTATATCTAGAAAATTTACATCTCTAGCATATAATTCGACCCATATCTGTCCTTTCGGTAATAAATGTCCTGAGGAAATAATTCAGGAATATGGTTACACAATGCCGTGTGCTGCCTGTCCTTATGCTGTCAGAGGGACTATGCACTTGCCAGCAATTAGTGCCGAAAAGGATAAATATAAGGAATTGATGATAGCGGTCGTAAATAAGGTGAATGAGTGTAAAAAACGTAATCCAACCTCCCGAGATAATCAGTTGATTGAGGCTCTTTGCGTGGAGCATGATCACTATGCACGCGAGGCGTATACTCTGGAGGCCGTTGAGCAGCAACTTTATGGTATGTATCAAAGTGGTGCTAATGATCACTTTATGGTACAAGAGAAAGATCAACTTATTGCTCACTTTGAGCGTGTTAAACTCGATGGTGCGGAATATTTGGTCAAAAGGTTGTGTGATTCATTGTCTTGGGTAAACGCTTCTAGTCCCTCGCTTGATATGAATTTTGCATATTTGCGCGCTAGGCTGCTTATGCATGATGGTAAGCTTGAGGAGCTTTTAAATGTCCAGGGAGGCACTCCTGCAAGCCACCTTTCCTCTGTCATTCAGAGCATGGTAGAATCGGGTGCGTTAGATATTATGGATCTGGTAAGGCTCGCGAACGAAAAAGTCGTACCAGAACCTTTGGAGCAAGGACGCATGCTTTTGCCTCAATTGGACACTGAAAATGAGTAAGCGAAAAGACACTTTCAAAGATTACCGTGAACGTCGGGTTGAAGCCAGACTTGATGTTGTCAAGTCTGCTTTGAGAAATCTTGCTAACGCCAATCATAGTAATATTACGCGATTGGCAAAAGATGTTGCGTCTTACGTTACTGCTTTCGAGCTAGCTGAGAATTCTAATTTGGCGACTGAGTTGCGTCAGGAAGATCTAAAGCCTGTTAGCCATGTAACCATTCTTCGCAATGAGGCTTATCGAGCGCTTCTAGACGATTTTCTTGGGAAGGCAGTTGCGCACAGCGATCAGAATGCAATAATTTCTTTCGAAAACGAGGAGCTACGCTTGAAGAATGTCGCTTTAGAAGCGAAGGTCAAGCAGCTAAAAATACTCCTCGTCGACAATTTGGCAGGGTTTGAGCTTTATGATGAAAATAAACCTACAGAGCCTAAGCTTTATCAGATGCTCGAATTTATGGTTTCGCTAGTGGATAGAATGCAACGAAGTGCACCTGGGTGTTTTAAAAATGTCCCAGAGGGAGAAGTGTCTGGACGTCACGCTCCAGGCTTTCATGGCCCTAATGGGATGGTCGCAACACCCGAAGAAATGTTGGATTTTGAGCAGATTCAAGTGTTGCTTCGAGATTGGAAAAAAAAGGCAAAGTCTCTATCTTAGATGTGATTGTCGATAATAATTGATTATGCTGTCGCTTCGAAGACTCTGGATCATCTGATTGTGTCACGCCTGAGCGGCGTCAAATTCAAATTTTTCTCGAGGTTTGACGAATACTTGAGGCGTCTAATTTCCCGCTGATTGATTCCACAGGCGACGCAACGTCGCTTTAGGTAAACCTAGCTGCCTGCCTGCCTCCGCTTGGGTAAGCCCCTGAGACCTGAGCTTCTGAACAGCCTCCCTCTTTCTCTGTGCCTCAACCATTGAGGGCGTTTTCAGGGGGCGGAGTTCATCACTCATCACGGTGTCAGCCAAGCCCAGCCCCTCCAGATCCGCTAGACACTCCAGGAGGGCTTCCCTCGGTGTTCGCTTTTGGTGGCAAGCAACAGCCATTGCGAAGAGAGCAATTGGCTGGACGTTCAGTGCGCAGGCCAACTCGTAGCTCACGTCGATTGTGGCAGTTGTCTTGGCCGCTTCAAGCTGACTCACATGTGATTGAACGACGTGCTTTGAGATCTCTGCTTGAGTCAGGCCTTTTCGACTGCGGAGCAGCTGTAGGGCTGCAGCGAATGGAGAACGCAGCGTCATCGACAATTTCCCAAAAAATTGACGGTATGCCGCGTTTGCTTAGGGTCGCACAAATCTATATATTGATATTCATGGTTTTACTTTCAGGCTCTCTGTGCTTGATGAGCGCGGAGCTGGTGTCAGCGCTAGGGAGGGGGTATGAGTCTTTCCATCAATGATGGTCTGCTCGGGAAGGGTGTCGATTTGATGGGTTGCGAGCTCGATTTGGCTGACGCGCTCGCCCTCGCTAGGAAGGACTTCAAGTGGATGCCCCTTTGCGTCGTCGAAGACTGGGTAATCCTTGATGCGATCTTGACCGATGAAGAACAGGCCAAGGTGGCTGCCGCAGGGTGCCAACCTATGTTCCTGTTTGCCCACAAGGTCGTTCATGACGAGCAGCGGCGCTTTGAGCCTGGCAATTGGGTCAGATCCACAATCGCCCATACCTTCAAGGATGGCTATCTCTTCGGGACAAGGAACACGATCTACGTTCTGAAGGGGCCGGGGTATCGTAAGTCGTCCACCCTGCAAGGCATCTTCTCAATCTTCTAGGTGTCACGACCCCGCTCGTGACGACTCGACTGTTTCAGAGGTCAAGACATGTTCCGTTCACACCTAGCTGACATGGCCGGCATCCCTGGCATGTTTGGCGACGGGCTTATGCACTGGCATGGCGTTTCCCGAGCTCTCGCTACCCACTGGTACCACGTTAGCGTTCAGCGTTTCGAGGATGGTCAATTCAGGGATCAAACGGAAATGCCCAACGATGAGGCCCGGCTCGTTGATCTGTTGTTAGCCCAAAATGAAAGCCTGGTTGTCCGAGAAGTCCAGGCTGTCACACCCGGCTGGATGAATAAAAGTGATGGCTGGAGGATGGAAAAGCTGATGTCTCTCTCCATGGGCTTTAGCCAGGAGGAAGTGCCGGTGTCGATCCTCGAGGTCGAGGGTGGCAAAGTATACATCGACTCGCATGAGCCAAATCTCAATGTTGAGTCTCTGACAGGGCTGAAAGAGCTGTACCGGCGCAGCCCTGTAAAAGCCCCTTCAGCTGAGATGGCGGGGGCCTAATAATCATGACAGACATCAGCACGGTTTCAGTAGACTTCCATGTTAAGCGTTACTCTGACTTTGATTTGCTCAGAACTGCTCGAGCTGTCGGACAGGGATATGAGGATGAGATCACTGCATTCCTGGTGAATGTCCAGATTCAAGCATGCAGCGCTGTGGGCGTGGTTTTTGGACATGCGCGAAAAGGGCCATATGGGCGGTTTTCGGATGGGCATTTGATCCGGACTTCGGACATCCAGAAGGTAGAGAGGGAAGGGCGGTTCTGGGTTATTACGACCGTCAATTCTCGCTACGTTGCGGCCACTTTCGGGCGGGAAGGTGGACGACGCAGTCTCCGCGAGTTTCGACGCCTTGCTGAAAATCGGTATATTCCGACTCCTGATCGTCATCACTGATATAGGAACTCAGCCTACTCAGCGGGCCGCTTCGCGGACGGCTGGCGTGAACCAAACCCCGCCCAGAGCGGGTTTTGGCCCTGTCGGGCTTTCATCCTCCCGCCTGCGCGCTCCGCTTGCCCAGATAAATCGGAGCCAGCGTTAATCAACAGTTGATAGGGTAAAGTAGTCGGGCTCTGCACTGATGAAAACAACCTATGCCATCAATGCAGAGGCCTACCTGGCAGCTAGCTCACATCGTCAGTAGCGCGACGTTAGCCCAAGGGACACTGATTCAAAGAGAGCAGGTTGTTGTTCCATTGCCCATCAGCATAAGTCCGCAAATAAGCGGCCTTGCCATTCTCCCTAACTACGCCGATGTAGGCCTTCTTCCCGCTAGTCGGATCTTGAACATAAAAAGTATTCGATTTCGCATCGATACTTTGAATGACCTGCTCCCTTGACCATTTCCAACCCGCAGCTGGGTTGCCAAGGTGGGTGATGTGCTCGTGAGCACTATTGACGTTTGGTTTGGTGATGCACGTGACTACTACATCTGCCATTGCAAATTCCTTTGATGATGTCCTTAAGAGTGGAGCCTCCCGCATCTCGTTTTGTAGTGGCTTCTGGCTATTTGTGTCAAGAGAATAGAGGCAGGTGAAAAATGACGCCAAATTCTTGGCTTTGGATTTCGCAGCTATCCCGTAAAATTCTTCGCTACTAACGTCGCGTGGGCTAGTATTTCTGACCGAGAAAAGGTATTCGGGTATTTCAGTTTATTAAGTCAAGGATGGTTATGACAGCGCAGAAAATTCCCCTCGAGTCCGAAGTGGTCATCTGGTTGCAGCAATGCATAGAGAATGATGAGCTGTTTGATGCGATCCAGGGCAAGGAGGCCGTACTGTCGCTGGCAGATCTAGGTGATCAAGAATGCTTTTTACCTGCTTTCAGTATCGACTACATTTCACGTCGTGCCTCCGCAGAAGCGGCTCGGCATGTACTTGGCCGGCTTGCCTTGTTGGAAATTATTTCCATCAACACAAGCATTTCCCTCACAACTGGGGAAGTGCTACGCCCTGATATTCTTTGTTTTAATTCGGAAACCAAAACTCTTGTTGTGTTTGAAGTCAAGCGTGCCAGCGATACAGAGCGCCAGACAGTTACCGAGCTAGCGGGTTATGAGCAAGAGCTACGGAACATGCTGCCATTTCTGGGGAATTTCGACGTCTGCTTCGTGGTCGTCGCAGCAGATTGGTCGACTCTCCTAGTCCATGCAGTTGGCAGTATGAATGCTTGGTCAGGAAAGCAATGCCTGGCACTTCGACTCACTAGCAATGAGTCAGGATTTGGACTGACTGCACACTTGCCGGAAGCTTGGCACCTTACGGGCAGCACGAACCTTCCTCCGGAAGCGTTGACTTCTATCGACCTATACCTCGCTTACAAAGGTATTGATCAACTGGGAGATGAAGGGCCCATAGGTGATCATGGCAACACTGAAGAAGACGATGAGCGTTGGCCGCCACGAGCCGTTCTTTCGGCAATGGATATGATCGCCAGGTCAGGTGACCGCGCTGGGTCACACGGATTTATGATGCTTTGGCGTGATGTCCACGGTTACGGTAGAGGGAGATGGTGCATAACACTTACTGCAATCGATCCATACGCAATGTATGCGTGGTGCAGAGACCATGGGTTGCCTCAGCGAGAATCGGAAGCTGGAGCGTTTCTCAACAATCGTAGAGGCGACCTCTTGGGGCAGACGCCCACCACTGTATATGACATAGCCAAAGCAGCTTATCCTATTTTGGAAGAGCACTTCGATCCAGAGTTTTGTGGTGACTTTCAGTGGCATCTCAAGATTCGTCAATATCGTCATAGAGTTGTGCCGACGAGGTTCGACTTCTGGGGCAGCCTAGGACAGCACGCACGTGAGTTTGTTTGCAATCCTGCAGTCAGGCATAACTACATGCCATTTGTATCCAGGAGTCAGCTGGACTGGACGGATCCTGCAGTTGCAATGACATTGGTGGCTAACCTCTCGGTTGGAGTGCCATTCCCAAGGGGAGTAATCAAGTGCAGCGATGCCTTCCGAGTAGGTCGCGTACTCGGTGATTTAGCGGTCGCTGCCTTCAATGCCACTCCTGACAGAGAACACGCGGCCAAGATTGAGCCGCTGGTCGAGTGGGCGCAGCTTGAAGCGCTCAGGTATGCCATTGAGATGAAGCAGATGTACGACATCACTGAAGAAGTCGTCGCACCGATGCCTCACCTTTCCACCGACCCCTCGAAGCGTTTTGAGGCCACCCAAGAGCTGGCCAGTTGGGTGACCAGTTATCTGATTGGCCCGCATCATCCGCTTCATCAGGCCTGCTTTGAACTTGGTTATCGTCATGCAATCGTATTCGATCTGCTGGAGGAGGGCTCTCGACGACACCTTCAGTCGGCCGGCGCCGGTGAGGCAGTAGTGCTGGTTCGGCAGATTCTGGTTGTTGTGATAGGCAGGGCTGAAGGGAGTCAAGGTCAAGTTTTTAGTTCTGAAGATTACCTCCGTTTTATGGACTTCCTAGAGCCGTATATGAGTGCGGAGATGGATCGGAAGAATGAGGTCGAAATCAGTGACGCGATAGGTGCGATTGACGATGATGTGCTTCTGTCAGGTTTTCCTAGTCTGATTGTAGAAGGGATGGATTCGATCATCCCTGTTGTCCTGCACACTACCAAAGCTCCGTTCCATGGAAAAGTTGATTGGGAGTGGTTGAAGTCTGGCGTGAAGGCACTGTTCGAAAGCGGGGATCATTGTCCAGCTATCATCTTTAGCCAAGATGGGACAATAGGTAGCGGTCGTTTGCAAGAGCCATTCAGGATGGTGTCGCCGATCAGTGACCCAGAGACGGAGGTTTATGTGATTGACGAGTCGTCTAGGCTGAGCATCGCAATTAAGATGTCATGGGATGAGGTGATAGAGTTCCATGCCAAGCGAAGCCATGGATACTCCAAATCACCCTCGCATCCAAGTGCAGATTAATGTTTGACGAGGCCATGGAATTTCCTTTGTCACTCAGCGTAGGGTGCCGGTATTGGAGGGGCAGGGATATTCAGTTTGCACTGCAAGGCCATCTGGTATGCAGTGTCCAGGTGCGTGGCAAGTGAGCCTCCCATCTCAATGTGTTGCGACAACACTTCCTGGTGGTCAGCATCTGTCAGGGTGTTGTTGAAGATGAGCCAAGAATGCAGGTGCGGTGTAGTTTGTGTGATGGAATCTGCAACACTTTCGGACAGCGCTCGGGCCTTGCGGTCATCAGTAATAAAGGCTTGTCGGATCTTGCTGGCGAAGGCGATTGAGGACAGTTCGCCTTTCCCCAGCTTCCTGCGATTTTCGAGATCAGCGATAGCCTGTAGGTCGTCAATACTGCAGGAGTGGGATGCGAACTTGCCTCTTTTCCTCTCACGTTCCAGACGCTCCCTGAGCTCAAGGTCGGCATCCGTTGGTGATGACCGTGGCTTGACAAGGCATTCATAGAACACAAATCCGGTTATGCAAAATTCGCACTTGGCTTCTTGAGCCCCCGCATAAAGCCTCCGTGATGACAAAATATTCCAAACAGAGCAAGTGTCGGCGACGTTGATTTTGTGGAACTTGGATGGATCAATGGCCATGAATTTTCCTTCCATACAGCGACGCAAGTGCGTTCAATTCTCCATAGCCACAGAGCAGTGCTTCTGCGAGCCGCCCAAGGCTGATTACGCCTTGGCTATGAGCATCCAGACATAGCGTCACGTAATGATTCGATAGCCCTCGTTCGAGCAAGGCGGTTTTTCTCAATCGTTGTGGTTGTGTGAGGCTTTCTGGCAATTCAGGATCTATTTTCGCCTCCCGCAGAACACGATAGCTACGGATGCGTCGACTGGTCGCTTCATCGGCTCGTTTCGCTGCTTTCAAGGCGACACCAAGGGCGTCACAGCTCACCCGGAATTTATTAGCCCATAATTGGGCATCCTCTTGCGTCCAAGCGCCGGGATCAGGGAGCTTGCTGATCGTTTCTGGTGGCATCAGATAGCAGGATGCAAACCTGTTGGCGCGAACCTCCCTGATATCCTTGTCTCCTGGGATCGTCACGCTTGGCCCATCTTCGCTGTCAAAAATGCAGTGAGCCATCTCGTGGGCCGCACTGAAGCGCTGTCGATACACATCCTCGTTGTAGTTGACTAAAATGCATCTGCCTGCGACGGGATGTTTCACGAAAACGCCAGAGATGTTGGAGTTTTCCAGCCTTCGACGAAACACATGCACACCAACCGAGCGAAACTCAGCGTAGATATCTCGGGGTACCTCCCGATCTGAGTGTCCCATGAGCTGACGAAATGCCTTAGCCGCTTCTTCTGCATGACCTATGAAATAGTTTCCTTGCGGCTTGAAAGCGAATGACCGGGCACCGCCCCGAAGCTCCTGGGTGAGGAATTCTTCGGTCTCACAGAGATACAAAAACTCCTGAATCGCCGAACGATCCTCTTTCGAAAACTCATGGCCGTGGGCCCGGTACAGTGTTTCCGTTTGCTCGAATGGAGCCAGTTCCTCGTTCGAAATGAAGAATTTGAAGTCACAGCGATAGTAGTCGGCGAGGATGAGCACCTCGTCCCCGGAGGGCTCAAGCCTGCCCATCTCGATTTGTTTGAGCCGTTCCGCTTCAATAGCTACTGCCTCTGCGACTTCGCTGAGAGGGCGCTGGAGCTGATTACGGTACCGCCGGAATTTATCGCCTAAAGCTTGGAGGTTCATGCGTTGGGTCACATCCTAGTGGCGTAGCTCCGACAGATCATAGCCTGAGTAGTAGCACTCGTTAATCAGCACTCGGCAGTGCTCCCTCAACGATCTGTTCGAATCTTTCAGTCACAAACGGTTTGGGCGCGGGTGGTTACTCGAAAACAGCTCCATTTGTTCGATGCATTACTGGACGGTCTTCACCATGCTCCTAGATACCCAGCCCTGAACCTCTATGTCCTCGTGCTTGTAAATGACCTCCAGCCAGGTCTTGTCGGTCGAGCCTACAACCTCCAGCACGGCATACTGCTTCAAAGGCATGATTACCTCGGCCTTCATGCCTGGCGAGTAGCGAAGGTTCACGTTGTCTCTGGCCACGAGCCTCACACGCGCCTTGGCGCTTTTAGTCATATGGCACATCGAGGAACGAACCAGCCTGTGAGCCTCGGCAGTAGACTCCGACTGAAGGGTAAGATCATTGAGATCACACAGACCCTCCTTAAAGTCCTTCCACTGGCTCACATGCGCCAATGTGCCTGACAGGAAGCTCAGGATGCAGCAAAGCAGGAGGAACGCGGCAGGCGAAAGCGGCTTGCGATTCTCCTTGCCTTCAAGTGCCTCGATAATTTCTGTCTGTAGCGAGGCTTCCTGAACGGGCTTGACGTCATAGCGAGCTGCCGGCTCCCGAACCAAGGCTGTCTGCTCGACGATTTCATATTCTTCAAACAGTTTGGCCAGCTTGCTTGCAGATGTGCGCTCGAGTGCCTCGAACAACGGAGTCTCTGCAAGGATCGCTACCTGCTTCATCATCTCGCTGTAGTTCGGCGTGGCGTGCAGCTTTGCCAACCCTTCCGTGAGGCTGTGGATCTGTGCGAGGCTCGCCAATCTGGCTTGAGCAGCTTCATTGTCTGCCCAGATACTGCGGAAGGATTTCAGTCCATCTAGTGCTCGAATCTGGCCTGAAATCCTCTCCATCGCTTGTGTAGCGGCGCTCTCGAAGCTGGGGAACTGCAATCCTGAAATACCACCAAACGGCTGAAATAAGGGGCCGGAGGTTAGTCGCATGATGGCTTCAATCTGCTTGCTCGGATAAAGGCTATCCATCGCACGCATCGCTGCAGTTGCAGGTGCAATGGCCTTGTCCGCGAATTCCCGGATTTGCCTAAGGGAAGCACCATGGGAGTCATGAAGCAGAGAGCTAGTCACTCGGGCCTTTTCTAATAGAGCCTGGGTGCCGGCATAGCTTTCCTGGAAAGACTTGATGGCTTCGATGGTTGAACTGTCGATAGGAGGTGGAGGAGAGAGCGTCTCGTTCGCCATTCTTTGGAGGGCCGCCAATTCTTGGGGCGTTCTTTCCGCTTCAGCCTGGTTGATGGTTTCTATGTAATCAGCTACCTGCTGAAGTCGTTCGTCTTGATTCGACACCGTCCCACCCCAAGTCTTCGGCTCAGATCAAAAGGATACCCGTTCCGGTTCTGTAAGGGCGATGAGTTTTCCAGGACTGTGAGTGAACACATGGATCCACTCTTTGAACCGCGTTAGGTGGTATGGCGCGCCGCCTCGCGGCCTGGCTGTCGTAAACCGAGCCTAGGCGTTCCGCCCAGTCTCTGCCCTGTCGGGCTGACATCCTTTACGCCTTCGGCCTTCGTGGCCTGCGCGCTCCGCTTGCTTTTACGGCCTAGTTAGTAGCCGTGTTCGGCGGCATAAGAAGTTCGGATCAGAGGGGCAGCAAAGAAAAATCGGAAATACGCTCAAGGTTTTCCGAAACGAACCGTGTGTCATCACCGAACTCAACTATCGGATCAGGATCGTGGAAAGCCGCACTCGCAACAAAATCTGCTCCAGATCTGCCCCAGAGCATAGGGATTCATAGGCTTGTACCATTTCGAGCCGTTCGATATGATTGGTTTCGGCTCTCCGCCCAAGCTCTGGTCGACTTGAAAAAGAGATCGCTATACCCCGCTTCAATCCTGCTATCGCATTCCGGAATTCCCGGTTAATCGCTAGTGACAAAACGCCCAGCGCAGCGACACTTTCCTGGTATTTCTTGGATGACTGACTTCGTCAAGACAGCTGCATTTGCAGCCAAAAAATCTCTCGCCCTCAACGGTATAAAAGTCCAGCACGGCATTGCGCTGGAGATCGTTGCCGCGTTCCTGGGATACAGGACATTTGCTGCCCTTGTGGTAGAGGAGGGCAACGACAGTCTTAAATATCACCTAGCAGATGCTGAACTCATCGTCCTCGATTACCAGGGTGGCGTCTCTCGGCTGACTGCGCTGGGGGTGTTGCAGGCCTTCATTGTTCAAGACTTCATCGATGCTATCGTCGCGTGTCGTAATGGCGTGTTTCCGGATCTTTCAGACTTTCTTGATGACTACGTCGAGCGGGAGCTTCAGGACGTCATCCTTTCGGATAAGGGAGTCATCGAAGCAGTAGAGCGCGCGACAGGGTCTGAGCCATCTTCAGTTGAGCTAGATGGAGGGTGGTCGTTCAGCGAGCAGTTCTGGACAGCCTGCGAAACTTGGCAGGTTTCGTGCTCTGGCTCACTCGAAGGGTTGGCCAATCGGGTTAGTGCTGATGCTGACAATGATGGTGAGGTCGAAGAAGTGCGTTGTAGTGGTCAGGTCATATTTGCCAAGGCGGGGCGGGCGGGGTTGAGATTCCTGCGTGGCGTTGGTGAAGTTCTCTAGCGGGGGCAGGAGGAAACGTCCAGAAAAGCCACGGCTCGCTTCATCTGTGGACTGTTCAGGTGGGGTTGACGTGTCCATCACGTTCTCATCACGTATTCGATGATGAAGAAAGGTCTAGTTATGCAGGTGACACAGGCATCGATCTCAGCCGCTATGCCGATAGCGATGTGCTCTCAACTCACACTGAAGGCCTGACTTCCTACATGATGCGTCCTGATGGAAGCGGTAAGCCGCTGACAGCGGGTGATGTGAGGCAGCGCTTTGCCAACGTCACACGAGGTACTGATCTGATCTTGGTAGGTACGCCCGAACAAATTGCTGATCGAATCGAGGAGCATGCTCGCATCTCGGGCACCAGTGGCTACATGCTTAACCCGCTCACAAGCCCTGGCACGCTTGAGGATTTCGCCGAGCTGGTCGTGCCTGCGCTCCAAAAACGAGGCCTCTATCGCACTTAGCCGCAAACCGGCACTTTTCGATCTCGGCTGAGGACTGACGGCTCTAGTCGGCTACCGTCATCCGCCTATGGGGCTTCTTTTCGGGATCGTTGACATGAAAATCCTATGATCGGATAGCCAAGCCTCGGGATGGTCACTACCGGTGTGGCCTACTGAGGAGGCGTTCGACTCGGGGCTAGGGGAATATATGACACAGGCGCTGTCATCGTGTGTTGCGATGGCCCGCCGGACAGCTAAACAAGGAGTCTGAGCGGTTACTCGGCCAGCCGCTTCTGGGTAAGTCTCCTGGCTAGCTCAGTATCCGTGCAGTGATAGCCTTCGACGGCAGCTTTCGCGGCAGGCTTAGGGTGTTCGGTAAGGTCAGAACTACCGATTCGGTTTGATGTCATAATGATGCACAGGGACATCGGCACGTATCCTCGAGCCAGCCCTATGGGACATCAGTCCAATGCTAAGCAACGACGATTTTCGCTACATCGCTCACAGGCATCTACTCGAATTGGATGCTTCAAATTCCAGGCTCAGGCACCTAATTTCTCGGGGCGAAATCAACGGTGTCCTTTGGGATGATGCTGTCCAATGGCACCAACACTCATATGACACCTGGGTCATCTTCTTGAGCCAGAATGCTCAGCGTTCGTTACCAGCCTGATCTGCAATCGCAGTGAGATCTTCGATTTTCAGAGGTTTCACTCCATACAGTCTACCTCCCAGTGAGGCCAACGGTGCTTCTAGAGACTCTTGCATATGTCAGGGCAAGAGTCCCTGTTTGTATCTTGACTGAAAATCATAGAGCCGTTGGAGCGCGACCCTCCCAATCCAATCAAAATCTGACTGGCCGCTCAAGAAACAGTGGTCTGTGTCGATAATTGCTCATTCAGCACGCGTGGAGTCTAAAATGTTTGATCGCAAACTCAAAAAAACGGTGCATGAGCAGAGTGCGGAGCTACATCTGCTACGTCAGCAGGTCGAGCAAATGGACAGAGGGATGCTTTCCATAAGACTTAATGCTCAGTTCCGGATCTGTGCAGTCAATCGACTTTTCTTGGATACCTTGGGGTATTCAGGCGACCATCTGCATGGCCGTCCGCTTTCCGAGATCGTCCCGCCTTACGTCAAAGATCTCCCTTGCTTCCACGCCTTCAATCAAGCTGTGGCGCGATTCGAACCCGTCAATGACGAATATCGCTACCTGCGGGCTGACGGTACTCTTGCATGGTTGAAAATCTACTGGCTTCCTATTCGAAACCAAGACGGAAGCTTGGCTCATGTCCAGGGCTACGGCAGTGAGATCACTCGTACCGTTGAGCAGGCCAAGGAGAATCAGGCTCTGATTGAGGCATTGGTCAGGTCTACAGCTGTCATAGAGTTTAAACTGGATGGCACCGTCATCACGGCGAACAAACAGTTCCTCGATGCGATGGGCTATTCACTGGGCCAGATCGTCGGCAAGCATCATCGGTTGTTCTGTTCAGCGGAAGAAGCGGCATCCGATGGGTACGTAAATTTCTGGAAGACACTCAACCGTGGTGAATACGTCGCGAATCGCTTCAAGCGAGTCGACGGACGTGTTAACGATATTTGGTTGGAGGCAACCTACAACCCTGTGCATGACACTGAGGGCAAACTGGCTAAGGTCGTGAAATTTGCGAGTGTAGTCACCGACCAGGTAGCTCGAGAACAAGAAGTTAAAGATGCCGCCGGCGTTGCTTTTGATGTGTCGCAACGAACGGACTCTAGTGCCGAGCACGGCGCTGTCGTGGTAACGCGAACGGTAGGTACGATGCGGAGTATCGCTGAGCAAATGAAGCTCGCAACCGACAGCATCGAGGCGCTTGGTAAACAATCTGCTTTGATCAGCTCAATCGTTCAAACCATTGGTGGTATCGCATCGCAAACCAACCTTCTTGCCCTGAATGCGGCGATTGAAGCGGCACGTGCTGGAGAACAGGGTCGGGGCTTCGCTGTGGTTGCCGATGAAGTCCGAAAGCTCGCGGGCCGCACCAGTTCGGCGACCGAAGAGATTGTAAACGTCGTTCAGCAAAACCAGGAGCTCGCTGACAAGGCCGTCGCCCAGATGTTCAGCAGTCGTGCGAAAGCCGAGGAGGGCTTGCTACTAGCCAACGAGGCGGGCACGGTTATCCTCGAGATTCAGAATGGCGCGAAGCAAGTAGTGGAAGCTGTGGGGCGTTTTGCTAACGAGGTGAAGTAGACGCGCATCCATTGACGGTCACTACCAATGTGCATCAGTCACGGACTGGCCAACGCAAAAGGCACGCCCTTTTGGTGTCTTTGCTTTGGACAGTCATGTGGTTGCCTAAGGCATATTCCTCAATCACTTCGTTTCTATACGATTACTCCATCCCCTAGCTGGCTTTCGCAGCGTCTCAAAAGCGATGTAACTACCGCACTCTGGTGCAAACCAGCACGTTCCGATCTCGACTGACATCTGATGACTCCAGTCGTCTACCGTCATCTGCAAACGACGCTAATCCCGCCAGCCTCTGGCGAATTGGCGCTTCCGAGGTGATCCGTCATCACGGGCATTGCTAATTTCGTGGGTTCCGCTAACTTATACAAAACCTGTACAAGATTGAGGTGTTGTACATGTATTGCCAGTGGCCTTTGACCCTTTACTTTGACGGTGCCTGCCCATTGTGCGTCAGGGAGGTGGCCTTCCTGCGGAGGCGTTCAACTGCAGCAAAGCTCATCCTGATCGATATCGATGGCGATGACTTCGATCCCATACCTCTTGGCCTGTCGATTGAGCAATTGAGATCGTGCTTGCACGCAAGGTTCGCGAACGATCAGTGGGTCACAGGCTTGGACGCAACCCTGTGGAGCTGGCGTGCTGCCGGTGTCGGGATGTGGGCATCTCCACTGGCTTGGCGTCCGCTACGTCCTTTGCTTTCAGTTCTGTACAGGTTGTTCTGTCGTTTGAGGCCAAGTTTGGCCTGGCTACCCCATCCCGAGGTTAGGCAACGTTGCAAAGGTGAGGAATCCAAATGTCACATTCGCTAGCCGAGCATTATCGTGAAATCCTTGTTGGCGTTGGTGAAAACCCACAACGAGAAGGGCTCTTGGATACACCCCAACGTGCTGCCAAAGCGATGCAATATCTATGCAATGGCTATACCCAGAGCCTGGCTGAGATAGTCAATGATGCTTTGTTCGAAAGTCAGAACGATGAGATGGTGGTCGTTCGCGATATCGAGTTGTACTCATTGTGCGAGCATCACATGTTGCCGTTTATTGGTAAGGCTCATGTTGCCTACCTGCCAACAGGGCGAGTATTGGGCCTTTCCAAAGTGGCGCGCTTAGTTGATATGTTCGCCCGTCGCTTACAGATTCAAGAGAATTTAACCAGGCAAATTGCGTGTGCCATGCAGGAAGTTACTGATGCCGCAGGGGTTGGGGTAGTCATCGAGGCGAAGCATATGTGCATGATGATGCGGGGTGTAGAAAAGCAAAACTCGGTGATGATTTCTTCGGTAATGCTAGGTGAGTTTAGAGACTCCCCAACTACCCGGCACGAATTCCTCAATCTCATTGCACGACACACCTGAAATCCGATCCTGAGCCGCAGAGAAAGGGCGCACCAATGCGTACAGCTTTTACTACATTATCTCCAAGTCGTTTTACAGCCCTAGGTTACGGTGGCTTGCTGCCATTTGTTGCTCTGACACTGCTGTTTTTTTGGGCGGCTGAGTATAGAGATTTTCTATCTTTTGCTTTGGTTGGCTATGGTGCTGTGATACTGAGTTTTGTCGGCGCCCTGCATTGGGGGTTCGCTATGATGCTACAGGGCTTGCTTGCGAATGAGCGGCAGGAGAGGCTCGTGTGGAGTGTGATACCAGCCCTCATCGGTTGGGTTAGCATGTTGTTACCTGTGCAATGGGGCTGCTTGTTGTTGGCCTTTGGCTTTATTGGCCATCTTTGGCAAGATCGTAAATTAGTAAATATTGTGCCTGGGTGGTATTTGCCTATGCGAGTACGTTTAACGATCTTGGTGAGCTTATGTTTGGTTATTAGCGCGCTCGTAGTGTTTTTTGATAATTGAGATCATTTTCCCGGTGTTAGCGGCCAAGTGACGATTGAGGCGTCACGACCTAGATCAGACCAACCCGATGGGTGGGAGGCGCTGGGTCGGGGAGCTGGCTCTCCGGATGGCGCCGCGGGAAATCGTCGCTCCGGGTTGCAGGCATCCCTGGACGACCTGGGCTTCGCCTCGAGGCTGACCATCTGTATCAAACCGTCATCGACTACCATTCACACAAGGCCGGCACGCGTGGCCAGTCAGTCCACTGAAAGATGGATTGGATGGGAAGAGATTGGCTTAAGCTGCATATTCAAGCATCCTGCACCGCCTTACTCTCGTACCTCGACGATAACCCTTGAGCAAGCCTGTTTTTCCTCAGCCGTTTCTAGCGATTGGCTGCTCTCAATGTCGTGACCTAGCTAGCCTGGGTTTCGACATTACTATGGCGTTTCAGCCAATAATCCATGTGCCATCAGGTAGGCCGTTCGCCTACGAGGCACTGGTTCGCGGTCTGAACGGTGAAAGCGCTATGGAAATTATGGCCAGGGTATCCCCCGACAATCTGTACCGCTTTGATCAGGCCTGTCGCGTGAAGGCCATCGAGCAAGCGGCTGCACTGGGCTTGGGTCGGCAGGCAGACTGTAAATTGAGCATCAACTTTCTGCCCAATGCAGTCTACCGTGCCAGCACCTGTATTCGGGCGACCTTAGAGGCCACTCGAACATTCGACTTCCCCGCCAATCTGCTCATGTTCGAGGTGACCGAGGGCGAGCGGATCGAAGACACCGAACACTTGAAATCAATTTTCAAGGAGTACGAGCGACAGGGCTTCACCACTGCAATAGATGATTTCGGCTCGGGTTACTCAGGGCTGAATCTACTCGCAGAATTTCAGCCGGCTGTGCTCAAGCTGGACATGGCACTCACGCGGGGAATCAGCAAGGATTCGGTTCGCCAAGCCATTGTCGCCGGTATCGTTCTGGTGGCCGAGCGGTTGGGCATTACGCTTATCGCCGAAGGGATTGAGACTGACGAAGAATGCCAAGCGCTGGCGGCGCTGGGAATTGATTTGATGCAAGGGTATCTGTTCGCTCGACCGCAGGTGAATGGATTGCCGTTGATTGAGCGGCTTTCTTGATCTTGTCCTGATAGCGACCCCTTGTCCTAGCCTTCGTGAACCCAGTGCTGATTAATCCCCAGCCTCTTGGCGTCCGTTGTGACGGAGCAGTCCCAAGCAAGCGGAGCGCGCCGGCCCTGGACGGGCCAGATGCGTTTGGATGGAAGGCCGGAGGGCCGCAACATAGTGCAGCCAGGGTGCGGTTTACGACAGCCGTCCACGTTAGGGCAGGTTCAGTCTTTCCTTCTGATGCCACGAAGCAAAGCTCTAAGGCTACTGGATGGATCGGCTGTTCGATTTCTCAGGTGTCGATGTAGCGGGCTGATGCAGATGAGTATGCGCGTGATCTGCGGCTGAGATTTGCGACGGTTCACGTGGTTGAATCTTGTGGTCAAAAAGGACAAGCGGAGCGCGCCGGCCCAAAGGGCCAGAGGCGTGAGGATGGAAGCCGGCCGACCCCTGGCTACGCCAGGGATCGGTTCACGACAGCCGTCCTCGATTAGGGGCACGCTCACATCCAGCAGATTCAGATAGGCATCTGGTTACTGCGGGGAGGGGGGCGGTTAAGAGCTAAACGGATACCCCCAGATTTTGGGCAGTGGGGCAATCGCCGGGCCCGGGATGCTTGAGAGGAATAGTGCGTGACCTACGGCACGGCTGTCGTGAACCGAGCCTAGGTTTACCTAGTCTCGGCCCTGCGGGCTTCCATCCTCACGCCTGCTCGCACCGCTTGCTCAGCCGCTTCGCGGAAATGCGACGCTCTGAATTGATTGAGCGTGATGAGCCTGCCATCGATGAGATTTGACAGATAGGGCAGCACAGAGCCATTCCGGTTTCTCAACTGAATTTTTCTCGCATTCGACACCTCCATAGGGCATGACCTATAGGGAGGGATTCTTGTGTCAGCACTACAACTGTACGTGATCGAGTATGAACTGCACGGCGATCACCGGACATTCATCATCCGTCTCGAGAAGATGGATAACGCTACTGCTTGGCACTGGGCTAGCTGCGATGCTGGTGTCGGCATTATTCCGAGGTTTGGTCAGCACAACGTCAAGCTGGTGAGCCGGCCTTTGGCCGAGCGCTATGGCATTTCCGAAGTGAGATGGAGGTTAGCGGGGCAGGGGCCGGAGTTCATACCTACCCCTGTTGATTTTAAGAAGTTTTCGGAAGGGGCAGGTGGCGCGTAGCGCCAGGCAGAACAAACTGGAGGTAGCTATGCAACCTAAGACTGAGGGCCCGGAAGAAAAAGGGCCAAGCGATGTCCCATTTATCAACGATCCGGAAAAGCCCACGTCGCCGCCTTTGAATGATGCCGATGCTACGGACGCAGCAGAGGCGGAGGAAGACATTCAAGACGACGGAGAGTCAATCTAGAGCCGAGGAGCTACGCATGGATACCTATCACCTGAGTCCAACCGCCGATGGCTGGGAACTCAAAAAAGCCGGCGCTGAACGTGCTTCGAAGCGTGCCGCCACCAAGCAAGAACTGGTTAGCTCACTGTCCGACTTCTTTCACGGCAAAACAGCATCGGTGAAGATCCACAAGGCGGATGGCACCATCGAAGAAGAACGCACCTACCCGCGTTCTGCTGATCCGAGACGTTCAAAGGGGTGATCCCAGTCACCGCTAGTGACCTTGGAATTGAGCTAAGAAACACGAGCAGTCACGGTTTGTACAAATGGCTGCTCGCAAGCTTTCTTATCGGTAAAAGGATTCGCTCAGCTGTCGCGGTGGAGACCTATCGGAGCTTGGTTGATCGGCATGGCCTGGACACCCCCGCCAGGCTCGCCCGATGCTCTCACCAACAGCTGGTCGTATGGCTTGGCCAAGCTGGTTATGCCAGGTATGACCAGTCCACTGCGAGACGACTGCATGCGTTGGGGACGGGGCTGTCCAGTGATTTGGATGCTCAGCTTAGCAGCTTACGCCAGGGTCTCATTGACCTGCCCACATTCCAACGCTGGCTTTTAAGTTTTGAGGGAATTGGCATTAAAACTTTGGAGATTTTCATGCGAGAAGCTGCCGCACTGCTCGATAACGAGAGGCTGTAAGGACTCTTGGAAGGGCACCACTGAGACCGCCGCCCTAGGCTATCAGTGCGAGCCTAAGTGCATGCCAGCGTTGGAACTTTACGCAATCAACTGCCACCTCCAGGGCGAGCCCGGCCGATACTATCCTCAAGGTGAACAGACCCAACGGCAGAGCACTACGGCGTTTCCTCAGTGCGGAGGTGCGTTTCGAGCGGCGTATGCTCCTGATTGTGTGCGGATGGCCATATGCCTTCATCGACCCGATGCCTTTAGCATGGAACACTGGAAGATCTCAGGACGGGAGGTTCCATGAAGCTCGAGGCCAAAGGACTATCGCTACGCGGACACACAGTGCTGGTCGTTGAAGACGATGTAACACTCAGAACGCTGCTCGTAGACATCCTGATTGAGCTCGGTGCTCATGCGTGTGGTTTTGGTAATGCGGAGGATGCCCTCATCCATCTTCTTGAAAACCACGGCAACTGTTCGTTGATAATCGCCGACCACGGTGTGCCTGGCACACTCAAGGGAGTGGAGTTCCTGCAGATGGTGGGGAAAAGTGGCCCGACATTCCCACTATTCTGACTTCCGGTTTCCAGTTGGAGAGCTTAGGTGAAGGTCTATCCAGTGAATTCTTATTCAAACCATGGTCGGTCGAAGAGGTGACTGCGACAATCGCCAAGGCCTTGGTTCGCAAGCCCGGTATTACGCAGCAGGACGTTGATCAACATCCTGCATGAGATAAGGCTTCACGCACTCTATGAAACGTTCTAGCGGCCAGGGTTTTTGGAGGAAGTGGATGCCTTGAGGTAGTGCCTCACTCATTTCAGAATGATAGCCGCTGGATACGATGACATCGGTGTCTGGCAGTTCCTTACGTGCGATCCAAGCCAGGTTCAATCCTGTCGAGACTCCCGGAGTCCGGACATCGGTAATCACCAGTGACCATGGTTGCAGTCTCAGCATCGCAATGCCTTCATCGGCAGTCGCCAGCGCAGTCACGGCTGCGCCTAGATCTTCCAGCAGCATCGTGATCATTTCTCGGAGGGCGGGTTCATCCTCCACCAGAAGAACAGAGGGAGGCATATCGGGGAGTTTTGGCTCAATCATCAGGGTACTCTTATCCAAGCGCACGTGAATAAAGCCATCCATCCTTGAACCGCCGCAACGGCATGGCGACGCGCGATATCATTCCGACATCGCTTTCGCCGGGAAAATTCACTCGCACTATCTGAAAGAAATTTCACCTCATTTTATAGCGTGTTCGCTGGGGGCTTGAGCGGGATCGGCGTCGGCCCTAGGTACTTCCTGATCACATTTCTCGCCCATCGCCCGGTACTCCTTTCGCAGCGCATGCAACTGCTTGTTGTCCAGCGCTTCGAGGTCAAGGACGGAACGCTCGGCAGACTTTGTCGCCCGGATCAGCTCGTCCAGCTTGAGATGGATGATGTCGTTGTCCCGGTTTTGAGTGTTCTGAATTAGGAAGACCATCAGGAATGTGATGATCGTGGTAGAAGTGTTGATAATGAGCTGCCACGTATCGTTGTAATGAAACCAAGGCCCGGAGGCTGCCCACATCGTGATTAGTACGATGGCGATGAGAAAGGTGCTTGGCCTGCCTGCGTGGTCTGACAGCCGTTGGCAGAATTGCGCGAATTTCATGATGCTCTCCCTCTGATACGTTGCGCTTACTCAGTTGACCGCCCGCGTGATCAGAAATCATTTTTTACATTTGGCGGATGCAGCGAAAGGTGGGCACGATCACTTTGAACAGCAGCGGCGCAAGCAGGGTCAACCGCTACGACTTTGCTTTGGAGGGTAGTCATGGAAGTCGAGCCGCTGTTGACAGAGCTCTTGATGGCGCGTGGCCCAGGTGGGCAGGAAGATGAGGTACGTTCGATTTGTCTGCGAGAGCTCACTGCATTCTGTGATGACTTGAAAGTCGACAGGGCGGGGAACGTCATAGGCCTGATCAAGGCTGCGCATGACAGTGATCCTGGCGAGGCAATCAGGGTTATGGCGCACCTGGATGAGATCGCCATGATCGTAAAAATGGTCGAGGCTGACGGGACGCTTAAGGTTGTCGCGCTTGGTGGAGCTCAGCCGATCTGCTTTGGCGCTTGCCCAGTCGACATGCTGGGCGACCGAACGACACTTCCGGGCGTTCTCTCTTACGGCTCGATGCACAACAGTGGCAGCACCCCCACAGGCCGGGACGTATTGGCTGGCGACGTTCACTGGAATGATGTTCATGTGGTTACTCGTCTAACCAAAGCCGCCTTGGAAGAAGCGGGTATTCGACCAGGGTCGCGCGTGGTGCTGAGTCAGCACTGGCGCAGGCCATTCATCGTCAACGACTGCATTGCCGCGCATTTCCTTGATGATCGAGCGCCTGTCACCGCCGTGATTCATTCCGCTGCCTTGCTCAGCAAGCGTCGGCATTTGCTCAAGCAGGATGTCTGGGTGGTGTTGACCACACTCGAGGAGGAGTCCAACGCTGGTGCAATGTATGCAGCCCGCACGCTACCGGGGGATACCACCATCGCGGTTGAAGTAGGGCCCGTACTGACTGAGTACGACACGCGGCTATGCGCAGGCCCGATTATCAATGCCGGCGATCAGAAGGGCTATTACAGCCGGACGGTGATCCATGGCTTGCTCGAGGCTTCCCGTCGTGCCGATTACGAGCCCCAGGCAGCGTTACTGTTGGACTTCGCCTCGGATGCCAGTGCTGTAATGAGCGCAGGAGTCTGCGCGCGTGCGGGCTGCATTGCCATTCCAACTGAAAACACGCATGGGTTCGAGTTGATACATTCGCAGGGGATATCCGCCTGCGCCGCGACGCTCGTCGAGTATCTGATCGACCCTTAGACTACCTGTTTCAAGCTGGTCATGACCGCAGCTCGGCTGCTGTGTTCTTCCTCCAACCCCTGAGGTTCATAAGACACAGCACTACCTGAAGGACAATCAATGCCCACGCTTGGGCATGCCATCCCCAGACCGTCCATAAAATGTTGCTTGCGATAAAGCAACAGAAGCCCACTTTGCGCCGCCCAGGGCGGTGCGATCCAATACACCAGGCTGCCAGCACTGTGACCGCCATCGCTGGCCATTCCAGCAGCTCAACCCAACTTTCCATCAAACCATTCCAGACCGTTTCCATAAACCTAGCGCCATTTTCCGTCGGTCAAGCCGCTTGTGAGTAATCCGGCTCCCTTTGGATTTGGAGTACACCCTAAAGGGCTGGGTTCCGCATACGACAAGGCAGGTGAGGCGGCCCATTTAACGCTCTGGGCCGTAGCCGCTGATTGCCAGGGCGGCGCGCATCGCAGCAAGATGCGTAAGCCCTTGCGGCAGGTTTCCGAGGAAGTTTCCTGTACTAGGATCGATCATTTCTGAGTAGATCCCCACGCCATGTTCGAGGCCTTTCACGGCAGCGTGGAACGCTGACTCGCCCCGCTCGCACTCCCCAAGAAGCGCCCAAGCTTCAATGATCCAGAATGTACAAGCCAGGAAGCAGCCTTCTTCCTCATAGGCTTGGCTATATCGGTAGTGGAAAGCCCCAGCGCCCAGCTCGGCTTGGACAGCTTCCAGGGTGCAACGCAGACGTTTTGGTGAGGGATAGCCTATGCGCACAGCAAGTGCTACTGACGCATCGAGTCGATCTGTCCCAGGATAAAAAACGTAGGCCTGACGTCGCTCACTCCAACAGTGTTGCTCGATCCATGCCTGGATGCGTTGCCGTTCTCGATCCCACCGTTCTCGGCATGTGGTCGGGAGGTGACCACCATCAGCAAGTTCGATGGCGCGACTCAAAGCCTGCCAGCAACTGATCTTGGACATCGTGTAGTGACGCGTCTCCTGCAATTCCCATATCCCTGCGTCAGCCTGCCTCCAGCTATCGGCGCATTGATCAGCAAGACCCGCGAGGATCATTGCGCTGGGGGAGTCGAGGATATTGCCGCTGTCGATGAAACAGCGAGCGGTCTCGAAAATGTCGCCGAAGACACCATGTTGGAGTTGGTCACGCGCGTCGTTTCCCACTACTGGAGGTGAATTCTTGTAGCCAGGGAGGTTAACCCTGCGCGTGCAATCACCGAGCGCCCCATCCAGCGTATAAAACACCCTTGGGCCATGCTCGCCCAGTCGGTTAAAAAGCCAGGTGAAAGCTGCCTTGGCTTCTGGCTGTGCCCCGATAGCCAGGAATGCCTCGATGGTATATCCAGCGTCCCGGATCCAGGCGAAGCGGTAGTCGAAGTTCTTTGTACCACCTATCCGCTCGGGCAGCGACGAGGTGCCTGCAGCCATGATCGCGCCGCTCGGTGAGGATAAAAGAAGCTTTAGGGCGAGTGCATTCCGCACAACCAGTGGTTTGAGTGGGCCGTCATAGATAAGGCTCTTCGACCATTGGCACCACTCTCGATGCGAACCGTCAATACGCTCGTCGATGAGCTCCAGTGGTGGGAGCACCAGTGGCTCATCTCGCCCAGCCACGATCGCCAAAACAGTCCGTTGCCCCCGGCTTACCCTGATGAATGCCCGGACGCCCATGTCATCCTTGCGATCAATCTGCAACTGGGCGTCGTGCATAAACATTCCTAGGATGCGACCGGCATGAAACACGCAGCCGTTGTCATTCGGCGTCAGATAAGGGCTTACGGTATCGGCCTGTGTACCGAAATCAATGGCGATGTCGAAATCGACAAAACCGTCCATCCCCTCTATACGCCTCGCGAGTTCAGCCCAAGGTAAACGACCAGCTGGGCCACTGTTGAGCGATTCGGTCACTCGCGCTTTCCCGCTCGAAGTGACAAAGCACGTCTCCAGTACGTTGCTGCCTGGGAGATAACGACGTTCAGCACGATACTTTTCGCGAGGGGTGATGGAAAAGAACCCACCTGAGTGAGGTGCCAACAACCGGTCGAACAGTGGTGGAGAGTCCATCTGCGGAACGCACCACCAATCAATAGAGCCGTCCAAGCCTATCAAGGCCACCGAGCGCCCATCACCCAGAGCACCGTATTGCTCCAGCAGCAACCATCCGCCGTCGTCGCGTTGGGGTTCAGCGTGCTGCATGCCAGCGGCGAATTGTTTTTCCACGAGCCGTTACCCTGCTGAATTGTCCAGTTGGGACAGGCTTGTCGAGCTGATGGTTCGCTCCGACTTTCAGCTGGAAGTCTTTTCTCAGATTATTTAAAAATCGGAATTTCGAGTTGCCGCTGAACTCTCAGTCGACGGTAGGTGCATCTTTTTCTCGGCTCCAATCCTCCCAACCAACCAGACCAACAGAGGGTTTTATGACTTGTCTGATTTGCGCAGGGCATGCGCACTCCGTGGAATGTGCGACGGGGTGGGAAGAGCGGCATTGTTCGGAGTGCGGAGGCTATCGCATCTCCCAATTACTCATTTTGGCGATGATGGATCAGGGGCAGATCTTCGACACCAGCAAAATGCGAGAATGGCTGACCACCCAGCGGAGTCTGATGCCTACATCAATAATTGAGCCTCACCACGCCCTTCGCCTTAGTTAAATAGGGGGGCGACGTAGCCTGCCCGAGGCTCCTAGAGAATGTCACTCCTCGGGAATAATCGAGATCTTGCCGTTGCGCTCGACAATGGCAAATTTGATCTGCTCCACTTTTTCGATTCCCTGGCTATCGCGCGCAGATTCAAGAATATCGTCTTCAGTGAGTCGCGCTCGGTGCATACGGTGGTGCAGAAAACGGCCATGCTCAACGACCAGCGTAGCGTGGCCGTCCAGCAGTCGCGCCAAAGGCTTGGAATTGAGTTTCGCGAGCGACAGTCCGACATCCAGGACGATCAGCGTCGCGATGACCAACATGGCATTGGTAAAGGAAAAATCATCGCCCAGCAAAGCCTGTTGGGTTGCTTCGCCGATGATTAACAGCAGCACAAAATCAAAGGTCGTCAAGTCAGCTAAGGAACGTCTGCCTGCAACGCGAAACAACAGCATGAGGGCGATGTACATGCCGGCTGCGCGAAGGATTGAATCCATTACTCGCTCCTAAGGGAATAGGAAGGTAGAGAAGTGGACTGCACTGGATGGGCCTGCGCGCACCGAGCATTCCAGTGTTCCGACATACTCGCTGCGTAAGGTCAGATAGAGCGTGGCAATGCCATCCTCGCTGGTTCCCAGTTGCAGCAAGATGGCCTTGCCCTGTGAGAGCGAGGCTTGTGGTTGAGGTTGTAAAGTTTCGATGCTGGCTTCGCGCAGTAGTGAACCATCGAGCTGCACCATGATGGGTTTTCGGGCGCTGCCGCGTACAGTGATGCGCAAGCTGTCAGTTGTGCCACTGCGGCTGAGGCGTTGATACTCAACATGCAGACGGCCATCAGCGCTCGTGACCTGAGCATTGCTGAGTGGGCCATTACCGAATACGCCGGCCAATCCAAGTAAGACAATGACGACCAACAGGTACCAACCCACGCGTTCGAAGCGCCAGACGCGCTGCTGCATGGTCATGTCTTCCTGGACAGGCTGCTGTCTCGACACCAGTTCATCATCCGCCATAGCCGTAATCCTCAGGCGCGCTCCCCACGAAGCCAGCGCTCGTGATAATGGATCAGCCGGGTCAGTCCATAGACGGCCCCGTCATGCATGACTTGCGCTCGCTCTCCCAAAAAACGCTGGGTACGGGTAAATACGGCAATTGGTTCCCCGGCAAATGCCCACGCAAAGCACAGCGTGCCGGGTAGAACCCCAGATGCTGGGCTAGGCCCGGCTACACCGGTAGTTGCAATAACGACGTTGGCATCGCTGTCCTTCAAAGCCCCTTGGGCCATCTCCCAGGCGACTGGTTCGCTAGTCAGCCCGTATCGTTCGATGGTCTCCGCGCTTACACCTAGCAGACGCTTCTTGGCGGAGGGGGAATACACTACGTAGCCGCTTTCGAGCACCTCGCCTGTACCTGGGAATGCCGCTAGCAGAGCGACCATGCAGCCTGCTGTGCAGGACTCGGCAGTCGTAAGTACCAGATGGTGGTCTTTGAGGTATCCAAGCACAGCCAGTACGGGATCACTTGCCATTTTGATGTCGACTCGTTGTTCTTTTGTGGTGGACGTGTCAGCTATGTAAATGGTTCACCCGTTCAGCGTAGGTTCGCTTGGGTTCTTGACTTGAACTTCATTCCCCGCGTCAGCATCAATTTAGGTAGCACGGAGCTGGGCTCCGAAGTGTTATTTGAATGACAGAGATAAAGGTAGGGTAGCCATGAAAAAGCACACCGACACCGGGCATAGGCCGAAGGCCCCGTCAAAATCCCAGGGTGAAGAAGAACGCGACAACGATGCTCATCGACCGGACGGGTCATCAGGCACCGATCATGATTCGACCGCACAGAAAGCAGCGCGTAATGAAGGGGAGAAGAAGCACTGAGGCCAGCAACAGCTGGCCTCAGTGCTTTCATCAGAGGATGGGTTTGCCGCCGGTTATCCCGTAGCGTGAACCCGAGATGTAGCTGGCCTCATCAGAACCCAGCAAGACATAAATCGGCGCGACCTCCACCGGTTGCCCTGGTCGCCCCATTGGGTAGCTCGAACCGAAGTTCTTCACGGCTTCATCCGGCATGGTGGCAGGTATCAGCGGTGTCCAGATCGGGCCGGGGGCTACGCTGTTGACCCGTATACCTTGCTTGCCCAGCAGCTGGGCGAGGCCGGCGGTGAAATTGGCAATCGCACCTTTGGTGGCGGCATACGCCAACAGCCTGGGTGATGGGTCGTCGGAGTTGACCGAGCTGGTGTTGATGATCGAACCGCCTTTTGGCATCGAAGGCAACGCGCGTTGGCAAATCCGGAAAATGGCGGTGATGTTGGTATCGAAGGTCTTCACCCATTCATCGTCGTCAATTTCGGCCAGGCTTTCATGGGCCATCTGGAACGCGGCGTTGTTCACCAGGATATCGATGCGACCGAACTGCGCCACGGTCTTGTCGACAACGTCGTAGCAGTGCTGTTTCTGTGCCAGGTCGCCAGGCAGCAGCAGGCACTGGCGGCCAGCGGCCTCGACCCAGCGCGCCGTTTCCTGAGCATCATCGTGTTCATTCAAGTAGGCAATGGCAACGTCGGCGCCCTCGCGGGCGTAGGCAATAGCCACCGCGCGCCCGATGCCGCTGTCGGCGCCGGTGATCAGGGCGATTTTGCCTTCGAGCCGATTGTTGCCGATGTAGGTCTGCTCACCGCAGTCTGGATACGGCTCCATCTTGCGTTGTGAGCCTGGCACGCTTTGCGGCTGAGAGGGAAACGGGGGAGTAGGGTAGTCGCTCATGGGGGGAAGCTCCTGCAGTTGAGAACGCTCATTACCGTTCGAAACGTACGAGAGGCTGGTGTTGAGGTGAATTCAGGAATAGTACGACGGACGGTCAGCTTGCCATCGCCGATGACTCCCGAGGATTGAATCTAACAATCGCTATCAGTCTCACCGAGTCACGGGCAGGGCTTAACCAGGCACAGCCCTCCGGTAGGACTCAACCTATGAACTCAAAGTACCCAGTCATCATCGTCATATGAGTCTGGGATATTGGTGGTGAGCGACCCAGTCCAAACCCAGAACAATCAGCAAACCTCTGATCCTAACGTCACAGAGTGCCCAATCATCTTTACCCATTCGTCTCGAGAACCTCGTTCAGGCCACTGACACTGCTCCTCTGAACCTTTGAGGCATTGACGACTCAACCGGGCATCCGACGTGAGAGGGCTATTGATGCGCACCTTTGAGAAAGACCTCTCTGCACCTCAACTGTTAAAGCTCAACTGTTTGGCCGGATGGTTTCGGGTGCTAGAGGACAGAGCATTGCGTATGGATTCGCCGGACGACTATCACGAGGAACTGCTTCGCCGGGCGGATGAGATGGATCGTCAAGGAATCATCTCTTGGCAGGAGTGGCGTGATTTACGTCGAGAGGCTGACGCTGCTTACCTTAGAGCCGTAGCAGGGGACGATTATCCCTCAGGGTTTCTCAGGAGCTGAGTTAGGGAATGCCGCTACGCTGCGCCCTGAGGTAGGGCAGGGCCCCATAGGCGCCGCGCAGGTATCCGTGCAGCTCGGTTTGAATGAGAATGTCAGCCCTTGCTGTGTTCGTCTGACGTCGGCCCAGTCCCGCGTTTAATCCCGCGCGGGCCAGCTATTCCCCAAACGGCCAGTCCAACCAGCGGTAGAGCCAGGATTAGCAAGGCCCACATGGCTTTGGCCGCATCGGTCTTGTCGCTTCGGAACACGCTGACAATTGCCCACAGGTCGATCAACAAAAGAATGGTTGCTACCGCGATCCAGAAGTACGTACCAAGGTCGTTCATGAGTTTGTCCTCCGGTGGCTTACACGTAATCACTTCCTAACGTTCCAGAGGCCGCCCCTGGAACGAGGATGACTTTCCGGCAGTTATCCTGTTTTTGATCGAACATTTTGTAGCCCATGGCAGCCTCTTCCAGGGCTAGGCGGTGAGTAACGATCAGTTCCGGTTGTAGCCGCCCGGCTTCTATGTGTTCGAGCAGTTCCGGTAGGTATTTCTGCACATGGGTCTGGCCCATCTTGAACGTCAGCCCCTTGTCGAACGCATCGCCAAACATGAAGGCGTGAATGAAGCCGGCATACACGCCCGGTACACTGACTACGCCCCCGCGCCGCACGGCGGCAACGCTTTGGCGCAGGGCCTTGCCGCTGCTGCCCTCGATCTTGAGTGCCGTCATGACTGTTTCTGCAGTGCTGCCCTTGGCCTCGAAGCCAACGGCATCGATCACGGCGTCGACGCCCCGCATACCCGATGTTTGTCGAATGATGCTGTCGGCGGGATCATCATCCTGCTCAAAGTTGATTGGAATTACGCCGTAGGCGTCGCGGGCGTAGGCTAGGCGGTAGTCGTTGTCATCCACCATGAAGATGGTCTGCGCGCCGAGCATTCGCGCGCACGCCGCGCTGAGTAGACCCACTGGCCCCGCGCCGTAAATGGCGACTGAGGAACCTTGGCCGATCTCGGCGTTGGTGACGGCCTGCCAGGCGGTCGGCAATATGTCGGAAAGAAAAAGCACTTTATGGTCAGCTAGGGCGGTGGGCACCTTGAAGGGGCCGACATTGGCTTTGGGTACACGCACGTAATCGGCCTGGCCGCCTGGAATGCCACCATACAAATGGCTGTAGCCAAACAATGCGGCGCCTGGCGGAATGCCTTTCTTGTTAATGATGGAGCCGCGTCCAGTGTTAGTGGTTTCGCAGGCGGCGAACAGATCGTGCTGGCAGAAGAAGCAACTGCCGCAAGCGATGACAAAGGGGATCACTACACGGTCGCCTACCTGCAGATTGGTTACGTCCTTCCCTATGTCTTCGACGATGCCCATAAACTCGTGGCCGAAGATATCGCCCGACTCTGTTTCCGGAATCTTTCCTCGGTACAGATGAAGATCAGAGCCACAAATGGCAGTCGCGGTGACCCTGAGGATGATGTCGTCGGGGTCTTTAATAATGGGGTCGGGGACGGTATCGACTCTGACATCGTTAGCTCCGTGGTAAGTCAATGCTCTCATTGTCTCAAGCTCCTGCACCCGTGGATTTCGATAGAGGTATGCAGGGGAAGCCTCATTGAGGGCCAAAGTTCAGCTGAACCTGTCGAGTGGTGCTGCCCTTAATTACCTGAGCTCTCACGGAGCCCCGATTCTGGTCTGAACGATAATCCGGTTGCTTGAATCAAATCAGGAAGGCTAATCCCGGGGAGTGAAACTCAAGTGGACGACACTTCGCTTGCTTTCATGATTTTTGCAGCTGACCACCCAGATGCGCTTCAGCAAATTCGTGCATTAGGCGAAGCCGAGGCTCTGGAGGCAGGTGAACCGTTGCCAGAGCTTCGCAATACGATGGTCAATCAGATCCTTGCCGGGGAAGCCACCCATCGAGGCATTTCGCTAGAAGCCCTCGTAGAGGAGCTCATTGGAAGGCTTGACGAATCAGCTCACGACTCAACCCTGCCTGGCCTTGAAAAATACAACCAAATGCGGAATTTCGATGCCACACCCGAACCATCAGGTGAGCCAAGAATTTCGAGGCGTTCAAAGCGTGCCGCTCCTCAAGCCTTACAGTTCTGTGTTCAGAAACATGATGCCACCCGGCTGCACTACGATTTCCGTCTGGAGCTTGATGGCACCCTTAAAAGCTGGGCCATACCCAAGGGGCCGTGCTTCGATCCAAAAGTGAAGCGCCTCTCGGTGCATGTCGAAGATCACCCACTCGATTACGCCTCGTTCGAAGGCACCATCCCCGAAGGGCACTACGGCGCTGGGGATGTGATCGTTTGGGATCGCGGTGTCTGGCTTCCTCGAGGTGATCCAGCGGAGGCCTATAAGAAGGGCCGCATGAAGTTCGAGTTGCAGGGTGAAAAGCTATGTGGTGAGTGGAATCTCGTTCGAACGAACATAGAGGGAAAGCAGGAGCAGTGGTTTCTGATCAAGCACCAAGACGAGGCCGCTAAACCGCTTGCCGATTTCGACGTTGTTGTCGATCTGCCCAACAGTGTGCTGAGCGACCGTACCATCATCCCCAAGAAGCGCGGTCGGGTGAAAGCAACGTCATCCAATCCGACCCCTCCTACAACCGTCACCGGGCCGGGCACAGAAGACGCTGTGGCTGCAGCACTGCCAGAGAAGCTGTCTCCGCAGCTAGCGACCTTGGTGGACTCCAGCCCTCGAAGCGAAGAGTGGCGCTACGAAATCAAGTTCGATGGTTACCGCATGCTGTGCCGCGTCGATGGAGATGACGTCAGGCTGTTCACCCGCAATGGTCACGATTGGACTGCGAAGTTGCCCAAGCAGGCGGCTGCAATCGCCTCGCTTGGACTTGAGTCAGCCTGGCTTGACGGCGAGATCGTTATACCGGATGAAAACGGCGTGCCGAATTTCCAGCTGCTACAGAACGCATTCGACGCCGGCAAGAGCCAAGGCATCGTTTACTACCTCTTCGACCTGCCATACCTCAATGGCACGGATCTTCGGCAGGTGCCGGTCGAGGGCCGTCGGGCGTTGCTAAAGCAGGTTCTCGATGAATCGACCGACCCGCTGCTGAGGTTCTCCGAAGACTTCACCGAAGACGTCGACGCATTGATGAACAGTGCTTGCCAGATGCGTATGGAGGGGCTGATTGGCAAACGCTTGGGCAGTCCTTACGTATCCCGGCGCAGCGATACCTGGATCAAGCTCAAGTGTAAGCATCGCCAGGAGTTCATCATCGTTGGCTATACCGACCCGAAAGGTGCGAGGAGCGGCTTTGGAGCACTCGTCCTTGCCCTCACTGATGGAGACAGCGGAAAGCTGAAGTACGCCGGCAAGGTCGGCACTGGTTTTACCGAGTCGACTCTCGCCACCATTCTGGAAACGCTGCTGCCCCTGGAGCAGAAAGAGGTGCCGGTGATGAACCCACCGAAAGGTGTCGACGGCAAAGGCATTCACTGGTTGCAGCCGACGTTGCTAGCCGAGGTCACCTTCGCAGAGATCACCTCGGACGGTGTGGTCAGGCACGCGGTGTTCCAAGGTGTCCGGACGGACAAACCTGTCCACATCATCACGGAGGAGAAGCCGGCGCCTGCGCCGAAGGAGCGAAGGTCAGCCAAGGCGAAATCGGACGACAAGGGCTCCCCGACCAAGGTGCGGATCACCCATCCTGAGCGTGTGATTGATCCCAGCAGCGGCCTCACCAAACGAGACCTGGCCGAATACTACGCGCAGGTCTCACCTTGGCTTCTGCCTCATCTGAAAGACCGGCCCATCGCTCTAGTCAGGGCGCCCGAAGGGATTACCGGAGAGCTTTTTTTCCAGAAGAATGCTGACCGTCTCGCCATCCCGAACATCACTATGGTGCCGAAGGCCGAAGCTGGGAAAGCGGGTATGGTCATCAACAGTGTCGAGGCCCTGGTCGGTGCCGTGCAGATGAGCACCATTGAGCTGCACTCCTGGAACGGTACGACTGATCACATTGAGCAGCCAGACCGCTTCGTGTTGGATCTCGACCCGGATCCCGCGCTGCCTTGGAAGGCCATGGCCGAAGCGACTCAGCTGACCTTGGTCGTGCTCGATGAATTGGGCCTGCAGTCGCTTCTTAAAACCAGTGGCGGCAAGGGCATCCACATCATGGTGCCGCTCACGCCTAAAGCTTCATGGGAAGAAGTGAAGGACTTTAGCCAGGCCATTGTGAAATACATCGCCAAGCTGATCCCGGATCGGTTTTCAGCCGTGTTAGGCCCGAAGAATCGTATCGGCAAGATCTTCATCGACTACCTGCGCAACGGCAAAGGGGCGACTACCGCCAATGTCTTTTCCGCGCGTGCCAGGGAGGGGCTACCGGTATCGGTGCCGATCTTCAGGGAAGAGATCGTCGAGCTGCAGTCGGCGGCGAAGTGGAACATCAGGAATGTTCAGGAGCGGCTGGACGAGCTTGGTGGTGATGACCCGTGGGAGGGCCTGCCAAACATGAGGCAATTGATCACCATGGAAATGAAAACGCGGATCGGAATGAAGTAGGCCTTAGCATTCTGCGGCTTGGTCGGTCTCAACTCTAAGTTGTACAAGAAAATTTGTTTGTATCAGTAATCAGACCAGTTGTCCGATACCTATATTTGGCCACGCCAAAGTCATTGAACCACCGTCTTGCTTTGCTATGGTTAGGTTTCCGTATAAGACTAAAGTCGTAGGAGGGCGGCATGCGTATTCGTGGTGATGTTTTTTGGGATTGGGCGGATCCAGTGCTTCATCATCGCAGCCACGACGAGGAGCTCGATGACGGCACGACTATCGATGTTCAGGTCAGGCTCTCGCGCACAGGTCAGACGCAAATGTTCATCGGCGTGTACGCAGGAAGTGGAATGGCGCTGCATGAGGAAGCTTTCGAATCCCGCCCCGGCGAGTCAATGACCCGAGCATTAGCCTGGGGGGTTGGTCGAGCAAGGCGTCTGGCGACAGATCAGCGCCCTAATGTGAAACAAGTGGCCTAGCTGCAGCCAGTATCCGTGGCCGTTGGCTCAAGCGTCAGCGGCCACAACCGTCTCCTCTCAAAAGCCAATCCCATTTACCAGCGTTAGGGTCAGCCATTTGCTGCTCGTCCCGTCAAGCCTTTAACGTCGTGTACTGAAAGTCAGCTCGCATCCGCAGATTTGCGCAGTCTGGGACAAGCCATCTGAGGCTTCCAAAGCCCTGAGCGACCTCAGTACCTGGCCACAAGCATTAAGTTGAGCCGTTATTAGGATCGATTGGGATACCATTCCCGACCTTGCTAAATAGTCTCTTGTTGCCATGCCTAGGGCGTCATCCCTTCGGATCTCATAAACTTCCGACAGAAATGTGGTTGATCGTAGAAACCGCACTCCAGCGCGGTCTCGGCGAGCATCATCGTCGATGTCTCTAGCAGTTCTTTACTCTTCCTCAGCCGCTGCTCACGCAACCACTGCTGAGGAGAGACCTGTGTGGATACCTTGAACATTCGCGAGAAATGGCTTCGGCCCAACAGCGCCAGCCTCGGGATTCTGGGCTACCTGTGATTGATCAGGCCTTCTCGCTTCAGCAGCTTGATGTTGGTTTGCTTCACGATCACCCCTGTCAGTTCATGATCGCTGAACCAGCGGCATTCCACGATTTCGTGACCCGCGCTCGGCAGCATCGTGGGTTCGATAGACATTTGATAAAGGTAGTGTTCTTCGTCATCGAAGATGTAATGGCCCAGAAACCGAGCGCCAGTGAAGGGCAGGCTTGTCTCCTCCTTCAGCTCTCGTTTTGCCGCGTCAACATGCCCTTCGCCAGGATCAATCTTGCCGCCTGGCAGTGACCATTCAGGAGCTTCCTTGCGGACAAGAAGAATCTTCCCTTTCTGCAAGCAGATCACTGTCGAATGCATCTCTCGTATGTTGGTCATGTTCAGTCCTCCTCTATGTACGGAGGGCTTGAGAATCACGGGGAAAGTTCACGTTAAACGACGATGTGAGCATTGGCGCCTGCCAGCTTTTGTCAGACCAGCACGCCGGTGCATGGATCTTGAGTTAGATTTATAGGTCTACCCCGATGGTGCTTTTTCCTATGGATTACGGTGATCAGCGCTCAGCAATCGAATCGTTCGTGACGAACGACGGCCAGATTGGTACCCAGATGCGTCGAGTAGATTGGGCCAGTACTACCCTGGGTGATCCAGGGTGCTGGCCAGTTCAACTGCGGCACGCCGTGAATTTCTTGCTCAGCTCGGATCTGCCCACAGCGCTTCTTTGGGGTGCCGACAGCACACTGCTCTACAACGACACCTGGATCCCGGCCATGGGGCACCGTCATCCCCTAGGGCTGGGCAGGCCCGCGCACGAAGTCTGGACGGCGGTGTGGGGGCGGGTCGGTCTGCAGCTCGAAGCGGTAATGGAGAAGGCAAGCCTGTTATTACTCTCCGATGCGGAGTTTCCGGTTCGCCTGGATCGAGAAAAGCCGTGGGCGTTCAGCTTGAGTCCTTTAAGAGCCCCTGAGGGGCACATCGTTGCTGTCCTGGTGCAAGGGCAAGAAGTACAGCCGTCAGCCCTTGAACCAGTACCGTCGCACATTATGCTGGGTCGAGATCGCCGTATGTTCGACCAGGCACCGGGGTTCATCACCATCTTCCGAGGCCCTGACCACATCTTTGAATTCGTCAACGAGGCCTTCAGGCGGAGCTTTGGTGATCGAGGCTATCTCAACCGCTCTGTACGTGATGTATTCCCCGATCTGGAAGGGCAGGGTTATTTTTCCTGGCTGGATGAGGTGTTCAAGTCGGGCGAGCGGTTTGTCGCTACCGGCACGCCTATTTCGCTGCTCTGGCAATCAGATGGGGCCGAGATCCGCTACCTCGATTTCGTGTATGAGCCTGTATTCGACGATGCCGGTGTAGTGACCGGTATTTTCTGCGAAGGCTTCGATGTCACGAAACGAGTGGAGACCGAGCGGGCGCTTAAAGAGGAAAGCCGCACGCTTGAGATCCTTCGAGACATCAATGCGGCGTTCGCCAGTGACCTGAACCTTGAACGGATCGTGCAAAACCTCACGGATGCAGCAACGTCGCTCACAGGAGCAGCTTTTGGCTCGTACTTTGCCAACGAGGTCGACGATGCCGGCGCGCATCTGAAGCTTTATACCTTGTCAGGTGCTGATCGCTCGGCCTTTGAAAAGTTGGGTCATCCTCGTGCCACTCCGGTGTTTGCACCTACTTTCCGGAATGAAGGTGTCGTTCGATCCTTGGACATCCTGGCTGACCCTCGCTATGGCCAGTTCGAGCCCCATCATGGAATGCCTAAGGGGCATCTGCCCGTACGCAGTTACTTGGCGATCTCGGTGGTATCGAGAACAGGCGATGTCCTAGGAGGGTTGTTTTTCGGTCATCCCGAACCGGGAAAATTCACTGAGCGGCACGAACGGCTGGTAGTCGCCCTGGCCGCCCAAGCAGCAGTGGCCATCGATAACGCCCAGCTTTACCGGCAGGTACAGCAGGCGAAAGCCACACTTGAAGAGCGGGTCGCTCAACGCACAGACGAGCTTTCACAGGCCAACGAAGCCCTCCGCCAAGCTCAAAAAATGGAAGCACTTGGGCAGTTAACGGGCGGAATTGCCCACGACTTCAACAACATCCTGGCGGCGATTCTGGGAAGCGCCGATTTACTATCACGGCGATTGAAACAGGGGAAAGGCGAAGCTACGGCGCGCCTGTTGGAAGGAATTCAAGTCAGCGCCAAGCGAGCAGCATCGCTGACTCAGCGCCTGCTCGCATTCTCTCGACGGCAGACGCTCGATCCCCGGCCTACGGACGTCAACGTACTTATCGATGGTCTGGTCGACCTGATCAATCGCTCGGTGGGGCCGGCAATTACTGTCGTCACGCATCTGGAGCCGGATCTTGGGTTGTCCCGGATTGACCCTGCCCAGTTGGAGAGTTCGCTGCTCAACTTGGCGATCAACTCGCGTGATGCCATGCCCGAGGGGCGCGGTGCGATCTCCATCACTACGCAGACAATCGAACTCGACGACCTGATGGCGGGTCGTGCCGACCTGCCTCCAGGCGAGTACATCGCGATTTCTGTCACTGACTCGGGAAGCGGCATCTCCCCGGAGAACATCCAGCGGATATTTGACCCGTTCTTCACCACCAAGCCACTTGGCCAGGGCACCGGACTGGGGCTATCCATGGTGCACGGTTTTGTACTGCAGTCCGGTGGCCAGATTCATGTGCATTCCCAAGAAGGTGTGGGCACGACGATCCGCCTCTTGCTGCCAAAATTCGAAGGGCAACTGGAATTACTCGAGGGCGAGGCCAGGCAGAGTGCGCTTAGCGGTCAAGGGGGCGGGAGAATTCTAGTAGTCGATGACGAACCTATCGTGCGCATGTCCATCGTGGAAGCCTTGATGGAGGCCGGATATGAAGTTGATGAGGCTGAAGATGGATTTAGCGCCATGCATACGCTTCGCTCGTGTCCACCCTATGATCTTCTCGTCACCGATGTCGGGCTTCCAGGTGCGCTGAATGGACGCCAAGTGGCAGATGCTGCTCGTGAGGCTTTTCCAGACCTTCGGGTTCTATTCGTGACCGGTTTTGCAGAGGCATCGGTTTTGAAAGGTGGATTCCTGACACCTAGCACGGCAGTGATCACAAAACCGTTCGACATTCAGGTACTCCTGAACAAGGTGACCGTAATGCTGCACCAGCCCCAGACTTGAGCAGGGTGCCGGAACTCAGCTTCCTACCCGGCAGTCATCAGCATAAGGAAGTTCGTCCCCGCGTTCAGGATGTCGCGCGTTCTTAGGTGCGATCCCTCATGAGCGTCATCAAGCATCGTCCAGCAAGGGCAAAAGTAACGATCATCTGTACTCGAAATGACCAGATTCTTCTTATTCGCAGGAAGGGTGCCAAATGGAAGTTTCCAAACGGTCTGCTTGAGAGAGGTGAGGCCCCGACCGTGGCTGCTGCTAGAGAGCTTTGGAAGGCGCTATCTTTGCACTGCTCAGGTCTGCATCACGTGGGCACCATTGAGGTAGGCAACGTGCTCCACCATATCTTCACCACTGACTTCGCTGATGGCTGTAGCGTTGCGCTGGGGAGAGGCATTGTCGCGTGTAAGTGGATCGGCTGGGAGGAGCTGAGTTCCACCATGCTAAAGCCTACAGCCGCGGCCTTGATTTCCCGGGGCCTGCCACAACTTATCCATTTCGATGAAGTGGAAGCGCTGACGTCGGCAACCGCTGAAATTTGAACGGACGTATGGAGTTTGCGGTGGCTCTAACCTAAGCGTCCGCCAAACAGGCCATGCGCGAGCACGACCGGAATCCAGGTACGTGTAGCAGCCGCTCATCACTGGTCTTTTGTCGGCACCGATTCCCTAGCGGGACTGCACTGCTTGTTGAAGGGAGGTCGTTGCAGCACACTGAGCATCCATCGTAAGGAAACGGCCGCATATGAAGGCTACGCCTCACACCCCCCTGATTATCCTGGATGTCCAAGATGCTATTGATCAGCCTATCTGGAATGGCAAGAGCCACCCTGGTTATCTGTCCGTCATCCAGCGCCTTCTGCGGCACTGGCGATCAAACGGCTGGCCCGTACTTCATGTGAAACATGATGAAAAGAATCTCACCTCCAGCTATCACGTTCATGGCCCCTGGAATGGAATCAAGAAAGAAGTGGCTCCGATAGAGGGCGAGGCTGTCATCATCAAGCATGAGAACTGTGCCTTCATAGGAACCCGATTGGATGCCATTCTGAGAAGCATGCAAGTAAAACGTATTGTTCTGGCTGGCGTTGTGATTCATAACAGCATGGATGCGACTATCCGAGCGGGGAAGGCACTTGGATACGAAATTATTCTACCAGCGGATGCCACAACTGCTGTACCCGTCAACAGGTCAAACGGAACGTGCTGGGACGCCTTGACCGTTTATGAGCTGACCTTAGCAATATTGGGCACTGAATATGCCCAAGTTATGTCATCAGAAGATGTTATCGCACAGTTCTGCTTGTGAAGCAGTGTCTGGCACCCACTCATTCGACAGCACGACTGCAGTGGCCAGCTCGCCTTGAGCGCCGCTAAACTGCCCAGAACCTATGAGGATGGAAGCGCGGAGGGCCGCAACTTAGCGAAGCCAGGTTGCGGTTTACGACAGCGTCCCCGATTGGGGCACGTTCAGTCTTTCCTGCCGGTGCCTCGAGGCGAAGCTCTAAGGCTACTGGCTTGATCGGCTATTCGCTTTCTCAGGTGTCGATGTGGCGGGCTGATGCAGATGAGCACCGGTTGGATCGGTAATCTGAATGACGTTGCCGTGCTGCCAGCCATCCGCCTTGAGATCTGCCGCAGGGATTTGAATGTCAGCCCGCTGAGTTTTCGTTTCTGCCGCGTCCACTCTCAGGCGTCGATTCCGCTGCTCGACCATCGTTGGATCAGCCTGGCCATCCGCTGTGAACCCCATCATCAACTGCGGGACGCCCACCGGTAGGGCTTTGTCCTGGTCGGTATGCCACGTGTGCCATGTCTTCCCGTAGGTATGGGCAAGCCGCTCCATCAAGGCATGTTCTGCAGGTGCAGGGATACCCGGCGCGATCAGCTGCCCGGATGAAACCTCATAGCCATGGCTGTGCCACATCGCCTTCTCCTTGGCCGGCAGAGCAGCAAACAGCTTTTCGTCGATGATGTACTCGACACCCATGATCTTCGCTTCCTTGGTGTTACCGTCGAAGATGACGCACTGGATGACATCCTCGTTCAGGATGGAGCAGTAGTGATGCGCTTCCATCTGCACATCAGGATGTCCGTTGTAAAAGTGGAAGCCATCCAGGTAAGCGTTAATAGCCTCAATGGGCGGCTTGGCCTGCAAGGTCGCGGCTCCGGCTTCCAGCAGCTGAGTCTTTGCTGATTCGGGCCTACCAGGTGTCTCCACTGGCGACTTTGTCTCAGGAGCAGCGCAAGCCCACAGCAGACTACAGGCCAGGGGAAGGGTTATGAATCTGATGAGTTGTGGCATGAGAGTGGCTCTAGCTTGTGTCCTCAAGGGACAGTCTGGGCCAGCAGAACGGACAATTCAGAAGACAAACGGCCTGGGTTGATGACGGATTCCAGGTAAAAGAAAGCCCGCTGCTAGGCGGGCTAATGGGAGCTTCTATCACACGTAGGGATTGGGTGAGTGTTGCCTAGGTGTCGTGAAAATTGGGTGAAAGAAAAGTCCCGACAATGTCATCACAGGGATCCTCTCAGCGCCTGGCCAGTCATATGTGCGTGATCTGCGACGGAGATTTGCGACGGTTCACGTCGTTGAATCTTGTGGTCAAATGGCAAGCGGAGCGCGCCGGCCCACTGGGCCAGAGGCGTGAGGATGGAAGCCCGCTAGGGCCGATCCCTGGCGACGCCAGGGATCGGTTCACGACAGCCGTCCCCGATTAGGGGCGCGCCCAAGGGCATGATTACATCAAGCAGTCTCAGACAGGCCTGAGGCAACCGTCTGGGTCGCATTCATGATGCCAAGCGGATGCCACTAGGGTGGGGGACTTCTTCCAAGCGAGGTAAGCCACCATCACGCTCCAGGCTCTCAATTTCCAAGCGAAGATCATCGATAAGCTCCGCTGAAGATTTCCCAGATTCCAAGCTCAAGGTCAGTGTCAGCAGCGTCAGTGAGCTCACCTCCAGCCGCTGACTTACCTGCTCGAGCTTATCCAGTGTCAGACTGGACTTGCCGCCTTCGAGCTTTGAAAGAAACGTCCTACTCGTGTCACCAAAGTCCCGCTGCGTGATTTTTCGCTGACTGCGTAGCGCCCGAAGGACGATGGCGAAAGACGATTTCAGTGACATATGCAATCTCTCCGCTTGAGCGTGCCTCCGGTGAAGCCCACGTGGGATTTCCGCGCAGCCTCGAAGCCTGTGGGCTGGCGTGACCTTGCGGTCAGGAGGAGCTACCGTTCCGTCGAAACACTGTTGATGCATCCAGTATATCTCGCTAAGCTCGTGAGGAGAACATTTGTACTACTCTCGGTGATGAGCCTTATGAACAAGCCAGACCTGACACCTGATGATCGCTTTGCTTTTTTCTCGCGCGAGGAACTGCTCGAGCAGCAGTGTCTGTTGCTTGAGAGCGAGCTGGCCGTGATGGGCGAGGAGTTGACCGCGTCTCGGGAGAAGATCGCCACTTTGGTCTTGATGTGGACGGGCGTCAAAGCTGAGCTGCAGAAGGCGGAGTCAGAATTGACACAAGCGAGGTATGAGCTTCAGGTCAGCAGCTTGGCTCATTGAGCCTCCCGCACCCCTATATATCGCTCCGCAATGTTGCCCGGGCTTAGGGCGGATTCGGGGCGGCTCCGGTACAGGTCAAGCTCACGTTGTCCAACCAAGGGAAATGGGAGAGGCCTTTCGCGAACGATTGCTATCGACCCATTGCAGACGTTTGCAGGCCTCTGCTCGAGACATTATCAGCCGTCCATAGATTGACTGACGCCGAAGTTTTTAATCAGTGCAAAGTGGATCTCGCAAAGCCCGCATTACCTCATCATGCATTGCATCGACCGCGCTCGATCCCTTGGAATCTCGGCTACGTACCAGCACTACCTCGACCACAGGCAGTTCAGGCAGTCCTTGTCGTGCATCAAGCATTTTCAAGCCCGGTGGCAGGCTACACCGGGTAAGCACGGCAACTGCCATACCACTTTGTGCCGCAGCAATCTGACCGCCGATATTAGGACTGTTGTAGACCACTCGGTATTCACGCGGCTGAGCGTCCAAAGCAGCAAGGATCTCGCTACGTAGGCGTCCACCCAGTTCATGTACGGCAATGGGGAGCGGGCTGCGCTTCCAGATCTCGTGCTGTTCGGCTCCGCCCCATACCAATGCCTCTCGGAACAGCAAAGCTCCCCGCGAGGGTGCATCACGGGTGACCAAAGCCAGATCGATTTCACCCCTATCAACCTTGGCCAGCAGCGCGGTGGATTCTTCACACACCAGGGTGACTTCGACTTCGCTGAAACGCGAAGCAAAGTGCCGCAATACCGGCACAAGATAGGGCACGGCGTAGTCATCAGGAACACCAAACGTTACTCGTCCGGAAATCGCCCCACCATGCATCGCGAGCACCAGTGTGGAGTGGGTCGCTAGTAGCTTGCGCGCATGCCCCAGCAGATCGAACCCAGCCGGAGTCAAGGACAATTGTCTAGGTTCTCGGTTCAGAAGTGGACGACCGACGCTTTCTTCAAGCTTTTTCAGTTGCATGCTAACAGCTGATTGCGAGCGCGATACTTGGCGCGCCGCCGCTGTCATCGAACCGGTATCTACTACCGCCACGAAGGTGCGCAACCAGTCGATTTGCAAGTCCTTCGAGTGCATTGGAGGCCTGGCCATTCGATATTCGAATGATCTGTATAACACTTATTCGCTTTTCTTGCCTTCGTTTATGTCCTCAGAATGGCCCGAATTAGGATACAAATCTGCGGGAGCGGTGAGGTGCGATGGTGTTGAGTGTCGACGCAAGCTCGATAGAGCTGAATAGAAACGAGGTCTGGGCTGGATTCAAGCAACTGCTGCCCATCTCTGTGTTCGTGATGGTCTTTGCCATAGCCTTTGGGCTTGCCGCAGCGCAGACCGGGCTGAGTGAAGGATCAACCGTACTGATGAGCACCCTGGTGTTTGCGGGCGCAGCACAATTTGCCGTACTTGATTTGTGGGGGGAGCACGTTCCGGCCGTGCCTTTGATCGTGACTGTCTTCGCGATTAACGCCCGGCACTTGTTGATGGGGGCGACGCTGTATCCCTGGTTACGCGAGCTGCCACGCACCAAGCGCTATGGTGTGATGACGGTGGTTTCGGACGCCAACTGGGCAATGTCGATGCAGGCCTTCAACAGCGGCAAAGCCGGGATGGGACTTCTTTTTGGGGGAGGCCTTGCGCTTTGGTCGGCTTGGGCCCTCGGCAGTTGGCTGGGGCTGAAGTTTGGCAACGTCATCCAGGATCCAGTGAGCCTGGGACTGGACATGGTCATGGCCTGCTTCCTGTTGGCGATGGTGCTTGGCGGCCAAAAGAGCCCGCGTCTACTGATCATCTGGAGCGTGGCAGCTGCAGCATCGTTATTGGCGTATCGCTATCTGCCTGAAAATAGTCACGTTGTTGCCGGAGCATTGGCCGGCGGTTTCTTGGGCGCCATGTGGCCGGAGAAAAAAGCATGAGCATTGATACTTCGGGCTTCGGCACGCTCTATATCATTCTGATCATGGCTGTGGTCACCCTCGTGACCCGCTGGGGCGGGGTGTTCGTGATGTCGCTCTTACCTATCAACTACAGGGTGCAGCAATTCATCAGTGGTATGTCTGGATCTGTTTTGGTAGCGGTGCTAACGCCCTTGGCGGTCACGGGTGATAACGGCGCGCGCTTGGCGTTGCTGACGACGGCAATCGTAATGATGGCGTTGCGCAAGCCACTCCCAGCGATCGCCGCAGGGATTGTGATTGCTGCGCTGTTCCGCCAAATTGAGATTGTGACGTAGCAGGCTGTCTGCCATTTCCATTGAAAGCTGAGCCACGGGTTGAAATTCGCTAATCACCATGAAGAGACTCGTCTTTTGACAACGCGATTTCGACCCCGCTCAGCCTTCAAGGAGCGTCTGTTTAGGGTCGAAAGAGACCGGTCGCGAACACGTGTCATTGATTGCTCAATAACACAGAGGTAAGGAGATGAAACGAACACTGCTGGGGATGGCAGACGCAGGTGAGCCTCTGTTGAGGCGAGCGCTGGAGGCCATCAGAGCTTATAACGAGGCGATAGCACAACGCCGACCCGAAGCTGATCTCGAGCGCCTTCGCATCGAGGCGGATCACTTGTACCAGACCGTGATCGACTACCAACTGCACAAAGCCGGTGCTCTCGGCGAACCAGTACACTAACCTGGAATGTGCCGTCGTCAGGCCGTTTCCGTAGCAGTCCTGATTCAAGGACTGTCTCTGATGAGATCTCACCTCCCTGTGCCCATACCGCTACCGCAGAAGCTAACCTATTGGGGCTATGGTTCAGCTAATCCCATAGACCCAGAGGACTATCATGATGGTGAAGGATCTCAACAGCGTTCTGCCTCCTGATCATCCAATGTACTCGGACGCTGTAGAAGCTATGAAACGATATCACCAGGCACAAAGCGAAGGCATAACCGGGGCGGAGCTCGAGCGTTTACGGCTGCTGGCAGAACATCAGTTTCAGGCCGTTACTGACTATCAGCTCCGCATTCTTGGAGGCCCAGACAAGCCCAATCATTAGCGATGGTTAAACGCCATAGCGTTTGTTCCCCCCAGATGTGATGCAGTAGCGGCCGCCTCGTGGGCCTATGCAAACACGACCAGAGGAGCAGGGGCACGATGATCCGTATTCAGGTGTTGAGCTTCTAACCGGCTGCGGAGCAGGGCGCTCCCTTTTGGGCTGCGAGGTGACAAAGCAGTTCGAGCCGCTGCAGAGGTTTTTGTAGGAGATCCATCGTTGCGGCTGGCCGTCCAGGCTGATACGCGCCCATTCCTGTTTCTGGTCATAGACCTGAACCTTCTCCCCGCGCTTGAGGCTGGAGATCAATTTCCCTCCCGGTTGAGCGCGCAGATTTAGCTTGTCCGCGTTGACGAAATACTCCGGTGCCGAGGCTTGTGTAGGTTGTGGTGCTGGTGATGAGGTTGCGGCCAAAGTACTAACCGGCGTCTGGCTGGGTGGTGGCTCAGTTTTAGGCGAATCATTCTTGCCAATGGCCCAGACCATAACGAAGAGAACTAGAAGCGGCAGAAACCATGATTGACCATTCTTGCGCCTATCCTTTGCACCTCGAAATGATATCTATCCTTTTAAGAAGTGGCCGGCTGGTGCCTGGCGAGCAATTTTCCACCCTCCATCGCCGATACTATTGAGCTTAGCTGAGTCAGGCTGGTTGGAGCTGCAGCCGCAGCCGCATTAGCGGTCTTAAGCCGTCTTCGAAAGATCACTAAATGAGAGATGGCGGCCGGAGCGCGCCGGTGTGACGGATGGCAGCCCGAAGGGCCGAGACGTCGCAAGACGATGGCTCGGTTCACGACAGCCGGGCCTAGTAGGGCACGCCCTAAACGCTCTACAAGGCTTTCAACATGCGCTCCAGGCTCTGATGCTCCCATGTCGATAACAGGGCAACCGGATCTGTCCGGTCGCCAGGATCGAAATCCCAGCGCTGTCCATCTGGGCTAACGCACCGCTCGCAGTAGTCCAGTTCATCACAGTCGTTGTAGATCGTGATCCGCCATCCCTCTACGTCGACTTCGAAATGGCTAGCGTACACCTGCTCCCAGGACTGGCTGCCAATCTTGATCATTGTCCGGCGACCGAACACCGCCTCTCGCAACACTTGGCAGACGTCTCGCGCCGTCAAAGCGCCTGATGGTGCGTCGTGCCGGTTATGATCAGTCATACGCTGCCTGAGCCTCTCAGTGATCAGCCATCGATAATAACCTGCGTCAAAGGTGCCTCGGAAAACACGCAGGGTAGGGGTGGTTCGTGGATGCAGTGACAGGAAGCGGCTGGAGTACAAATGTGCTCCGTGGCGCTAGTGAAGGCTGACTTACTCCATCTCGTGCGTTCAGCCGGCAGGTTGCGCTGCCTCCACGAAGGACGGTTCCGACAATGTGGCGATCTATCCCCCCTACATGCAGCCTTTGAGTCAACTCCGGTGTCCTTCATGTATCGCCCACGAGATTTGCGCTATGCATCCAACGACACCAGACGGACGCTATTTTGTTGTCAAAGGTCAGCTCTGGCGCTCCACGAACCCTTCACTGACTGAGCAGGAGCGGCAACGCCTTGTGCATGACCTGATGGATGCTCGACGAGATGTCAAAAAGGCCAACCGCGCTGACGATTCGAGCATGCTCAAATCTGCGCGTGCGCGAGTGAATGCTGCCAAAGTGGGTCTGGGCGAGCGGGGGCCCGTTTGGTGGGATGACGGCAGCCCGGACTACAATCGCTGTCGGGTAGACCTTTCCCCATACGCTGATTGGTACAACGCTTTGGATGCCACAAAGGGTGAGTAATGTACGTCGAAAAAACCTTCACACCTCAAGAGCTATTTGAAATGGTGTGGGAGCGACCTGTTCTCATCATCGCAAAGGAAATAGGTGTCTCAGATGTGGGCTTGTCGAAGGCCTGCCGCAAAGCGGGGATCACGTTGCCTACCCGGGGTCACTGGGCCAAGCCAGCCCCAAAACGCCCGCGTCGTCCAAAGCCCCCAGCCTCCACCACACCTATCACGTTTCATGTTCTAAATGTCGAGAAGGCTGCCAGGCTGAAGCCAGAGAATGTGGTCAAAGACCCTAAGATGTTGAGCGTGCCAATGGAGTTATCTGACCCCCATCCGTTGGTAAAAAAATGGCTTGGTGCAGCGAGGAAGGCCAAAGAGCTCAACAGTGCACTGGTATTCGACAAAACAAAGGTATTGAACTCGCATATCTCCCGGAATGAGGTGTATCGCTGCGCGCTTCTCTACGACAGCTTGATCAAAGCTTGTGAGTCGTCGGGGTACACCTGGGGTATTGGTAGTAACGGTAGCTTCGTGCAAGTCGACGGGGAGGAGCTACTGATCACGATCCAAGAGCGGATAAAACGCTTCGATATTCCACCGCCCCCTCCGAAACCTTTCAAGCCTGGGCAGCAATGGAGGCCTGACGTTACCGCGATGAGAGCGGCTCGCTTTGGGTGGCAGCCCACTGGCGTATTTTCCCTCATCGTCGATGCACGATCTGAGGTTCTCATTCAAAAAACTTGGACTGACAGCAAGACAGGAAAGCTTGAGTCGAAGCTTGGTCAGATACTCACGGGTTTCGTTCGTATTGCCGCTTCTGTGAAAGTCCAACGATTATCCGATGAGGCTAGTCGCCGCCGATGGGCCGAAGAGGAGCGGGTGCGCAAAGAGGGAATTGACCAGCAGCGTCGCTTGGACACGCTGCGCCAGAATTTGATGAAAAATATAGAAAGCTGGGAGCGCGCTCAGCGGCTGCGAGCGTTCATCCAGGCCACGGTTCAAGGCTCGCCTCCGGACGAGGCAACTCAAATGGCGTTGGCAATGTGGGTTAGCTGGGCTACACAACAAGTCGAGATGCTTGATCCATTAAAAGTAGATATTCTGAAAGTTATTGACCTATCCGTGGACTTGCCGAGCTCAGAATACGGCTACTGGAGCAGCAGTAAGCAAGACGATAACTGGTGGCCCTGATTTTCATTTGGGTTTGAACTTAACCTGCGTTAGGATTCTTTTAAGACCAACTACACATTACGGAGTGATGCACATGTCGCGATTGGCCGAATTTCGTCAGCTTGAGCAAAAATTGGCAGCCCAGCTGGCTGAGCTGGAAGCTATGAAGGGCAGCAGCGAGCTTCAGAAAGAAATCGAGTTTGAGACCAAGCTGCGCGATTTGCTGGCCAAGTACGGCTTCAGCTTGCGTGACATCATCAACCTCCTGGATCCGCAATCTGGTCGCCGTGCTGCGCCTGCAGCAGCTGAAAAGTCCCCGCGTCGTGCACGCCAGGTTAAGGAGTATAAAAACCCGCACAACGGCGAAATCATCGAGACCAAAGGCGGCAATCACAAGCTGTTGAAAGAGTGGAAGCAGCAGTACGGCGCTGATGTAGTTGAAGGCTGGCTCGCCCAGTAACACGCCTCACCGGTAGCTTGCTAAAGCCCTTTGATGGGGCTTTTTCTATGGTGGTGCTATCAGGTGTTGGCAGGTGCGCCTGCTGACCCACTTTGCGGTGCATCAGCACCCGTAGCGTGTGCATAAGACTCTGTTTTGTAGAGGGGCTGCCGGCTGTCTGAATTTGGGCAGCCACTCTCCTGCATGGTTGAAACGTCATCTCCCCGCGCTATGGTCGATGCACTAAAAGACTAAAGTCGTTGGAGAGCATGCGTATACGCGGTGAGGTTTTTTGGGCTTGGGCCGATCCTGTGCTTCATCACCGGAGCCATGACGAGGAGCTGGATGTCGGCACCTCGATTGATGTCCAGGTGAGACTTTCCAGAACTGGCCAGACACAGATGTTCATCGGCGTGTATGCGGGCTGTGGCATGGCTCTTCACGAAGAGGCATTCGACTCTCGGCCAAGTGAGTCGATGACTCGGGCTTTGGTCTGGGGAGTGGGGCGTGCAAGACGACTCGCGACCGGTCAGCGACCTACAGTAAAGCAAGTGACCTAGACGTCAGAATCAGCACTCTGGTGGTCGCTGTGCACAGGTGGCAGCGATCACGCATTCTTGGGGCGTCCTGCGATGAGGGTAATTGCGGGCAAAAGAAAGCCTGGGCCAAAAAACAGTGAAAGGAAAATACTGAGCAGGTGATCTTCCAGCATTGGGCGTTTCGAACATGCTGCAAATGCTGCTGGTAAAAGAAAAGCGGCTACTGAAAACCAGAGCCGCTGCACTGCTGAGCAGTAAGCTGGGCTAGCCCAGCGAGAGAGAGGGGGGATTGACGCCCCGTCCTAGGCGATGACTACTATCTGCAGCAGAAATCTCCTTGCGATTAAAAGCTATCCGCCTTCTGAAGCTTCGCCAGCTTCCCCAAAATTCGTGCTTTTGCGCTATCCAATGCTGCAGGATTTGTTTTGGCCGATAGCTTTTCCCGAGATTTGTTGCCTAGGAAATAGCTGATTCGCTCTGCGTTGGCGCCAGATGGGTGAGGTAGTCCATCTAGAATCTGTTCAGCTTTCAACAGACCTGTGGCCTGCAAATGTTGGAACACCTCCGACACCTTCGGCCCGAGCGGGATGTACATGCATTTCGGGCCCAATACGCTGATTTCTTCCGCCAAATGGGTTTCAACCTGGCGACGTAAGCTGGAGCGACTGAGGATGGCTGGGCTACCGCTGTAGTTCTGACCGTCAATGAAAACTGGATAGCGCAACGCCGAGGTGTAGTGAACCAGGTGACGGTGCGTGTCGAAGAGTCGAGCGCAGCTGTCGATGCCAAGCAGCATGTGAACACCTACGTGATCAAGCATGTTGACCAGGTTGTTTCGCATAGGCCCAGCAAAGCTGGCGGTTGCCTTGGCAACTTCCTTGGCCTGCTCGATGGAGGCGCCTTGGCGAAGTTGTTTGCACGCCTCATCCAGGGCTCGGCTGGCTTGTTGTAGCCCTGGGGTGATGCCGCATATCACGATACGGGCGCCGGTATTGATGTAGTCGAAGGGTGCATAGAATGTTTGCAGGTTGCCCTCAGATGTTAGCAACAGCTCTGCCGGCAGGCTGTTGGTAAAGTCGTAGGCAGTGGCGGAGAGCAGCGTGCTGAATTGTTCGAGGCCCATGATCGTGTCCTATGGTGATTGGCAGTCGGGTTAGTCAGCGCGGGTGGCGATGAAGCCCCGGCGTCCTTTCAGCCAGCGCAACGCCTCGTTCGAGTCGACCACCGTCTGATTCTGTTCTTTACGTGTATGAAGCTGGTCAGCTGCGGTGGGTTGAGCCGCATTGCGTACTGCTCGCTCGGTCATTTGCCCCAACACTGCAATTTCCTTGAGGGTCAGATGTCCGCTTTGATCTTCCCCCGACAAGAACATGGGTAGCGCCTCGTCATCTTGAAATGCCGGGTGGGTATCGAGGTCTAGGCGTGCACGAATCAGAGCGTGGAACAGAATTTTTTCGAGCCCCCTGGGTAAAGTCATTTGACGGTCGCGGATGCTTGGCCTGAAGACTTCGATGTCGGGTCTGGCAGACAGCACAAGCGTGGCCAAACGTCCCCAGCTGTCGTTCATTCGTGCTTGCTCTGCACCATTCGTGGCGAGTTTCAGCCGACCATTGATTGCGTAGTCATAGCAGTCTCTAGCTGCCACCTGAACAGGGATCTCACCTTGGTAAATCTGATCGAGAGTCGCCAAATGGGCGGGGTCGATTTCGCCATGAAATTTAATCAGTGAGGCACCCAGCGAACCCCAATAGACGTCGTGGGCTTCCTGGAGAATCTCGTCCAGGTCGATCTTCTCCTCGGGTGAAACGAAGTTTTTCTCGAACTGGTTACGCCAATAGGTGCTCATCGTGTCCGCCTGTTCAGAAGGTGTAGGCAGAGATTAGCGACCAAATATTACATCGTCAATGATTTATTTGTGATGGCTTCTATGATTTTTCAGTTGCTGTGGCCAGGATGTGGCGTTCTCATCTTGGTGGCGATGCGGAGCCCGGCAGGAGGACATATCTGCGCGCCTTTGCCGGCGTTATCCGATGGCTCGATGCCCTATCCCTGGAGTGGAAGCGTGAGGCTCTGAAAGGTGTCCATGTAGGACAGGCTGGGGCTGCCCATTGAGGTGGGCAATAGTTCGGGGGAGGGGGCTAGACGGGTCAATTTGCGGGCAAAAGAAAGCCCGCTGCTAGGCGGGCAAGGTCTATCACACGTAGGGATAGCTGGAGTCTCGGGCATCGCATGTGAAAAGCGCGTGACGATAAGGTCAGCAAAATGCTGGCGTTCGTAGTTGAGGTTTTCAACGACCGAGAGCCCAGCTCCTTCCGTCCGTATGCCTGCTGAGCGAGAACCCCTGACAATTCGGGATCTGGTTCGCTACCTCGTAGTGACGCCAGTCCAGCATTGCATCACCGTCGATCTCCTGCGGCTTTTTCTCGAGGAGCCAGCGCACGGTGTTGAGGTACTGGGCATGCGAAAACACCATGATCTCATTGGCCGAGTGTTCTGTGATTAGGTCAAGAAAATGCAGAGCCCTGGCCACGAGATCATGGAAGGACTCCGCTCCCTCACTGTCAGAAAAAGCAGGGTCTGATCTCTGCCAATAGGCATCGACCCAGCCCCGTCGCCGTGCGAGCGTCGTATCCACACAACGTGCCGGCGCCAGGTAGGTAAATTCGTGAACCGGCCAAGTCTCGAAAGCTGCATTTGGATAGATAGTCGTGGTGGCCAGCGCAGTCGCTTGGGCGCGCAAGAATGGTGAGGCAAGAATGAGGTCTGGGGCGCTGGTGATCAACTGAGCGACCATACGGGCTTGCTCCAGGCCTTTTGTCGTCAAAGGTATGCTCGCGTGATCCCTGGTAGGCTCGCCAGCATTGGCGGCGCTCTCGCCTTGGCGTATCAGCCTGACGTTCTTCATCGACTATCCTTCCCTGGCTCACGTTGCTTGGATTGCGCCATGCTGGCATGGTATCGAGTGGGATAGCCATGGCGAAAGGGAGAGATCGTGAAAAGAGATCTGAGCAAGGTACTCATGCCCGACCACCCGATGTATACCGAGGCCGTGGAAGCGCTGAAGGTTTACCATAAGGCCCAGGTTGATGGAGTCGTGGGGATTGAGCTGGAGCGCCTGCGGTTGATGGCCGAGCATCGTTTTCAGGCGGTCACCGACTACCAGTTGCATGCCCTTGGCGGGCCGGTTGAGAAAGGTCATTAGCAGGAGAAAGCCCGGTGACGCGGGCACCTGAGCTTTCTCCTGATATCCTCAAGCAGCCCTAGCTAAAAATTCCTTTAGCCAGTCATTCAAAGCATTCACATCGGCCTCGAACTCATCGAGCTCCAATGCGTTGCTAGGCAGCTCATCCGATTGCGAGTGCTCAAAGACCGAGTACCTGGTCATCAGGTCATCGATGAATACACAATCCGCATTGGTGACCTTGGCAACCTTATGAAGCTTGTTCTGGGTATTGATCGCACGCCGGAACCGACCAATGACATCTGCAAGCAAGATGAACTCGACGGTACGCTCGACGATGATCCTAAAGTCGCTACAAGCGCTTTTGGCATGGATTTCATAGGCGTCCACGTCGGCTTCCGCCTGAAGTTTTTTCAACCGTATGATCGTATGGTCGATGAGCCCACGAACTGCTTTCTCTGGTTTCAAGTCTCTAGCACTCTGAGCCGCCACGATACCCGCGAACTTGTCCATTCGCCTAAGCGAGGTGATCGTCGGCTTTACGCTGGGCATTTCAGGCATCTTGCTCCATTTATCAGTCACCGCTTCTACCAAGGCCACGAGAGATAGCCGGTGCGTGAAGATAATGACCTGCCTGGAAGCGGCAAGCGTGACTAAGCGCTCGACAACCTTTTCCTCGAAGTCTTGATCGAGGGAGGAAATCGGGTCATCAAAGATAAATGGAGCTAGTTGGTTCGAGCCTGTGGTATCTGCCAGGAACGCGGCGAGCGATGCGATCCGGATTTCACCCTCGCTCAAGATGAATTCTGGCCCATGAGTGCCATGAGCGCCCACCAGGTTCAGGCCGAAGGTGATTTTACCTTTACCGCCTGATTTGCTTTGTGGCGCGACGGGGATGCGCTTGCCACCCAGTAGCCTCAGCTCGTCGATGAACCGAGCTTGGTAACCTGCATCTAGTTCGGTTTTACCGAGCTCGGTCTTTTTGATCGTGAGCTGAGACGTTGAAGCCGAACGACTGGATTTTTCCAGCTCAGCAACTGATGTCAGCCTTGCTTTCTCTGCGAGGATTGATGCTTTGTTTTGCGCGAGCCATTGCTTCATTTGAAGCTGCAGAACACGGTGCTGCATTTTTTGTCGGTGTTCATCCTTCTGGAGGGCTGACAGATTCTGTTCTTCCTCATTCAGCGCCTCGGATTTCGTCTTGATGGCAGCATTGATTTGAGTCCAGTCAAATTCTTGAACGTCAGCTATCTGCTGACCCAGGCCGATGTGCTCCGAGCGAGCTTTAAGTTGGCCATATGAGGCAATAGCTTCATCTTCCTCGAAGCCGAGCGTCGACAGCTGCACGACCCAACCCGCTTGGGCAGGCAAGACAGGAAGCCGGGCTTTCCGTTCGTTGAAGCCAGTCTCCGCTGTTTTGGCTGCTGTCTCGAGTCCATGCGTAACGAACCCTTCAAATTCGGTCATTCGCGTCTTCGCAGCTGCGTCGAGCTGCTGATGGCAGAGCACACAACGTGAGTCAGCCGATGTATTCGGAAACGCCTCATGTGGATAGGCCATGGTGGTGGAGTAGGCACGTGCCTGCTCCCACATCTGCTGCCATGTCGTGCTACCGACCCCATCCAGCTCAGCCTTTCCAAATACTGCAGTGGCAGCTTCCTCACTGGTTTTTCGCGCCTGGACAGCGTTTGTTTTCAACTGTGACAGCTCAAGGGCTGCCTCTTCGGAAAGGCCATCCAGTAGAGAATTCATCGTTTTTTCGATGCTTGAGAGCGCCGTTTTTTCTTTTCCAATGGCTAGCAGGCGACCAGCAATATCCTTCTCAGCGAGCAAGCCTTCGCTCTCGATTCGCTCGCGGTCGAGTGCCTCTGGGTAGAGGCATTCTTTATCAATGCTTGCAGCTGATGTCGTGCTCTTTAGGCCGGTGAGCCACTTGGCTTCGGCTGTTCCCTTCAGCGTTTCAGGGATCGCGGGAAGAGCTTTTTTAAGCGATTCCTTTTCTGCATCCAATTTCATACGAACGGCATCTGCCGTGGCGATCAGCGCCGAGACGAATTTCATTCGGCTGGGTTCGTAGCATGCCTCTGTCTGGCCCATGTATAGCTGGGCTGACTTGGTATCGAATACTTGGGCGTGGCGCAGGGCTACATGGGGCCCGCTCGGAACGTCCCAGTGGACAAGATCTTCTTTGCCATCGACCGAAATTTTGAACTGGGCACGACATTCGGTGGGAGTAGGGTCGAAAACGTTGCTGCGGATTTCGTCCTTGGAGCGTGATCCACAGATCTGTTTTAACAGCCGGGCATAGCCGCTTTTGCCCGTTCCGTTCTGCCCGTAAATCACAGTGAGATTGCTGCTGCCCATAGGAAGCTTTGCGCCGGCCTTGATGGCGTTCAGTCCGTGCACTTCCAGAATTTCATCGATTCGCAACATAGGCTTGTTGGCTGCTTCAGAGAGAGTGCCAGGAACAACCGTGAGGAAGCCTGGATCAGTTACTCCCTTCGCCTCGAGCTTGCAGAGCCGTACCAGTTCGTCGGTCTCTGCGTCGTTCGGACGCCGTTTGGAGTCGATCATTAAGCGGGCTGCTGTTTGCAGCCACTTAGGCCGAGCGCTCAGCCAGATTTCAAAATCGTCAGCCGCAACCGGCCCAGCTTCAATCGTAGACATAGCTCCTCCCCAATAGCCTAAAATCACTAAGCGTAGGCGGGGTGTGGCATATTGCTATTGATTGGCCAGCAAGCTGATTGCAAAAGATTTCCAAACTGTCCCAAACTGAGGCCGACCTTCTCACCAGTCAGGGGACGTTCTTTAACTGAACATACTGGTGATGATTCTGGCGTCCAGCAGGGCGTGGTGAGGCAGTTCCTCCCCATCATTCTTCGCGGTCAGGGTCGTGGCATCAGTAGGGAAGTTTCTGACGTTATTGGGCCATTTCCCATCTTTATAAGCGAGCTCGCAGAACAGCTCCCAGTCGTATGCAGGTGCGTCAGTGACAACCTCGAGCTCTTCGTCGTAGGTTGCCAGGAACCGCAGGAGCGCCGCTCTGGCCTCGAGAATCGGCATGGCGTACTCACCACCCCACAACTGCGGCAGTACGATCTCCTTCACGAACTCACTGCAGTCTTCTTCTCGCCACGCGTCGATCACTTCCACGTAGAATTCCCGGCGATCCTGGCCAACCAGAGCCAGGGAGATCAGCTTTGCCTGCGCGGTGAGCTGAGTGAACTCACAATCGAGAAAGAGCCTCATCTGTTGGAACCTCTGCAATGACTAGGGCCCGCCTGAGATTGTCCCAGGAAGGCTGCCTGTGGGAAATCGCCTTGGCGTATTTCGGCCCCGAAAAGCTGTTGGAAACGATTGTAGATCTGTGGGGCGGTGCGAGCGCTCCCACAAGGCCGACCGTCGAGCACCTCTCGACCGACACGCTACCCGCAGATATCGTGAATATACTGAAAATTGCCCAGGCACGAGTCGGGGCCCTCGTTCCTGATCGCCAGCCTGTACCTGGTGTTGTCACCTTGTACGCCCGGCACGCCAATGACCTCGCCGATGGGATCCTAGCAAGACTGCCGAGAGGCGAGCTCACCCGAACCTTGCGGGGATCGCAGTTAGAAGTCGAACTTGGCCTGTGACGCCTACCTGTGGCGGGGAGAAGTGATGTGACGTTTGATCATCGACTGCGGAGCCTGGAGATCGCGAGGCGCAGAGCGTTGTGGGCACTTGCCGACTTCCAGCCTGGAGACGCTCGCGCTGTAATGGCGCTGGCTGAGCTCGACGAGGTTGACCAAGCCCTGCAACACGTCGCGGCTGGTGATCAGCTCTCGGCCCAGGAGCTCGTTGATGTCGTCATCACCAAGCTCCACAACGGCGTCCAGCTGATCGCTGAGGACAGCATCCCTGAGCCGTGGCTGCAGCGCTTCCAAGCGGCAAGTGTTGGCTCTACCCGCCTGGCAGAGGGGCCCTATCTGCGCGATTTTGAGAAGTTCGTGGCCGTGTGGCAGCAGGAGCTTGAGCACCTGAAAGTCCATCGGGCCCACAGATCCAGCACGAGGTCGCAGTGAAAAGAACGATCGTGGGTATGACAGAAGCCGGCGAGCCGCTCTTACAGCAGGCTCTCCAAGCCATCCGGGCCCATCAGCAGGCGGTGGATGAAGGGAGGCCTGCCGAGGAGATCGAAAGGCTCCGTCACGAGGCTGATCATCTGTATCAAACCGTCATCGACTACCAGTTGTACAAGGCTGGCACGCTTGGGCAGTCAGTCCATTAGTGGATCGCAGTGGTCTTTGCGTTTGTTGGCAAATTTGCAAGCGGAGCGCGCCGGCCCGAAGGGCCAGAGGCGAGAGGATGGAAGCCCGTAGGGCCAAAACCGGGCGCAGCCAGCGTTTGGTGCACGACAGCTGTCCCCGGAGGGGCGAGCCAGCAAATTTGCGGATTCAAGAGATCCCTGGAGCCCTCCTCACGCCTGACTTACAGCGAAGAAGTCTCCCAGTTTTTCAGATTTCTTTGCGGATTTTTCCGCGCACCGTGCGCATGTCACGGCGCTTCAGGCGGCACAAGCCTGCAGGCCGGCTTAACGTTCTTAGTGATCACGAACGAGTGCCCCTGCTGCAGGAGCTTCATGATCCTTCGGAAACGCCGCCTCGCCTGCGTTACGCTGATCACCGACATCTCGACCTCCTCTTGGATGATGTGCTAACTCCAGACTCCAGAATGCCTACAAAGGTAACTGATGAACTCAAGAAGAGCGAGTATTACGAGCTTTAGGTAATAGTAAGTTTAAGGAATAAGGTTAAAAAGAGCTTTGTATATTCTGTTCAGCCTGCTACCGGTGCCGTCATAAAAGCGTCGAGCCTGCGATACCCTCACAACCTAACATCTGGGCCAACGCGGCGGTAACTTCCGCAGTGGCTTTTATTGTAGCTTGGGTTGCGTTCTTCTTTGGCCTGGGCTCGATTGTCGATGGTTATCATTAGAGCTCTGTGAATGGGTTTGCAGAATATGCTGGTGATGTAACGCGATGTGCATTTTCTCTTGCGTGCTTAATTCCGGCATTTTTTGTAGGGATGGGAATTAATCTTTTCTATAAAACTACCGTGCTTGAAACGTGGCAGTCGATTGCTCCAGCAAAGTTAGTAGAGCGCTTCAGCAAGCTGCACCGCGCAATTGGGGGGGCTCTGGGACGGCTGCCGTGAACCAAGCCCCATTGATCGGGGCTTGGCCCTGCGGGCTTCCATCCTCACCTCTACGGCCATCGTAGCCTGCGCGCTCGGCAATGTGAGGTTTCTGCCTAATGCACGTTTACGACGTTCTTGGGCTGCGTGTTGTGCTTGTTACTTTCCTGTAGGCTTAGTGTCTGACTAAATACAATGTTAATACGAGCCAGGCAGTTACTGCTATTGTAATGGCAGATGCGATTGCTAATACCTTTCTCTCAATGTCTCGTTCGGCTAAGCCTGTGCCTACTCTTGTATTCGACTCCTCATCAACTTTTTTGAAAAAACTGCGGCTGCCTTTGTTTTCGTTGAAGATGCTATGGTAAATATGGTTTCCAGTAAGCGTGTATAGAAATACTCCAGATACCAACAAGGTTACAGCGAGATACTGCTCATTGTATATGCCGTTTGCTGCAATGAATCCAGCAGCACCCATTGCTGTGTCCGAAAACAACCTGGATACTGAATAAAGAATTTTTAAAGGCTTTTCTTTGAGACTCGTATATCCAATAAGCATGCAACAAATTAGCATGATTAGGGTGCTGATTACTGCGCCGTATGTAATGTTAAGATAGGTTGAGTTTGCTTTGACAAACTCTATTGTTAGTTCGGAAGGAGATAGGAAAATGAATGTTATGCTTACAATGAGCCAGGCAAAAAATGGATGCGGGCTGACGCGGTCGAAGTGATCTTCTATGAATTTCATGGATGATTTTATAATTTTAAACATGTGGGTGCAGAGTGGCCTGATTTATTTTGGTTGCAGTTGTAATTTTTCGTTGTCTGTGCCGTTACTTGAATTGGCATAGCAATCGGTTCGGGCTCTCGATCCCATCTGAGATGTCTGACTGCTTTTGCCATGTAAGTCGCGCAGACTCTGGCTTGGGTATAAAATCTAGACGGAAGAAAATATTTCTTTTCTCCGCAGTAAATAGGTTTTCTACGACAGGCACATATTTGTCGTGCGTGAGTTTGTTGTCTTTGTAGTCATAGTCAGCAAATGTGCCAGCGAGCAAGTCCGGAATTCTGATGAGTGAGTCGTACCACATTTTGCCTTCGGCCTCTGGTACTCCGAACGTGATTTCGCCATGGTATTCATTTTGGGAGTTAAGAGTGATGGTGTAGTGGAGGTATTCAGTGCAAGTGAACAGGTAGTTGCCTATTTTGTCATGTTTGAAGCTTAGCATTGCGTCTCTATCCGAAAACCATCCAATTAATTTTGTGTTAATGCGGGAGGTTATCTTTGCCATGAAATAGGCGGCAAGTGTTGATACTACTTCGATGTCTCTGAATTGTTTATAGTTTGGCGCGGGGGAGTTAATTATTTTTTGTACGGCTTTGAGTTTTTTGATGGACTGTATGTAGTCGGATTGGCGCTCAGGCGTAGTTCTACACCAAATTTCAAGTTGTGCAATAATCGAATTAATTTTTGCATTGTGGTATGAGCGCTCGTCGCTGTGTAGCTTCCTGTTTTTGTTGAGCTTTATGCATATATTGAAGACGGGCCCGTTGGAGAGAAACTCTAAGAATTCACCACTGACTTCTCTTGTTTTTTTTATGTCGACAGGGGCCATTCTATCGATTGTTGAGAAGATTTTTTCTATATCGACATCGCCAGGGATTATGGAAAAAACCACGGTGTCATTCGGCTTTTTTTTATCGCCTATCACATAGTCGGAAACAATAATCCATTTTTTTACGTCAGAGTAGCTATCCAAGTAGTCAGCTAACAGCTTGTCGCTGCTTTTGGAAAATGTTTCGTCAAGGTGGAATAGCAAGTAATTAATGGGGATGCCCACCTGTTCATTTCGTTCGTCGAGATGATCGTATTGCTTTTTTATTTCGTTCAGGTTCATAAGTGGGTATTAGTTATTTGAAGAAATAATAGCTCATTTTAGAGAAGAAGGCCGGTTGCCTTCTTCAGGATCAATTTGATAGACCTATACCCAGGTGGAAGGGATCAACCCATCACCTTTCTTGCTCCAAGAAGCAGCAGAGTGGGTGTGTGGTATTCCGCTCCAGATGTCCTTGCCAGCGTGCTCCAGCACGATGATCTGGAGGTCGGCATTTGTTCGTTTGATCGCTTCTCCCAGCACTTCAAAGATTCGTCGAGTGGCGATCAGATCCTCAGTTCGGTGTTCTCGAAGCGTAGCGATGTCTGAGTCCAAGGCGTTGGCTCCTTGATCGCTGCTCGGGAAATAGACCTGGCTGGGCTGGTCTATTACTAGGAAGCTGAGAGGTGGCAGATGCTGATTTTCCTCTTCGAGAAGGTACTCGTGGATGCCTAGGAACGCGGCAATGTGGTAGCCCATCCAGTTCGCGCCGCTCCCGACTTCCCAAAGATAGTCGAATTGCCTGAATTCTTTGTCGAATCGAATGGTCAGTTCCTTCCGATCCAGCTTGAGGACAGAGTTCGCCGCTCCTTCAAGGTTGCCGAAGGTATCGGCGTAGTGCTCTATAAGTTCTCCGACTTTCTGATCGACGTAATTTTCTCGGGCTTGACGATTTGTCTTGCTCATGACCCTGTCGAGGTCATTGATCTTGCTGGTTACGACCTTCATGCGGTCAGTGATGGCTTCATCGGCAGAAGTCTGTCCGATCTTTTTCAGGACTTCAGAGATCGTCCCTGCCAGGTAATAGATTTCACCAACGGCATTTCGCAGCTTCTCGTCCTCTGCCAGGATCGCATTCTTATCTGCGCGGATGCCATGGAGCTTCTTTTCCTCTGCAGCAAGGTTTCTCTTAAGAGACGAGAGCTTGTTGTCGAAGGCTGGGTTCTGCTCAAGGATATCGGCTACTCGAGTGATCTGATTTACTTTCGTCTCCAGATTATTGATCACCAAACTCATGCTGTCAGAGGGAGAACCGCAGGCAACACACTGTCCTCCCGGTTCGAAGCTTTTTTTCAACCAATTCAAGCCGACCACGTGATTTTTTTCTAGGTTCACAGCTTTGACGAACTGCTGACCGCTTTGGGCGAGGCTGGTGTAGCCGCTTATTTCTTCACCAAGGTCGTCGACAACGCGCTGCTGTTCAGTTTCCTTCGCTACCGCTGCATTAAAACGCTCGTTGATGTGCAGGCGTTTGGGTTCGACAAGGGTCTGTTCAAGGCGCCTGTCCTTATACGCCTGAACTACCGATCTAAGCTTGGCAATTTTGGAGTCAAGGATGTCTGGAATGTCTGCATCCAACAGGCCGATCTCGATGCACTTGTCCAAGTTGCGATCGACTTCGGTTTTCCAGTGAGCCTTGGATTTTTCAACGACTGTGAGTTCCTTTTTGAGGCTCTCGAGCTCCTTGGCCGCCTCATCACGTCGGCGCTCATTCATCACGTACTGGGCATCTACGATACCCAAAGCATAGGGCATCGCTCGAATCAGTTTCTCGCGGTGAGTCCAAGTGTCTGCCTTGAAGAAGAGGGTGTTGGGGTTGGCGACAATGTGTTGTGGTAGGAAATTGAAGGCAGCCAAGTCCCTGAACGATGTACGAGCATCGAGTCGGCTGGTTTTTTCAGCGTCTGAGTGAGGTAGGTCACTCACCCGAGTCAGGTTGTTGAACTTGTCTTTGAAAATCGCCCTGGTGGTCTTGGTAGGTACGATTTCCGGGAGTATCCCGGTAAACGGCTCGAAGTAGTAGTCGTTGGAAGGGGTACCATCTTTTGGCCCCTTCCGAGCAATCAGCCAGGTTTCTCCTCGTAGGGTTACCTTGAGGCCGAACCACATGACCTTGTTCCGGATGACACCAATCGGGATCTGGCACTTTGTCGACCCCAAAGCGTAGTCGATAACGTGCAGGATCGACGATTTGCCGGTGCGGCTAAGGCCGTGAATGATATTGATCTTTGACTTTTCAAATGAGATCTCTTGGATCTCGTTATTCTGGTTTCTGGGCCAAAGAATTACTGAGTCAATGTGAAATTTCATTAGAAATACCGAAGAAAAGCTTAATAAGCGTCGGGGTGTCGACCCCGGCGTACCAATTGGCCAGGCGGTTTACAGTCGACACCATCTCCTTGGGGAGGGCTGACTTTGTGCCTTTTGGCCAGCGGTCGCTGAGGTTGCTGAAGACTGGGAGATCATTTTCACGCTGAGTGACAGCGAGCAGCTTCGTGGACACGGCGAGGTTTAATCCCTGAACAGTCACTGCTGCTCGAGATGCAACCCGCTGCTCCAGGTCAACCTTCAGCTCAGGCGCCTCGCGCAGAACGGCGTCCAGCTTGGATCTGGCGTTACGGCTACATAGCGACCCTCGCGATGCCTCGTCCCAGACAAATGGGAGAACGAGCTTCAGCTTCACGAGGTCGAGAGGGTGCTCTGATGCCTCCAGCTCGTACTGCTGAACGAAGAGCACCAGCAAGAAACATGAGAGGGAGGTGTTGTGGACGATGTATCTGTCCAAGTAGGGCCGGTTCAAGGTTTCTTACCTTCCGTTGGGTGCCAGTGAACTGGGTGATTGGTACCGTCGTCGTTCACCTGGTGGTGGTAGGTGCCTAGATACAGGTAGCGATGGTTCGATTTGAGCCGGCCTAGCTCGATGGTGAATTTCTCCGGAGAGGTGGTCGCCAGATAAATCTTCTTGTGATCAGCCTTGGAAAAGTCCTCGAACGGGATCTCCGTATCGTTCGAATAGACCTCCCGGAGGTTGTCCCAGCGGTCGCGCAGCATTTCTTCAAGGTCGTCAAAGTGCTGAGGGAGAATCTTCCCTTTGAGCAACAGTCTGGAACGCTCTGCGTACCCGCCCCAATAGTGACCCAGCTCTTTTTCGATGGAGCGCTCCATAATCCCTAGCTCTTTAAGCTGAGCAATAAAGGGCAATTGAAGCTCGCGGTTGAAATCCATCAGCTCTCGATAGCCAGTGTCCTCCAGCTTCCTCGCCGTCCATGTTTCGCTGAGGAATTTGTCAAAAAGAATCTGCTTGCGATTGAAATAAGGCTGTGCCGTCGTCCAGAACGGTTCTTTACGGCGCCACGATTCAAGGGCCGCGTTGAACAGATGGCCTGAAAGGCTATCCAAGATGATTTTCTTATGATCATCCAGCCCGTCTGGGAGCTGTAGGGCTGTGTACATCGCCTCAGTGATAGAGTCAGACCCTAGCCTGTGAATCAACTCGAAACGAGTGATGACGTAGGCCAGCGACTTGTCATCATAAGCCGTCACCTTGGCAGCGATCTCCGCGACAGTGCCTTTCATAATCAAGGCCTGTGCACGAAGGTGAGAGATTGCTGCGGCTACACTTTCAGTGCTCGAGGCGGCTGAAAGTCTGTGAGCTAGGCTGCCCTCGCTAACTGAACCATTGGTGACAAGCATGAAAAGGAGCTCTTGGTGGCTCCACTGCGATTGCTCGAGCTTGTCCAGCCAGTTCTTGAGGGTGTTCCACAAGTTCCGGCTACTGTCCTGCAGAGGATTCTTGGCTGCAAGGGTCAGCTTATCCTGCTCCTGAATGGAAATTGTTCCAGTCGCAGTAGGGATGACCTCTTCAACATCATCAGCTGTTTCGATTCCGAACAGAGCGTCCCGATGACTGCTATGAAAAATTCTGTAAAGCGCACGCTCGAACTGATAGCCGAATCCGGCAATGCTTGCGCTGGCTTCTGTGTTGTCCATGGTTCCTTCTCTTGGAAAATCGCACTGGGCGTCCTGTAGCGCGGTGGCGAAGCCTTAACCAGCGCCAGGGAAGGAATCTACAATTATTAGTGGCATTGAGCCACCTTTCGGGCTGGATTGAGATGCCTGAGACTCAATATTTAACGCAATAGATAATTTTACTGTGTTTATATACAGTTTTCGGCGACTGCAAATTTTGATTACTACTTTCCAGTTGACCGAGTTCATTTCCTGCTTCAGTGGGTAGGGGCTGCCGGCGTAGGAGGAGGTAAGACGATGTTCAGTTTGCATTGCAATGCCATGGGGTATGCAGTGGCCAAATGCGTGGCTAGCGAGCCGCCCATCTCAGCGTGTTGCGACAGCACCGTCCGGTGGTCGGTATCTTTTGGCTTTGGCTGTGGGTACACCGTTGCTGGTTCTGGCGCTTGTGAGATTTCCTCGCAAGCCCGTTCTACTCGGCTTGATCGGTGTCTTCCTGGCCGGCAATTTGCTGTCTGCACTTTCCGCAGACTACTCATCTCTGCTGTTGGGTAGGGTTATCACCGCAGTGGCGCACGGTAGCCTCTTCGCCATTGGGGCGACCGTTGCAGCGCGCCTTGCCCCTAAAGGACAGGCCAGCAACGCGATTGCAGCGATGTTCGCCGGCTTAACCCTGGCCATGGTCGTCGGTGTGCCGCTGGGGAGTTTCCTGGGCAACGGTTTCGGCTGGCGTCTGCCTTTCTTCGCTGTCGTTGGCCTGGCGCTGCTAAGTTTTATTGCGGCCACGATCTGGCTGTCAAGCATGTCGGTGCCTGAGTCTGTGAAGCCACTGACGCAGCTCTCGGCAGCAGTCCACCCAGCGATCATCCCCATGATGTTGGTCACCGTGTTGGGCTTCGGTGCCTCACTTCCCGCCTTCACCTTCATCACGCCGATCCTTACCGATATCACCAGGTTCTCTGGGCCAACCGCGAGTTTGCTGTTGATCGTATTCGGTGGTGCGACCGTGGTAGGCAATCTGCTGGGCGGGCGAATCGCCTCCAAATTCGGATGGAGAACCGCATTGCGCTGGCTCCTGGTCTCGTTGGCGGTGGTGCTTGCGATTCTGGGCCTGGTGATGCATCTCCAGATCCCGACCATCCTGGTGTTGTTCGTCTGAGGGGGACTGGCATTTGGCATTTCGCCGGCTGTGCAAAGCGGAATGCTGGCTACTGCAGAGTGGCTCACACCAAAGGCCGTCGACTTCGCGTCAGCGCTGAATATCTCGGCGTTCAACCTGGGCATTTCGTTGCGTGAGGTTTCGGCAGTGCGCTTGTCGCCTATGGGGAGATGGTGCTTACGCCTTGGGCTGGAGTCGTGGCAGCGCTTCTTGCTCTGTTACCCTTGAGGTCGTTACGCTACTCCTATCAGCGCCTTGGCGTAGCGAGTAAGCAAGCCTGATGTTTCAACACATGACTCTGCAGTGGGATGGCCGAAAAATACTGATCTAGTGTAGGAAAAAGTGCGATTTTTTTGCCAATAGTCCGCGTTCAACCACGTCGACAAAATAGTGCCCATGTCATTCAGGTACATCATCTGAACAGAGCTTGGAGCTATCTATGTCGTTCTTCGATTCAGTTTTTAACGTTGTTGGTGGTGCCGTCAGTGCCGTAGGCGACATGGCTGTGACCGCAGTCGATACCGTCGGGTACCTGGCCAGTTCAGCAGTCGAAACGGTAGTGGAACACCCTGGAAAGGTGGCGCTCGTTTGCGTAGCTACTCTAGCAACGGGGGGAATTGCGGGAGCGTGCGCAGGCCCAATCGCCGCCACTATTGGATCAACCGGACTATTGGGCGCCACGGCTTCCGGCACTGCAATCAGCTCGCTGACAGGGGCTGCATTAACTAACGCATCGCTTGCAGCGCTTGGCGGTGGGGCGATTGCAGCCGGCGGGGGTGGAATGGCTGCAGGGGCAGTGACAATCGCTACGGCAGGAGCGGCAGTCGGGGCTGCGGCGAGTGTTGGAGCGGCGGTAGGTGTCGCTGAAATGGAAAAGGCGGGGAAAGCTTAAATGGCTCGGATCACGAAGGCCCAAAAGGCTGGGTTAGATTTTCTGGATCAGATGACGTTTCATGACCTTGTAGTTTCGCAAGGCATGACCTTCGAGGAGCGTGGACAACTGGACACGGTTATCGAGCGTGTCAGGGGCATGGCTGAAAGAAAATTCTCAGGAAGAGAGGCTGAAGTCATCACGCACTTGGCTTACTGCTTCCTCGAGATAAGCTTGGCAAATAAGGCTGATGAATGGTTCAAAGTATGCCCTGTTGATGTTCAGCCTTGCGATCTTCCAGCAGAAACTATAGAGGCTATAGAGAGTTATACAAAAGTATTTCAGATGGCAGTGATGCTTGTTCTTGTAAGTAAGTCAACAGGCATTGAAGCTGACTACGCCGAGGTGATATCTGAAACATTGAAAGAAGAGTTTCTAAAATACTCTCCGTTAGTGAGGCGCGATCTGAGTAGGCGCTGCTTCGTTCGAGAGTTTCAAAATTCCTCTGTCGATATCTATTGCTGGCTTGCAGGGGCCGGGGTTTTGGCGGTAACTAAAAATGGCCAAGATAGATTAAAGGCTGATTTTAGTGAGGGGTTTATACAGCGGCTGATATTGGTTGCTGACCATGAAATGGTTTCTAACTATTTCAAGGTCTCTATAAGTAAGGATAATTCGATTGCCGTGTTTCTTGATCATCCGCACTTTGAATTAAGTGAGGCTGCGGTTGATCAGGTGCTTGATGTTCAAAGGGTTTTTAATGAATCTAGAACAAAGGCGAGCTTGCGGGGAATTCCATCATTGGCTGTTCGTGATATAACTAACCAAGATGAGGTAAGGCGTTTTTTCGAGGATTTTGGAAAGCGCAAATCTAGGCTTCGTATGCACCCCGGAACCTTAGCCAGTTGGCCAGGGGTTCTCGGCGGCGTGATGGTAGATAAACAGATCGGCTACGAATATTACGCTGCAGCTCAGGAGCGGTGCGACCCTGATATCACGGGTGTCCAAGAGTTCCTGATATCAGAGTTGAAAATCCCTGCAATTTTTAACGCTTGTGATAATAGCTATACTATTAGTGAGGCGGTTCGAAAGCAGATTCTTGGCTTTGGATTGAGCATTAACGCAGATACGCTTTATCGAAGTCACTCAACTTTGAGAAAAACGATTTTCCGAATGGTTGGTCTCTATTGTCAAATGACAAGAGATGCGGGTGTTGTTATGTCTCCATCGCATGAGGATGTGTTTTACGCGTCCGTGTTTGTTCATGCGGATAAGTTGTCTGGCTCTAATGGGCGTAAACTTCGTCTGAGTTAATGGTCGACGTAAAATACGTTCTTATGCCTGTTTTGCGCCGCAGTTGTCCCGCACGATCAGCCTCGGCTTGAGCAAAAACTTCATCGCTGGGCGTCTGGATTCTTGAGCCGCTTCATGAGCATTTCGCTGGCAACCTCTCCAAGCCGCTCCGGCTCGAGTGCCACAGTGGTGAGGGGAGGGTTGCAGTATGCTGAGCTGGCGACCCCATCGCTGCCGATCAAGGCAATGTCCTCACCGGCCTTGAGCCCACGGTTCCCCAGTTCGCTAATTGCTCCAGTTGCGTTCAGGTCGTTGTAGCAGACAACCCCGGTCGGACGGCGCTCCATGTCGAGTAGCCGACTCATCCCATCCTTGCCACCTGCCAGGCTGATCGCCGTTTCGATCATCCAGTCAGGGTCTGGCGTAATCCCACTCTTCTCCAGGCATTCGATGTAGCCGGACGCTGTTCCAGGCAAAAGAAAGCCCGCTACCAGGCGGGCAAGGCCTATCACATGTAGAGATAGCTGGAGTGTCCGTTAATGGATGTGTGAAGGCTGTGAACAGTGGGTCGCTGAAATATTGAACTGCCCATCGTACCACTCTGCGAGTACATAGTAGAATGGAACTGCGTCATGGTACCCCAACTGTAATGCGTAATGTTAAAGACTGCTTGCCTAGAATCAGAGCTTTCCTTTCAGGTAATCCTGAAAGCTAACCGGGAGTTCACCTTCATCTCTGAATGGATTGGAGTAGTAGAAGCAATAATCTTCAGCTTTAGAGCTTTTTTCGGGAGGATTTAAAAATTGAACGTCATGATGCTTTAGGATGTTAAAAGTTAGATCGTCATCGTAAGGGTTGCTGATTTTTTCGCTGAAATATAGTTGATATAGTAGGATCCAGTTTTGATCAAGCTCGTAGAGAGTGCTATTCGCGATGATCGCATTTGCATATGCGACTGTTGATTTTATTCCAGATTCGAAGGTGCTGAGTAATGTGATTGCAGCTGCATCTGAAGTTTGGATCACTAGGTTTACATTTTCTGGTGTTGGCTGGGACTTTAAGTTGTTTAGGTAGTACATCGCCCAGCACATCCCGTCAGTGCGCCGGTGTATCGCGTTGATTTCAAGAATTTTATTAAGCTTTTTAACCACGAGATCCTTGTCATAGTAATCAGAAGTGGCATCAATTTTCTCCAGCATTGGCAGGAGAGTTGGATAATGCCAAGCCAGGTTAAGGACGTATTGGAATACTGTCCCAGCAGTATCGCCTTGTGCTCTATGGCAAATCAGTCCGACAGCGAGCTTTAAAACGCTGCCATCAGGTTCGGCCTTGTTTAGTTGTACGGCGTAGTCTAAAAAGTTTATCGCTTCATGTGTGTATAACGTTGCGGCACCATTGGAATCGGTTCTCCAGGGAGTCGCATTGTTGAGCTTCGTGACCCAAGAGTCGATTGATGGCTCTGGTAGTTCGGTAACTTTGGTTTTGTTTAAATTAAGGGAAAGACGATATTTGGCTAGCTCAATATTAAGAGCTCTGATGAATTCCTGTGCCTCTAGGTGTGTATCGCAAAATGCCGTGTAGTCATCGATGTATCGCACGAAGCGGAAATTTTTAGCAAGCTCTTTATCGACTGCGGCAAGTATTATTTCTACTGCGATACTAGAGGTGCAGGGGCCAATAGGTAGGCCAGACGTCTCATTGCGTTTTGCATTTCGCAGCACTGTATCAAGCTCGGAACTCCAATGCCCATTTCTGCGATCACGCAGCCGCTCCTTGGCCTTGTCATATCCTTGAATGGCCCATTCCAGTGAATGGGTATAAATCGATCCGAAGCAATTTGCTACGTCGGCATGTGCTCTGAAGCCAGCGGCAAAACTAATTTCTAAGTTGTTTTTAGTTTTGGTCTCGTGGTCTTCATAGTTCATGATGAATAGACGCCCATCATTGTGCTGCTGTGCTGCAATGGCGCTGTTTTCATCTTGCATCAATTCGCAGATTTCTTGTCTGTGCTCTTTTATCTTGGCGTAAATTCTTGAGTATGCCAGGGGGTGAATCAGTCCTAGCACTCTGGGTACATTGTTGAATCGCGTTGCTCGGTATTCCACCATGTCAAACCAGTAGGTTCTGCGATCCCTAGATAGTGCTGATTGCGCCAGTTCTTCCGCAATTTCTGGTGTGAAGCGTCTTGTTGAAAAGCAGGGTGGTAATTCGGTAGATGAGTCTTTTTGGTTGGGGAAGTAGTTCCAGCGGGTCAGGGCCTCTAGGAAATGCCTTTCCTCATCATGAAAAACAGCGATGTTTGATGATGGGGCAGTAAACTCTTTCACGACTAAATGCCTCCTGCAGTGTTAAATCGATAGCGTGGGACTGGTGGCCCGAGTTATCGCATAAACTCTATTGAAAATCACTACTACCATTTGCTCTGCTCCTCAAGAGCGCAGTCTGGCGAAGATGGGCGCCCGCTAAATTTAGTTATGTGGTGAATTTTCAAATGACGGTCACCTGTCGAGCGGTGTAGGGCGAAGGGTAGGGAAAAAACTGGCTCCTCATCTGGCTCACTTTGCCATAGATTCGAGTCCTGCCCTCTGAACCGTCCCTACCTTGGATGGGGTTCTACACTTGAGGCTGACTGAGCGATTTTACGCTGCTCTGTGACTATGCTGCGGGGGTAAGGAAAGGCAAGGTATGGCAAATTTTAAGTCCACTGAGATGCGGTTCATCGATTCGGTTTTTGACATGGGGGGAGGGTACGTTCTTGACTTCTCCGACCGAACCATGAGCCTGTTTTTCCTTGAGGAGCTCAACATTGACATTGATCACGAGATGTTCACGAAGGATGGAACCTCCAAGGCCAAGCGCTTGCGTTATCTCCTACAAAATGTAGACAAGACCACTGCTTGCCGGGTGCTGGAGGCCCTGTGGACTTACCGCCAAACATTGCGTCAGGAGACCAATGCTGAGGAGACCATCGTGAACGCCGAAGGGCGTTTTCTTTCGCTTCTGGAGTCGGCTCGCTCGCCCGGTCAGGTGGGCGCTGCTATAGAAAATCCGCTTGCCGCTGCAGCTATTGCAGATCAGGGGCCAGTGTACGACGGTTTGAAGAAGCGGCTGTACGATATCCGGGAGTTGCCTCCTCATGCCCGTGGCTATGCGTTCGAAGGTTTTTTGAAGGACTTGTTCGACAGCTCAAGGCTACAGGCGCGTGCACCGTTCCGGCTGGTTGGTGAGCAAATAGACGGTAGCTTTCAGCTCGGGGACGAGACCTACCTGGTCGAGGCGAAATGGGTTAGGGATCCCATTGGCGCCAATGAACTCAACGGTTTTCACGGGAAGGTCGACCAGAAGGCTGCGTGGGCACGTGGCTTGTTCATCAGCTATGGAGGCTTCACCTCGGTGGGTTTACAAGCATTTGGCCGTGGCCGAAAAGTGATCTGCATGTCCGGCGAGGATATCTACAAGGCGCTTGGGAGGCGAATTCCAATTGCGGACGTGATCGAGCGCAAAGTGCGGGCCGCAGCTGAAACTGGAGCTGCCTTCGTTACGTTGGACGAGCTTTTTGAGGCTTGAGCGTAACTCGGGAACAAAGTAGCCCTCGATGGTTTAGGATGTCAGCCTGTTTCCTCAAAACATTCAAGGACTACCTATGTCTCGTCTCGCAGAGTTCCGTCAACTCGAACAGCAATTGGCTGCCCAGCTGGCAGAGCTTGAAGCGTTGAAGGGCAGCTCCGAGCTGCAAGAAGAAATTCAATTTGAGACCAAACTCCGTGGCTTGCTGACAGAATACGGCTACAGCCTTCGTGACGTTATCAACATCCTGGATCCTCAAGCCAACCGTCGTGCCGCCGCCCCAGCAGTAGCTGAAAAGGCCCCGCGTCGTGCACGCCAGGTTAAGCAGTATAAGAATCCTCACAATGGCGAGATCATCGAGACCAAGGGCGGCAACCACAAGCTGCTGAAGGAATGGAAAGCCCAATACGGTAGCGACACTGTCGAGAGCTGGTTGGCTCACTAATCCGTAGCAGGCGGCAGAGAGAAATTACTGCCGCCATATTCAAGCGCCGATCCAGGCATCGTGGGTGGAGTCTTCGATGGTTAAGCTGAACCGCGTTTGGTGGCAACATCTGGCACCCAAAACGATGCATCGGCGCTTGGGTGAAGTGGAAAAGCTGATATCGAACTGGTGCACCACGGCTTATGGCCAACACTGGTTGAAGGTCGCCCGTGACCCTGCTCAGGTTATGAGGCTGCTACCAGGTGATTCGATTCCAGTGGTACATCTCATTGCACTAGGAGATCGACCGATAGTCATTAGCCCTCAGCGTCGTGTCAGACTTGGACATAGGTTTTTCGGGGCCAATGAGTTTGCGTCGCGCCGTCCTCTCGCTGAAAACGAGGTGGCAGTGGGGCCTTTGATTCAACTCGACGTGGTCACTGATCAGGCTTTGATCCAGCCTGCCTTGAAGATGCAGCGGACTGGGCATGTACAGGGCGTCGAGTCCCCCAGCATTGTTTTTTCCATACCTGCTCACTATCTCCTTTCACCACTCCAGTGGCCTGACAGAGCCTATGTGCTTTACCAGCATATTTTTGGGATGGAAAACTCCTACCCTGATGATGGTTTTTTCTATGTGGGGATCACTAAGAGAAGGTGGCAGACTCGTTGGGCAGAACACATGCGAGCGGTGGAAAAAGGCAGCCGTCTGGCCTTCCACCGGAAATTCCGAGAGGAGAGAGCGCTAGGCCAGATCACCTATGTCCATCACAAGGTGATGGCGATTACTGATGATCTGGAAAAGCTGTACAACACTGAGAAGTTTCTAATTGAGGGCCACTGGCTGGATCTGCGTCGGCTTAACATGATTCCAGGTGGAAAGGCGGGCCTCAGGTATCTCCGGGAGCACTCGATAGTCCGAAAAGGAGAAATCGTATCTCCCGATGAGCGAGAAGGAGTCTTGGGCGAATGGTTGAGCAACTACCAGGGAAAGAACCTCCCTCTGATGAGCCTGGGCGAACGGTGGCAGGACGAGGCATGGGCTGCTGCTCAGATCTGCAGTCGTTCAGATCGATTGTCTGTGGCTCAGATTGCTGCGATTCGCGAGCTCGCAGGTCACTTCCAGCCAAGTGAAATTGCCGAGCGGACAGGGGCGAGTCATCAGCAGATCGCCAGCGTCATTTCCGGTAAGACTTATGCTCGTGTGAGGTGAGAGCCAGATGTGAACTCGAGGCCCAACTCTCAGAACATGCTAGCGATGATCCGCGCATCCAGCAGCGCATGATGGGGGAGGGGAGCACCATCGTTGAGCGCGTCCAGCGTGGTCGCATCCGTAGGCCAATTCCGCACATTGCCAGGCCAGTGCCCGTCTGAATAGACCAGCTCACAGAACAACTCCCAATCGTATTCTGGAGCGTCTGTGACAATCTCCACCATTTCCGTGAACCCTTTAAGGAATGCCAGGAGGGTGTCTCGTGCGGCCAGCACAGGCATGGCGTAGGCCCCGCCCCAGAGCTGCGGTAGCACAATCTCAATTACGAAGTCGCTGCAGTCTTCAATGCTCCAACTGTCCAGCAATTCCACGTAGACTTCGCGCCCATCCTCAGCAACAAGGGCAAGCGAGATCAGCTTTGCTGTCGGCGATAGCTGAGAGAACTCACAATCTAGGTAGAGCTTCATGTTGGTGATTCCTGTCTCATGAGTGGTAACCGTATCGATATTTCCGAGGAGGCCATGCTCTGGAAGGCCGCCCTGGATCATTTTGGGCAAGCCGATCTCCATCAGCTCATCGTCGAACTGTGGCAAAAAGCAGGGCCTCCTGCCAGGCCTACAGTCGAGTACATCGACGAAGACGAGGCAGGCCCTGTGCTGATTAATTTATTGAAAATTGCCCAGGTCGAAGTAGGCGCAGTCGTGCCGTTTCGAGAGGAGTTTCCGAAGCGGGTGACTCTGTACAGCCGACACGCTCAACACCTTGTGGCTGGATTGCTTGAGAGAATGCCCGCCGACCAGCTAACGCGGCCCATGCGCATAGCTCGCTTGGAGAACCAGGTCGGGTTGTAGGCCCGTGCCCTTTAACAAGCTAATTCAAATCGTTCCAGTAGCAGTCCTACAAGTAAGCTCTGGCTGATGGCGGCGGATGGCCCAAGTCTGTCATCCGCAGCAGGAGAGCCTCCACCTCCCGTATGGAGGCCGTGCCCTGAGTTTATCGGGGCAACGGCTCGCCAATTAGCGGTTAAGCCGAATTTCCCAGCATTTCAGCCAGCTCGTTGTTTCCTCTGCCGAGCGAGCTCATCGAAATATTCCCTGCGTCATTTTCGCAGACGTGGTAGAGCGCGAATTGCGGAAGATTTGGCCGCCCTGCCGATTTCGGTACAGAGAAAGCAGAGCGAGTTTGGTACATGGCTTCGCCGTCGATAATCGAAACCAACGCAATGCCGTGTGCTTTGGCGTACTTGATCGCTCCGGATTGAAAACCCGATGTCGCGAAAAGCATCCCTTTCTGAGCACCAATAGATCTAACCTTGTCGTGCAGTACCTGAACTAGCTCGCGTTCGATGGCTCCCCGGTACTTTTTGCATTCAATAAGCACTGTGAATTCTGCGCCGGCGAGTGCTCTAAATTTTGCTAAGACGTCAATTTGATATGTCGAGTCGTAAGTCTCGACTTTGGCATTATGAGTGACTTCAAGCGAGCTTAGCTCACCACCCTGGTTGAGGAGCCAGCGCTTGACCAAGTGTTAAAATTCGGTCGGAGTGACTTCAAGGTTACCGTTCGCCATGGGTGGAAACATGTGTTGTCCTTAAACTGAAAATTACCCGTCCAGCTGGCTGCTGGTGGGGTGTCCCTGACCGGATGCTCCGGTAGTTTGGCAGATAGCGTCTGGCTTATTGGAGAATGGATAGCAATGCATAAGCGTCCATGCTTGGGAAATTACATTGGGATATGCCTCGATGGAGTTGAGCTCGACCTGCAGAGCGGACTCGATCTCGACCCGCCGAGGTTCTGAAAACCGGATGCCGAGGTGCTCGGCGAGCTCATGCAGCTCCAGGTTCAGCGTCATGATGACGTGTGCATGACCAGAGTGAGGGCGCCGGCCTTGCTTGATGCCTTCCCGCAGCAATTGGCGGTATGGGTTCGTTCTTCGGCCTATCCGCACAACCGTTGCGAACGCATCAAAAATTGCTGTCTTAGTCACCGTCGCTCGCACCCTGATCGTCACACCTTACTCGCTTCGCTTGGTCTCCAAGGTGCCGGTCAGGTAACGCGTTGTCATCGATACAGAAAGATGGCCCATTCGTTTTGCCACGATTGGAAGCGGATTACCCACGCTGGCCATCTCCATAGCCGCACTCCACCTTACGGACATACGAATCGTGAGTGGACTGACTTTCGCAGGATCAATTCCAGCTTCGTGCGCCCAAGCTTCGCACAGTTGTTTAAGTGCCAGAGGCGACATAGAAATGTCTGGGATTCTTTTGGATTGGAACAGAAGAGCGTTCTCTGCCAGATTCGCGCTGATGATGTACTGGCGCACCGGTGCCCAGTATTGTTCGGGGAAAATGGCTCGGGCCTTTTTGACACCCCGCGAAACATACAGAGCTCGTTCATCATCCTCCGAAAAGTCGCAGGGCCTCGCACTTCGATACTCCGCCATTCGAAGGCCGGCCATCATGCAGCTCATCAGTGCCTGGTCACGCAGGCTCTCCGTGGCCGTGATGGCCCTACTGAGAGCTTCGAGTTCTTCATCAGTTAGCAACTGAGAGGAGAGCTGTTGTGCTGACTTCGCCATTCGATCCCTCAAGACCGGCATATCCGACCCAATGGACGGTTCACCATGACGTGGCGGCTGGAAAACGCTACGCGGTACCTTGAAGGCTGAGAGGGCGCGAAAGCGTAGCGACTCTACTATCTGCGTCATTGCAGCCTGGTCTGAGGCAAACCAGTCGCTGGGTGTCATAGCTGCTTTAATGGCGAGCATCAGTGCCTGCTGCACTGCAGACTGACTTGGGAAGGTATCTGCTGGCATCTGCTCAGTCGCGGAAGCTGCGAGATCCTGGTAGTCCTTGTAACCAAGTCCTTTGGCAAGAAGCTCCAGGGCTGATGTGTAGGCGAGGGGGCTTGAGCCGCACCACTGCTTTTGCAAATCTTTGGCGATCTTTTTCAAGCCAGTGTTACGGAGGAGGTCGTTCGGATGTACTGGTACGCGCATTGGCAGTTCTCCAATAACGTCGAGGCGTCGGCTGCCCGCTGACTATTGTCGAAATGCGTGCGTTGAGAAGGGTGTAGCAACCTGTGGCACTGAGGCCTTCGCGAGCCGACCGCCCGATCCAGATACATCGGTTGGTACAAGCTATCACGTAGATCTTTTAGCTGTCCAGTGAAGGGCACCTGTAGTAACCCTGGCGTTAAGGACTGGAAAAAAGCGCTCCCATGCGTATACCTTGGAAGGGTCGCCAGCGGCCTCCACTAGGTCGTTGCTCGAGGAGCCCGATGATCCTGTTGTAGAAAAGCATCAAGTCGTCGTCCTCGACACCGGTGTGCCTATCCCAACGTGAGTGAAATTCCCTTAAGTCGAAAGGATCTCAGGAAATCTTACACAAGGAGTAATTATGAAGCTGGAAATATTAATTTACGACGCGTTGGTTTCACTTAGCAAGGCGCATACTCGCGAAGAAGCATTTTCGCCGAATTTTGATACGGCGAAAAGTGGGAGGCAAATAAGCGTTAGTGGCGCTACCGAGAATAAAATCAGGCTTGTATCATCAGCTCTTCTAAAACTGGGCTTGCCGGGCTCTATTAAACTTGATTTGAAGGAGCATCATAATTTAGTTAAGAAGGCAATCATTGAGACTTATGACGGTTTCTTGAGTTCTGGCACATCTCCCTGTGCAATCAGATACCTGTTGCCTGCTTACTTGAAGGGCGAGATAAAAAAGTTTGTAGTGGAGTTTGCACCTACTCTGCCCAAAGATTTTACATGTCATTTGCCCGCTGCGCTTACTGGTCTGGAGGGTAATGGGCCTTTTGTTATTGGCCCTGTTAAGATTTCCAAAAGTTTAGACTGGATTGATTCTGTTCATTTTTCGCCATCTGCATTTGATTACATGGAGGTGGATAATTCTGATTGGCGTGAAAATCTAAAAGCGGCTCTAGTGGATAAGGACTTACCGCTAAAACCTTTGAGTGCTTCGCTTTATGAAGTGGTGACTAAGTCAAAATCCATGGTTAGTGTGACTACTACAGGTTATGGAAAAGCGCTGTCTCGTAAGCTCTCTACGATTCTGGCGCGAACTGCGCTTGATTCGATATCGCTAATTAGTGGTAGTCCCAAGTATTTTAGGAGCTTTACTCTTTATACCGAAAGAAGACCTCCTATCTTGACGCATAGCATAGTAGAGACAAATGGATTTCTCTGGAATCCGGGTCTCGAATTATCGGATGAAGTAAATCCGTTCCTGCTCCGGCCCGAAGATTTGAATCAGAGTCACATTAAATTTTTCCAGGCTGTATCCAAAATTCTGACAGACCTTATCGGTAATGGTGATGGTTGCCCGGGCCTTTGCCAGAGGTGGTCAACCGCGCTTGATTGGCATGGTGAGGCATGTCGAGAGGTAAGTGACCAGATAGCGATTGCAAAGTTTGGAACATGCCTGGATGTGTTGAGCAGTGGAGGTGGTAAGACGCGCGCTATATCAAAAATGGTTTCAAATCTCACGAAAATTCCTGAAGATAAGATCGTTGCGAACTATGATCGGGATCTGACTCTCTATGAGACTATAACCAAGATATATGAGTATGGGCGGTCTGAGATTTTACATGGAAATAAGATCGATAGAATGACTTCTTTTGAGGCGCTAAGGGGGATTTCGGAGTTTTTTTCAAAAATTGCATTGATTAAAGCGGCTGAGGCGTTGTTTACCTATTCAGGATCTGACTCGGCGAAGGCGTTTAGCGAAATGTGATTCTTCTCTAGGTTACTTCTATTGCTTGCATTTGGATTGACATTTGGGCTTTCCACGGTGGTTGCCCGGGCCGTTAACCGGGCATGGTATATAAGCTATGTGCTCTTCTTCGTTAGACAACCAGAGCCAGCCATCTTGTAATGTCATTCCAGTTGTTAAATCATTCAATAGCTGTTCAAAATAGCCGAACGAGTAGCTCACCAGTAGGTGTGCCCGCGTACCGACCGTGTAGCTCTTCCAGTTTGGTCGAGCGGCGCTCCCCAGTGAGAAGACTCAATCCATGAAGAGCATTCACTAACTTCTGCATCTCAGCGATCTCGTCAGTCATGTTTAGCCAGGCGGAGGCGATCTGCTTCGCTCGGACTTATGCCTTATAGCTAGCGATATGGAACTCGATGAGCTTGTTTGCATGCACCAGGGTCTTCTGTGAGGTCAGCGATCCCTTAAGCCCAACCAGCTGTTCAACAAGTCGATCAACATGATCAAGGCCTGCAGGCACGCCGTTGACGTAGATGGTGTCCTCCTGCACGGAGTAGATCGCCATCTGCCTACCACGACTGGCAAAAGAGCACTCCCATGCGTATACCTTGAAGTACGTCACTATCGGCATCCATCAGGCCGCTACTCGAGGACAAGAATGTGAACGTGGGCGAGCTAATTGAAGAGCTGCGCAAGTACGACCCTGACCTACCTGTTCTCCTGCCGAGATCTGACTGCTCAGCATTGGAAGACGCCGTTGCGTGCTACCCAGACGTTGTGCGGGAAGGCCAGATCATGGGCTACGAGTCGCTCAGCTGGTTCCCCTGGGAGCCCGATGACCCTGCCACTGAAAAGCTCCAAGTCGTTGTCATCGACTTCAGCCAGCAATTGCCGATGGCAGCGAAATGACTATGAAGCGTAAGAATCTCAAAAATGTCTTAATGCCGGATGACCCGATGTACGTCGAGGCCGTGAATGCCTTGAGGCGGTATCACGAAGCTGAAGCAGCTGGGATCACAGGTGTGGAGTTGGATCGCTTACGGATGATTGCCGAGCACCAGTTCCAAGCGGTTACGGACTATCAGCTCGGCGCCCTCGGCGGCTCCCCCCTAGAAGTCATTAGCGGGAACGGCCAGTCGCCCCCAGCATAGCTTCTTCAACATCTGATGGTCTCGCGTCGATGTCTGTGCAGTCGAATCTGTCCGCCCTCGTGGAGGGTAGTCCCAGCGTTACCCGTCCAAGCTCGACGTCAATCTAGCCCCTCAGCAATTACGTCTGCCGAGCGTCCATAGTACATCCCCTGCACCACGTGATAGGGCGAAGCCGCCGCCATTTTAAATGTGGTTTTCGATCTCGGCCATCGCCTGGCCATCCAGAACCTGAGGCCGCCTCTCCAGCAGCCACGCGACTGCGTTCAAATATTGCCCATGAGAAAACACGGCGATGTCACCGGCTGGATGCTGCTCAAGCCGATCCAAAAAGGCCTGGGCTCGAGCAACAAAATCAAGGAATGACTCCGCGCCGGCGCCGTCGCGATAGCCGGGGTCGGACTGCAGCCAGTATGCATCGACCCAGCTCTTCCTCTGGGCCACAGTCGTATCGGCACAGCGCTCGGGTGTAAGGTACGTAAACTCTTCGATAGCCCATGTCTCAAACGGTGTCCCGGGGAAGGTCGCTGCAGTTGCTTGGGCGGTGGCCTGAGCTCGTGCAAAGGGTGATGCAGTAATAGGGTCGGGGGCCTTGGTAAATGACCCAGCGATCACTCGTGCTTGTTCCAAGCCAAGCGGGGTGAGAGGGATGCTTGAATGATCTCGACTGGCTTGGCCTGCGTTTGCAGCACTCTGGCCGTGCCGAATCAGCCGTACTCGTTTCATCAGCTATCGTCCTTGTCATGGGGTTCTATCATCAGCCTGCATCCTTGCATCTGGGCAACCAGAGCACCGTATCGATCATTGAGCTTGAGGTGGGGCAGTGGACAGAGATTTGAGCAAATTGCTTACTCCGGATCATCCCATGTACTCGGATGCGGTTGAAGCTTTGAGGCGTTATCACCAGGCGCAGGCTGAAGGAGCTGTAGGAGCAGACCTTGAGCGATTGCGGCTAATAGCAGAGCAACAATTCCAAGCAGTCACTGACTATCAAATGAAGGCGCTAGGTGGACTCTCTCCGACGAACCACTAGCTGCGCTTGAGTTGGCCCCTAGAGCACGGGAGGAATATCCCCCGTGCCGGCGAATAGGTCTATCAGAAGACCAGCAAAATCACCGTGTGAACCAAGCGAATGAGCTCGATTGCAAGGGTCAACCACAAGTCAGTTGTACTCATCGACGCTGCCTTATGAGATTCACTCAGGCGTTCGGTGGGTACCTCTGGGCAGGTCTACTCACGCCTCAATCTGGTTATATGCTACGGTGCGCATGTCGTTATCGGAGCTAACCAGCGAGGCATGTGATCGTGCTGAGCGGTGACGATCCGGTAGACCGGCTGAGGGAGGTTCCAGCCTCCCTCAGCACTCTCCCTTAAATTCTTAAGGCATGTGCATTTTCCTTTCTCGAGGCCGCAAGGCTCCTTCACCGACATCTCAGAAGATGGTAGCGGTTGGGCAGGTGTGTAACGATTGCTATGCATATTATAGGACTCACGCCCGGCGTCAATATGGGTGGGACGTTGCAAGTCCTCTGTGATCGCTCGCGGTGTGCATTGATTTTTATACTAATTAGTTGGTCGTGAAAGTGTCTGTAGGCCACGGAATTCAAGGGCTGCAAGGGTTTTTAAATACCGTTTTTGGTGTTTAATATATGTGTAAACTGCTTAGTTGTTAACTTTTTTGTTTGCGTGGCATGATTGCATTTTCGTATCACTGCTTGCTGGGAAAAACTATTACACTTGATGCGGAAAGGTTTCTCGTGCACTCTTTTTTATCTAAATACCAAATTGGTAAGTTAGGCGCTTTGGTTTTAATTGCTTTTGTTGCAGGAGCCAGCCTGCAGCCCTTGTCGCGCTTGGGCTGGAGCTAAATCCGCTGTTTTTTTCGTTCGCTTGGGCCGGGTTCGTGCCTGGTTGACCCCGCAGGTGAATCGGAGCGAAAATCGGCCCCAGACCAGAAAAGTCTGGTTACGCTCCCCTGGCATTAGTCCGTCTGCAGTTTACGAAAACTCGCACACTTCCCCCCCAAAACCCCCCTCCCCAAAAAAATGTTGCCGAAGTGAAAAAAAATCCATTTCAGCGCCCGGCCAGGGGAAAAAGCGCCGGCTGAGCTGGTCGGTCAGCAGAAATTTGGGGGAGGCGAGCGCCTGCCAGGCCGTCATTGGCACTCGATCAGTCAGCGTAGGGGGCCAGCAGGCGGGTGAGCAAATCACCTGTTGGGGTGCCTACATACCGCGCCTGTAGTTCAGCCAGCTTGGATGCACGTCGTTCCCCAGACAGCAGACTCAACCCGTGCAGGGCATTCATCAACTGCTGCATGCCAGCAATATCGTCAGCCAGGTTGAGCCAGGCCGAGGTGATCTGCTGAGCACGCACCTCTGCCTCACGGCTCGCGATCTGAGTCTCAATGAACTTGTTCGCGTGCGCCAGGGTTTTCAGTGAGGTGAGCGATTGCTCAAGGCCTTTGAGTTGCTCACTGAGGCGCTCTGCCTGGTCGAGCTCGGAGCCTTTACCATCCACGTAAACGACGTCGTCCTGCAGCGAGTAGATAGCCAGAGAGCCATCTCCACCGCCAGTGACATCTAAGGCAAGGACATTCCCAAGGCGCAGAGAATGCGGAATCCAGGTGTGCCCGACACAGACACGCCAGGCACCTGGAACACCGCCGCGATGATGCTTCTTGATCCTCTCGCGCCCCCACAACGCGACATCCTGAATCTGTGGGTTATCGAGGCTCTGGGTGAAGTCATTCCAGGCCAGCCCCACGGGCACATCAGCGTGAACCACTCCGACCACGCCCCGAGATGTCTCTACCTCGATAGCCATGGGCAGGCTATCCAGCTTGTCGATAATCATGGGCTTGGACTCGTCATCAATCGTGAGCCACCACCGCGCTCCATGAGCGGAGTAGGGGAGGTGTGGGTTAGCTCGATAGGCGTCGATTAGCATCTGTTCATGGTTGCCCTTCACCGTGAAGAACCAGGGTTCGCCCAGCAGCTTCAGCCCATCCAGCATCCCTGGGCCACGGTCGATGAGATCTCCCACAGCAATCAACCTGTCGACGGACTTATCAAAACCAAGAGCTTGCAGGCCCTTATGAAGCTCTCGGGTTTTGAAGTGGATGTCACCCACGACAAAGTCGCGGCCAGCGTGATTATGCGGGAGCTTAAGCAGATGGGGCATGAGCTACGAACGCTCCAAAAATCAGCTTGGAAGACCGCAATATTTTACCTGATGGTGATACCCCTATGGGCTGTTGATGTGCTCGCCGATGGTGAGGAAACGACCTCAAAAAAGCTGATGCCCATGACCCGCGAGCGGCAAGCGGAGCGCGCAGACCAGGAGGGTCGGAGACGCGAGCATGGAAGCCCGGAGGGCCGAGCCACGCAGTGGCTTGGTTTACGACAGCCGTCCCCCACGGGGCGCGCCAGAGAGCTTCTAGAGCGCTTTTAGCATTCGCTCCAAGCTCTGATGCTCCCAGGTCGATAGCAGAGCAATCGGATCTGTACGAGCACCAGGGTCGAAATCCCATTGCTGCCCATCGGGGCTCACCGCTTGCTCGCAGTAGTCCAGCTCATCGCAGTCGTTATAAATCGTGATCCGCCAACCCTCAATATCGACGACGAAGTGGCAAGCGTAGACCTCATCCCAAGTCTGCTCGCCGATCTTGGCCATAGTCCGGCGTCCGAGAATCACCTCGCGGAGCACTTGGGAAACCTCCCGTGCCGTCAATTCGTTTTGGGATCTAACTCGTTTTATGGGGATGGCCGATTGCGCCCCCAGTTCGATGAGATCTTTCGCGTGGCCATGAGCTACACGATCAAGAGTATTTTGGTTCAAAAACTCAGGTCGTTTGCGGCCCTGCTTGCGTTTCAGAGCCTCTATAGCTGCATTCTCATCGTCTTTGTGGGTCATCGCTTGTCTCTGGTTAGGGCGTTTCTTTGCTCTGAAGGGTGGATCTTCGAACAACCGAGGCCGGCCTCGGGCCTCGGGGCCGAGTATTCGGCGATCCATGAGCGATGACATACAGAATGTTCAGAATTCCAGCTGCAGGCAAGCGGAGCGCGCAGGCGTGACGGATGGACGCCCGTAGGGCCGAGACGTCGGCGACGGCTCGGTTTACGACAGCCGGGCCCTCAGGGCACGCGGATCCTTTCATGAGAACCGCTCGGCGCCCATCAAGGTCGTATCTGGAAAGGTCGAACCGCAGAGATCCAATGCCAACATATCCCCATACTCCAGACGGTCGATATTTCGTCGTCAAAGAGACGCTGTGGCGCTGCTCTAACCCAGGTCTCTCTGAAGCTACCAGGCAAGCACTGGTCGGCGATCTGATGCGAGCTCGTCGCGCCGTTAAGCAAGCCAAAGCAGAAGACGGCGCGTCAGCACTGCAACGAGCCAGGGCACGTGTCCATGCCGCCAAAATAGCGCTAGGGGAGCGCGGAGCTGTCTGGTGGACTGATGGCAGCCCGGACTACAACCGCCACAAGGTCACCAACACGCCTTACGCGGAATGGTTCGCCTCTCTGACCTCGAAGGGGTAGAACAATTCTCAGCGAGTCGTGTCGTATTGAAACTGGCGCGAAGCTGGCTACCGTCGGGGGACATATCGAACAGCCTGGGAGCATCTGATGACCATCATTCGTCGCGAAGAAGATTGGATCTAGATCCCCGCATCAGGGAACGCACGGCGGAGGAGGGTTGGCAGCATGTGTGATGCAGGCCCCTCCAAGAAATGCTCCTGGCTGCTGACACCGAAAACCACCGGGTTTACGTGGACGACCGTTGCGCCATTCCCCAGGGCGCGAAGCGGAAGCTCGGCTGCTGGGTAAACGATCCCTGAAGTCCCGACCGATAGAAAGAAATCGCAATCCTCTACTGCCTCCAAGGCGTCGCTCCAAGCTTGCTCAGGCAACAACTCTCCGAACCAGACTACCCCGGGACGAATAAACCCATTGCACGCGCTGCATCGAGGCGGTGCCAGCCGAGCTCCGCCTTCGGGAAGGGTATCGAAGGGGAGAGCAAGCGTAAGGGGTTAGCCCACAGTCTATACACCTGGGGGAGTTCAGGCTGCCGTGCAAATGGATCACCTCAAGGCTTCCAGCGCGCTCATGTAAGTCATCGACGTTTTGGGTGACGACTGTCAGCTTAGGCACACACCTGGCGAGTTCAGCTATCGCATGATGTGCATCATTTGGCTGCGCTAGAGTTACTTTTCGACGGCGCCACTCATACCAACCCCAACAGAGTGGTGGATCTGCACGGTAAGCCCCAGCAGTCGCTAACTGAGCGGGATCGAATCGTTCCCAAAGTCCAGTCAAAGCATCCCTGAAGGTCGGGATCCCGCTCTCAGCTGACGCGCCCGCCCCGGTAAACACCACTACGCGTTGCGCGCTTCGAAGCTGGAGTGCAGCAGCGTCCATTGTCATGACATCCCTCCGGGAACGTAGCGTGAGGCAAGAAAAAAACCGCCAATCGGCGGTTCACGGGTGTCGCACGGGGTCTCTGGCTCTTCCAAGCGGGCTTTGGGCGTGCCGGTGAAGAGGTCATTTCCTCAGCGCTGAGGGTTTGGTGCCAGACACTTACACCCCAAGGCTATACCTCACGCCTCTATGGTTCAACAGCATCAAGATTTCCAGCTAGATGGACATATTGAGGTGTGGTTGCCGTGAGGCGACGGTGCGTGATCATTTGCTGTCACCAAGCTCTGGCAACGGTAGACTTTGATAGCGCTAGTTCAGCAGCCGTTTGTCGTTGGGTGAGGCCCTTGGCTTTGCACGCTTGAATCGCAGCTGTTCGATCCTCTATAGCAGCGTTCCTGGATTGCTCTCCACCCAGTTCGACCTGTCGAGCCAATTCCGCAGGCCCGCCCAGTCGACCAAAATCCACCAGCTCAGACCTTACCCTGTCGATGATGGAATCGGTCGTGGATGATTGGTCGATTGCCTGTAATAGAACCACGAGCGTGGCTGGAGATACATCTAGCGATTGAGCCAGTTGAACGAGCATTTCAAGACTGATATTGGAAAGACCGGCCTCGAGCTTGTAGAGGTGCTTGCGGTCTGCAGGCAACTCCGCCTGGCTCACACCCTTCACCGCTCGGAGAGCGCGGATGACAGCCGCGAGTGCATGGCGGGGCAGCATAAAACGCTCCAGCAAATAGAGCATCAAGTCAGATTGCCATGCCCCATTCGACGGTTTATAGTCCCCTCGATGGGGCGGGCAGGCTTGCGCAAGTTGTCTGGACAGGTGCTTCCGGCCTCGTTGGCTAGGCGAGGACGGCGCTGACCCACATACCTCGATTGGCTGAATTCATAGGATATGTAGTGATTAAATTCGACTGCGCGAAAGTCTCGGGAAAGCTCGATTACGTTAAGGTGACGGATCGGATGAGCAAGGGGCTTAAAGCGACCGTGAGCCTGGACGGCCAGAAAATACCGAACGTTCAAATGGAAACGGAGTTTTACGAAGAGCTTAATGACGGCGACGACGTTACGCTGTACGCCATTGTCAAAAACTCCAAAAATAAAGAGAAAAACTTTGGAGTCCTCTACGGATTTGAAAATAGTAAAGGTGTGAGAAATTTTGCTACCAAGTATCGGTGGCAAGTTCCTACCTATTTTGCTTTCTACGCGATGATAGCCTTTGCCGTCGTGTTTGTTTTGGGTTGGCCCGCCACCATTTATCTAGTGCGCTCCTTGGGTATCACTGGTGTTGAAATCTCGCAGATAACGACGTGTGCAATAGTGGAAGGTGGGCTAGCGGCAGCGTTTTTCCTTCATGCAGCCTGGCGAATGGTAAAATGTACGGCTGACCCACAGAGCTGGATGGTGATGGAGCCTGCTACGTTAGCGACCCGTTTCAGCAAGCTTCACAAGTGAAAGAGAGGGGCGGCTTGATCATCGCCGTCCTCGCTGTACTCGTCCGCCGCGCCAGAGGTTGCCGGCGTCCAAGCAAGCGGAGCGCGCAGGCGCGAGGATGAAAGCCCGGAGGGCCGAGACACTGAAAGGTGGCTCGGTTCACGCCAGCCGACCCTTTAGGGCGCGCACCGCTATGGCATGTTGACTGGAGAACATATGAGTCGAGATGCGAAGGACACTGTGTACTGCAGCATCCAAATGCCCATGGCCCAAGGCCGAGAGCTCCTGGAACTGATAGCGAAGCTCCGCGCCTCCGGTGCTCACCCATCACTCGAATCGGTCTTCAACGAAGCCGAAGGCGAGCTGGAAATGTCCATCGAGTTCGTTGAGGGCATGCTCGCCGGCGAGGGCGGGCTCGGTCGCAAGCCACACTAGGAGCTGACGCCATGGCCAGTGACGATTTGCTTCACTCCCGTGAAACCCGCAGGCGGAGAACATTATGGACGCTCGCCCACCTTGCCCCTGGTGATCCAAGATCACTGTGTGTTTTGAGGGTGCTGGATGAGATTGACCGGCAGGAACAAGCTTGGCTTGGGTCAGGTCGGATCGCCACCGTTGACGAGGTCGCGAATCAGGTAGCCTCTGAGCCCCATCCGATTGGAATATCCATCGTACGGGACGACGCTATACCAGAGCCGTGGCGTGAGCGCTTTATGTGCGCAAGCTACGGCTCAACCCGGGTACCTGAAGGTGCCTACTTGCATGACTGGCTGAAGTTCATTGCGAAGTGGAAACAGGAAATGATGCACCTTGAGCGCCACAGAGCGGCCCGTGATTGAAAGGCCTAGGGCGCCTCGCCCCGGCCAATAAGGAGAAGCGCCCTAGCCAGAAGACGAGTTCTAAGCCGTCATAGCTATTTGAGTGATCCCGAAGGGATCAGCGTGGGTTATAACCATTACGGGCCAGGGCATCCCGTACCTTTCCGACAGCGGCTCGGATTGAGTAGGCTTCGTCATCATCTATTGCGCACCCACGAAACTCGCTCCAGTGAGCCCGCTTAAAGAATTGGGCGAGTGCCATAGTCCATCCGTGGCTCATGAAGGCATCCGCCTGGCGGCCATCAATCTCGAAAGTCACTCTGACGTCACTGTGCTGGGTCATCTTGCTCATGGGGAGGCTCCATTTGCGGTAGTTAGGCGAGTTCAGTAAACGAGGTGCTCTATTGCTGAAATATTGCGTACTTGTGCAGCTAAAGTGTTATGCGTCGGGATTGTTCTGCTTGCTGTAGGACTTCGCCATGAGGCAGTGGGAGAGCGCTGACGGGGGAGCTAGCTCCAAATCCATTGAGCACATCCCACTGGATGGGACTGATTAGAGGGAGGAAGATTGGAGGATATTCACGTGAAATTTGTGAGACTCCGGATCATCACCGTGAAGCACCTCTTCTGCACAGTCGTGGAGCACAGGGATCGGGTATCTCTCAATCCCCAGAGTATTCGACTCAAGCACTTCTTTTACGACAGCCCAAAACGCGTAGTCGGAGCGCCCCGAGTAGGCTTCGGTCTCGCACGAGAAATCGACAGCCAGCCTTCGATTAAGATCAAGATCTTTGATCGGCTCCCACAAGGCCTCAATGGCAGGGAGAGTGTTGCCCGCCACCTCGTCACTCAGGAAGAGACGGAACGCGTTTTTGTGGACAGCTACCAACTTCACCCCGGAGAGAGCGCCGCTGATGTGCGCTTGCTCGAGAGTCTCAAGTGCGAAACCCTCCTCTAACGGTTGATGGTAGAGAACTGCAAAGCGCTGCTTGTTGGCTGTTGCCATCAGGTCAAGGTTGGGGGTTTTCCACTGCAGAACGCTGAGCACAACGTAGTGGAAACCACCAGCGAGAGCTACTGGAGCGCATTCCGGGTAGAAAAGAGGTGCGGATCTCATGGCCATTTCTCTTCTGGGGTAATAAAAAATGAGGCAAGCGGAGCGCGCAGGCGTGCAGGATGGAAGCCCGCTAGGGCCGAGACCCGCCCGGCGGGGCTCGGTTCACGACAGCCATACGCCAGAGGCGGCACGCCACAATGCCGAGAGGGTAGGTCTGCTGCTCCGCGCTGATAGCTAGTACGCGCTCTCTGGCACCAGAGCAGTCACTGTTGACTCCACTCACTCATTGCTGCGATCTGCAGTCGGAACACGCCCAAACCCATCATCATCTCGGATCGCATCCGCACCGCACGTAAACATCGTTAGAGTCCAGCGGTCACGCTTTAAGCCAGCGAGCAGGGCAAAGATACAAGGCACACACAGATGAAGTTCATATGCCTCACCTGGGTGATCTGAGCCTTGTCCCCGGCCCGCATTGAGCGAAGCAAACTGAAGCTCTCCTCTGGCCGAGAGAGTCGACTGATTACAACTGTCACATACAACATCAATTACGTGCTGAGTGGATTGTTCCAAGATTTTCATATCTTCTCCGAGCAATTCGGATGTTCAAAACAAGAAGCGGGGACGGGCTCATGATTGGGCAAGCTTGCGCCAGACTGACTGTGCTCAGCGATCCCTAGCTTCATGTCCAATTCCCCCCATACCCTCAGGTGCGTTCTCTCTAAAGCGCGCAGAGCAGCGCACAAGTTCTCGTCAAAGCCATCCTCATCCAAGCTCGCCAGCACATACGGGCTAAGACCCAGAGCGTTCGACGCCATGACCTCTTTGACCACAGGCCAGAATGGGTAGTCAGAGCGCTCTGAGTAGATCTCGTCTTCGCTCGCGAAAGCCACGGTATAGTGCCGACCCGAATAGAGGTGGGTATCGATTTCCCAAATAGCCTCGATGGCCGGGATGGTGCTGCTTGATACCTTGCTGTCCAGAAAGATATCCAGACCCTGCTCATGGATAGCGATCAGCTTCACCGGAGCCAATGCTCCTCGGAGATAAGCGCGCTCTAAGGCTGTGATGAAACGATGATCGAGGTAGTCGCCGTGCATCACGCAAAAGGTCTGCTTTGCGGCTTGGGCCATCAAGCGGAGATTTGGATCTTGCCACTGCAGGCAGCTGTAGATGACGTAATCGGGCCCACCGACCACCGTCACAGGATCGCTCTCAGGGTGGAACAGAGCTGGAGTCGACATGCGCATTTCTCCTCTGTGGTACGAGGAAATGAAGATGCCTGGATGGGTTTGGTCAATGTGCGGAGGGGCAGATCGTGATTTTTCCGACGAAAAAACAGTATCTTACGAGCATACCCTTTCAGCCCGCCCGACAACCGTTACACGCTGCTGGAGCAGCTCATCAGGCTGAAAAAAGCCGCCAATGGGCGGTTTCAGGGGGCTTGTTCAAGGCTGTGGCTCTCCACAGCGGACTTTGAGCGTGCTGGTAAAAATGGGGAGCATCAGCGCCAGGGGACGCAAGTGACAGGTCGACCCAAGGGGTACGGATGCTCTTCTTGTGTGATGAAGCAACCTGATCGGCTTGCTTCACCAAGCTGGGGTAATTGTAGCTCTTGTACATGACGGGCTCCGTCATCCCCCGCTAGCTACTGAGTTTCAACGCAAGCGGAGCGCGCAGGCGCGAGGATGGAAGCCCGTAGGGCCGAGCCCCAAGGGCTCGGTTCACGAGAGCCGTCCGCCAAGGGCGGCGCGCCCCCAAAAAAGCTAATCAAACCGACGTTTTGTCGAAAACTCTGTCCCACTTGCGTTCTGCTAGCTCAATACACGCTCCAGGCGCACCGCCGAAGCACCGTCCGGAAGCCAGCAGCACCTCTGCCTCAGTCTGATATTTGATCGAAGCTCCTTTCTCGTCAACCAGCACCCCACTGGCTCCAATCAGCAGTGCATGTCCTGCCACAACGTCATGAGCTGAAACAGGGTAAAGTGATACGCCGTACACCCCGTCGCCTGCGGCCACCCGGGCCAACCTATAGGCAATAGAAGGCATCGGGTGAAATTTACCCGGGGTACACAGATCACGATTGGTCTGCGGTTTGTTGCCAGCTGCAGAACTAACCATGACTAGGCTCGATTCGGATAGCTGCTGCTTGGAAAGATCTACGTATACAGGTGATCCGTTCCTCAGCAAATGATCCATGTCTTTTTCCCAGGCAATGCAATCCGAAACACCCCGGGGAGTGACGGGGGCATGTACCACGCCAAGTACCGGTAGGTTAGCTTGGAGCAGTCCGACCGACACTGCCGAACCTTTCAGTCCTCTCAAAAAATCACTCGTGCCGTCATTGGGATCTACGACCCAGCAAAAGGGGTTGCCTGTTAGTAGATGTCCGGTTTCTTCACCCCAGAAATCACATGGAAGGATGTGCAGAAGCTCAGCCCTCAGTGCATCCTCGATCTCAACGTCGATGTCGGCTTTATCACCGGCACCTCTAGGGCCACCCGGACGGGAGTACTCCTGGGCAAGTAGAGTGCCAGCTCGCTCCACTGCAGCGATGGTTAAGGGGAGAATCTGTTTCACGTCCAGATTTGTCACGTAGACTACGGGGGAGAGGATGAGAAAGATCAAGGTAGATACCGGCACGCCTTTTGTTGCCTTTCTTCATCAGTTTCATCGACAGGCAGTGGAAGGGCGAATCTGGATTCAAAATAGCGTCAGCCTGGCCAAAGCTCAAAGCCAAATTGTTGACGACCCGCTTTCGTGGGGTGTCCAAGAACACGGCGTAAGCACTCTGTTTGCGCTGTTGAATCTGTGGGTGGCGGGCCGGCAATGATTGACCGCTCGGGGCGAGGTGCGCCTGTAGGGGACAGGCCCAGGCCAACTTTTGATTCGAGCTTCTGTAGGGTTTCAGTGCAGTCAGGAGAAGCGTGGCGTTCCTCAGAGGCTGAGTGGGTCAGGGTATGGCGCTAGCATCCCGCAACACCAGAACGCTCCCTGATGCGCAAAATCGATTCCATGCATGGTAGTCCGCTTCGAAGAGGCTCCGAGCGGCCCAGGCCGGCACACTTAGGTCTACCAGCGTTGAAATGCCGGCCTTTGAAAGATACAGATAAGGCGCAACTATAAAGGCGCAACGAGTTGCACTTTATGGGTGTTCTGCGCTATCCGGAGCTAACCTCATCCCAGGTCGCGAATCCTGTGGGCTTGACAGCTGCTTGCCTTGTGATCATCATAAGGCATTAGGAAAGAGGTAGTAGGTAAACCTTAGATAAGGGTTCGAATCTCTACGCTTCCGCCATATTTTCAAACAAAAGCCCCGATTATTCGGGGCTTTTGCGTTTCTGGCTTTCTGCGCGCTCAGGCCTTGTTCAGAACCCTTGCGCTGCCACCTGGCGCCGTCGAGCACAGGGGTGGCAGCTGTTTCTCCTGCGAAGCCGAATGGCCGCGCCTGAGCGGTGTGGGCGTGTTCGGTCAGATCCTGAAACTACCCACCAGTTGCTTCAACCGCCCGGCCTGCTGTGCCAGCTGGTCGCAGTGGCGCAGGGTTTCGTTGAGGTTCTCCACACCTTGCTGGTTCAAGGCGTTGATCTGGGTGATGTCCAGGTTCAGGCTTTCGACCACGGCGGTCTGCTCCTCAGTGGCCGTAGCTACCGACTGGTTCATGCCATCGATCTCGCCGATACGCTGGGTCACGCTGGCCAGACGCTCGCCGGCCTGGTTGGCCACCTGCACCGTCTGCTCGCTGGAAACCTGGCTGGTGTTCATGGTGTGCACCGCTTCGCGCGAGCCCACCTGCAGGCTGGTGATCATGCGGTGGATTTCTTCCGCCGATTCCTGGGTACGGTGCGCCAGGTTGCGCACCTCGTCGGCGACCACGGCGAAGCCTCGGCCAGCCTCACCGGCACGTGCCGCCTCGATCGCGGCGTTCAGCGCCAGCAGGTTGGTCTGCTGCGAGATGCCCTTGATCACGTCGAGGATCTTGCCGATTTCGTCGGTGCTGGCGTTGAGCGTTTCAATCTGCGCGCACGACTCGCTGATGCGCTGCGACAGGGCAGTCATGGCGCTGATCGCTTCTTCCACCACTTCACGGCCACCGTGGGCCTGTTCGCTAGCGCCGCTGGCATGCTGCGAGGCATCGGCGGCGTTGCGGGCAATTTCCTGAGTGGCGGCACCCAGTTCGTTGATGGCCGCCGCAACGCTGTTGGTGCGCATGCTCTGTTCTTCGGAGCCGCTGATCGAGGCGTTGGATGCGCTGACCACTTTCTCCGACAGGTCATGCACCAGGCGGGTGGCAGATGACACCTCACTGATCGACGCATGAATCCGCTCGACAAAGCGGTTGAACGAGGTGGCCAGCTCACCGAATTCGTCCTTGTTCTGCACCACCAGGCGGCGGGTCAGGTCACCTTCCCCCTCGGCGATGTCGCGCATGGCGCGGCCCATGGTGGTCAGTGGGCGCATCAGCACCGGGATCAACAGGCCGAGCAGGCCGGCGATGGCGGCCACCGCGATCAGCATGGCAATGATTGCCGAGGTGCGGAACTGGCTGAGTGCAGCGTAGGCCTTGTCCTTGTCGATCGACAGGCCGATGTACCACTGCGCCGAAGGCAGGCCGGCGACCGGGGCGAACGAGATGATCCGGTCCTGGCCGTTGAGGGTGACATCCTGCATCCCGGCGGCAACCCGCAGGTTGCTGCCGGGGTAGATGTCCTTGAGGTTCTTCATCACCTGGTCTTTGTTGGGGCTGACGATCACCTGGCCATTTGCGTCGGCCAGGAAGGCGTGGCCCATGCCGCCGAAATCGACCGAGTTGATGATTTCGACCAGGGTATCGAGGGTCACGTCACCACCGACCACTCCGATCAGCTCGCCATTGCTCTTGCTTTTCACCGGGGTGGCGATGGTCACCATCAGGCCGCCGACCGCGCCCTGGTACGGGGCGGTCAGCACGGTTTGCCCGGCGTTGGCGGCGGCGCCATACCATGGGCGCTGACGTGGGTCGTAACCGGCGGGCATCTGGGTATCCGGGCGCTGGGTGAAGACGCCGTTAGCCTGGCCCAGATAGGTGAACAGGAAATTGCGCGTATAGGACGGCTGCTCGATCAGCCCGGCCAGGCTGTCGCCGGTGCCTTGCTGGCCGATGTCCTGGGACAGGTTTTCCAACACCAGGATCCGCCCGCTCATCCAGTTCTGCACGCTGCTGGCAGTCAGCGCACCGGACTGCTGCACCGACGCTTCGATGTTCTGGCGGATGGTGTTGCGTTGCAGGTAGTCGTTGTAGAGCGTGAACAGGGCAAATGCCAGGACCACGACGCCGCCGGCGCTGAGCAGGATCTTGTGGCGAAATTTCAGGTTCATGTTTCGAGACCTTGAGCCAGGGAGGGGAGGGCGCAGCGCGCTCATGACGTTCTGCGGGGCCTATCGACCGAGATATCGGCTCAATGGGTAAAAGATTGAAGCACTTACAGAAATTTCTTACGGGCCTTTCGACGGACGGCAGTCAAGGATTGGCCAGTTGCTCGATCAGCAGCTTTGCCGCCTGCTGTAGCGGCTGTTCCTTGCGCCACAGGACATGCACCGGCAGCTGCAATTCGTTGCGCGTATTGCGAAAATCCAGGCGTAACAGGCGCCCGTTTTGCAGCAGCGGGGCAACTCGTGACAACGGCAGGTCGCCCCAGCCCAGGCCGGCTTCGACCATCTGCAGGGCCAGGTCGAAGCTGTCGGTTGCCCAGTGTGTGGCGCCGATCAAGGGTCGCGGGTCTGCCAGCGGCAGGTCGCGGCTGCGCACCAGAATCTGGCGCACCTGGGTCAGGTCCTCGAGGTAGTGGATGCGCCCCTCGCGCAACGCCGGGTGGGTCGGTGCCAGAATGGCCACCAGCGCCTCCATGCCGATGTGGTGAAAACCCCGGCGAGCGTCCATCTGCAGGCTGGCGAAGGCCACACAAAGATCGGCACGGCCGCTGTCCAGCAGGTGCAGGGCTTCTTCCTGTGGCGCACTGAGCAGGGTGATGTCGAGTAACGGGTAGCGCTCACCCAGGTTGGCGATGGCCGCCAGCAGGGGACGGTGGTCGATGTCAGGTACCACCGCAAGGGTCAGGCTGCTCTCCAGCCCTTGGGACAGCTCAAGGGCGTGCACCTGAAGCAGCCCCAGTTGCTCGCCAATCAGCCGGGCGTGCGGCTCCAGGGCCAAGGCCTGTGCGGTTGGGCGAACCTCGCGCGGGCCACGCACGAACAGGCTGTAACCCAGTTCTGCTTCCAAATTGCCGATGGCCATGCTCACGGCTGAGGGGACGCGCTTGAGGGCGCGGGCCGCGGCGGAAAACGAACCGCGGTCGAGCACGGCGAGAAACAGCTGGATGTTGTCGCTGGAAAAGTTCATGGCAGCCTCCTGTCAGTAGATCTGACAGCTGCTGACTTTTGCTGTCAAGCATGGTGAAGCATCATCACGCCCCACGCTATTGTCATTGGAGGTAACCCCGGGTGCAGGGACTGAAACGCAAACTGGTCTACGTGACTTGCTATGAACTGATCGGGTTGTGCATGTCGACCCTCGGGCTGGCCTACCTGTCGGACACCCAGGCGTCACATACCGGACCGCTGGCGGTGATGATCACCACCATCGCCATGCTCTGGAACCTGATCTACAACACCTTGTTCGAGCGCTGGGAGAGCCGCCAGGCCAAGCGCGGGCGCAGCGTGGCGCGGCGGGTGGCGCATGCCATCGGCTTCCAGCTGACGCTGGTTGTGTACCTGATCCCGCTGATTGCCTGGTGGCTGGACATGACATGGGTGGAAGCGTTGCTGGTGGACATGGCGTTTATCGTGCTGATCCCTTGCTACACCTTTGTCTACAACTGGGCGTTTGACCGCATCTTCGGGTTGCCCACCTCGGCGTTGGCGACGGTCTGACCAGGCTTGTAGCGGCCGTATCGCCGCTCCGCGACTTTTCTTAAATAGCCTAGGGCGGCAGACGAATGATCAAGGGTTCCTGCGGCTGCCGCACCTGCTGTTCTTCCGCTGGTTCCACGGGCCGCGGCGCACTGGCCAGCAAACTGTCCTCCACCTGCCCCGACAGGTAATACACCCCTGCCATGGCCCCGCTTTGGCGGTTCTCCATCAGCTCCTGCCACTCTTGGTTCAGGGCCACGTTGAGGATTACCCGCAACTGCTCGACCATCTGCGGGTGGTCGCGGTCATGGGTCATCATCCCGTATCCGGCGGCGGCAATCGAAATCATCGCCCCTGCCACCTTGCCCACCGCGGACGCCACGGCACTGGCAATGCCACGCGGGGCCAGGGTGGCGCCAAGTTTTTCGCTGGCCTGGTTGGCGACCGAGCTGAGCCCGACATCCGTCCTGCCAGGGCCTTTGAGGGCCTGTTGGTGCAAGTGCTGGCGCATGGCCTGCCAAGCGGGTTGCTGGTCCAGCGACTTGGCCCGCAGCAGCGTATAGAGGCTGGCATTGCGCGCATCGGGCGGCCCCAGGTTGATGGCAGGGATGCGGTTGAGCCGTTGGCTGAATTGTTCGGGTGGAGCGTTGTAACGGCTGATGATGGCCGGCAGCTGCTGGCCAAGCAGTTGCACATACAGTTCACTGGCGCGGTCGCGGATGCCTTCGGGGTTTATCTGCTCGGCTACCGGCTCGATTACCCGCTCGTGGTACTGCTCCTGCAGGTACAGGGCGAGGCGCTTTTCTGCTGGCTCCCGGCCTTCACCACTATCGAGCTTGTACCAGGCCACTTTGAGGGTCAGCCATTGTTGAGTCCAGTAACCGGTAAACCAGGGGATGAAGTCACTTTCAGTGCGTCGTTGCACCTGTTCCTTCCACACCCGCATCGAGCGACGGGCGTAGTCGTTGGCCGAGCCAGCGGCGCCGACCGAAGCATCGATCAATTCCTGGTCGATACGTTGCCAGGCGGCGGGGGTGAGCACAGCCGGTGGCGGTGGGGCAGGCGGGCGCTTGCCTGCGCAGCCGCCCACGGCCAGCAGAAAGCACAGCGACAAAATGATGCGAGAACTCACGCGACCGCCTCCCTGGTAGAGGCTGGGGTGGTGTTCCGAGTATAGGGGCCGCAAGGCCCCGCAGGGATCGCGTCGTTAATTCAGATCGAGCTTTTCTTCCAGGCGGTCGAGGTGCGTGTGCATCAGCCCCAGTGCCGTCTCGGCATCGCCCAGTTCCACGGCGTCGATGATCGCCGCATGCTCTTCCCAGGCACAATGGTCGCAGCATGGCGATTCGTAGCGGGCAATGATCAGCGAGGTCATTGGCACCAGGCCATTGAGGAACCGCGCCAGTGGCGCATTGGCCGCGACCTGGGCCAGCTTCAGGTGAAACTCACCGCCCAGGCGGATTGCCGCACAACGCTCGCCACTTTCATGGTGCTGGCGCTCGCGTTCCACCAATTGCCGCAGCTGCCGTACCTGAGCCGGGCGGGCGCGCTGGGCGGCCAGGGTGATCAGCGTTGTCTCGGCCAGGCGCCGGGCGCTGAGCACCTGGCGTGCCTGGTCCGGGTCGGGCGCCGCCAGGTGAGCAGTGTGGCTGGGGCGCTGCACCACCACTTGCTGGTCGGACAAGCGCCCGAGCACGCGGCGGATCACCGTGCGGCTGACCCCAAAGGCATGGCCCAGCGCCTGCTCGGGCAGCAGGCTGCCGGGCGGCAGGCGCTGTTCGAGAATGGCGTCGAACAGCCGCGGGTAGATCTGCTCGGCTGACAGGCGGGTTTCGCCGGCCGCGAGCAGGGCAGGCAGGTGGGGGGCGGCGTTCATGGTCGCTCTCCTCGGGTCATGGATGCGGGTGTTCGTCCGGGATGTTCAGTGGGATGCCCATGCGCGAGCCTTCGGCGAGGATGTGCTGGCGCATCTGGGCGCTGGCCTGGGCGCTGTTGCGTTCGCGTATGGCGCGCACCACTGCTTCGTTTTCTTTCAGCCGCGCGGCCAGGTGTTCAGGCGAGTTGCGCAGCATGTCGGCGCTCTGCTTGAGGGCATTGCCGGTTTGCTGCACCACGCTCTGGAAGATCGGGTTGGTGGTCAGGGCGAACAGCGCCTCGTGGAAGGCAATGTAGGCCTTGACCCCGGCTTCGCGGTCATCGGCTTCCAGCGCTTCGCGCATGTCCATCAGGGTCAGGCGTAACTGGCCGATGTCCTGGCTGTTGGCCGACTGTGCCACCAGGCCGACGATGAACGGTTCAAGGGTGTAGCGCAGTTCCAGTACGTCGGCCAGGCTGGCCGCCGCGCTGGTGTCCAGGCCCGGTTCCTGAGCAGCATCGGCATCCAGCACCAATACGCCCTTGCCCGGCAGTGAGCGCACCAGGCCCAGGGTTTCCAGCACGGTCACCGCTTCGCGCAGGCTCGGGCGACTGATGCCCAGTTGCTCGGCCAGCTCGCGCTGGCCTGGCAGCATGTCGCCGCTGCGCCATTGGCCGCGGGCCAGGGCGTGGCGCAGTTTTTCTACCACTGAATTGACGACGGTTGATGAGCTGATCACGTTTTGCTCCTGGATGGGCCAGCTTCAGCGCCGGCCACGTTCACTCAGAATTCCTGTTGATGTGCAGCGGGCTGCTTGCGCGGCGCAGGGGCAAAGCCAGGTTTGCCGGCGAGCACATTCTGCGCGCGCTCCAGGTCGATGTCCTTTTCCCAGCGGGCGATGGCCACGGTCGCCACACAGTTACCAATCAAGTTGGTCAACGCCCGGCCGATCCCCATGAACCAGTCCACTGCCAGTACCAGCACCAGGCCGACCACCGGAATCGCCGGCACGGCGGTCAGGGTGGCGGCAAGGATCACCAGCGCCGAGCCTGGGATGCCGTGAGCACCCTTGGAAGTCACCAGTGACACCAGCAGGATGGTCAGCAGGTCGGTCATCTCCAGCGGCGTGCCCGTGGCATTGGCGATGAACACGATGGCCAGGGTCAGGTAGATGGAGAAACCATCGAGGTTGAACGAGTAACCGGTGGGGATTACCAGGCCGACCGTGGACGTGCCAATGCCCAGGTGTTCCAGTTTGCGCATGATTTGTGGCAGCACGGCGTCGGAAGAGGCGGTGCCCAGGACGATGGTCAGTTCTTCACGCAGGTATTTGATCAGTGGCAGCAGTTTCAAGCCCGACAGGCGCATCACCGTGCCCAGCACGATCAGCACAAAGCCGGCGCAGGTGAGGTAGAACAGTGCGACCAGCCCGCCGAGGTGTTGCAGCGACTCCAGGCCGTATTTGCTGGTGGTGAAGGCGATGGCGCCGAACACGCCGATCGGTGCCAGGCGTACGATCATGCCCATGATGCGGAAGATTACATGGCTCAGTTCGTTGATCAGCCTCGAAATACCCGCAGCCGAGTCACCCACCAGGTTCAACGCGCTACCGAACAGCACCGAGAACAGCAATACCTGAAGAATGTTGTTGTCGGCGAACGCGCCGATCACCGAGGTGGGAATCAGGTCCATGAAGAACGCGGTGGCGCCGTGGATGTGCTGGCCCCGTTCGGCCAGGCTGCTGGCGTCGGCGCTGGACAGCTGGTCCAGATGGATATTGGCGCCGCTGCCAATGCCGCTGCTGAAGGCGAACATCAGGCCGATCACCAGCGCCAGGGTGGTCAGCACCTCGAAGTAGATCACTGATTTCAGGCCGATGCGCCCGACCTTTTTCAGGTCACCGGCGCCCGAGATGCCGCTGACCACCACGCAGAACACGATCAGGCCGATAAGCATCTTGATCAGCTTGATGAAGCCGTCGCCGAGGGGTTTGAGTTGCAGGGAAAGGTCGGGGAAGCTTAGGCCGCAGGCGATGCCGAGGGCAAGGCCGAGCACGACTTGCAGGAATATCGAACGCGAGCACCATTTGAGCATGGGAGAAGTCTCAGATCGGTGTCCTTGCTTCGGTAGCCGCACGGGGCGAAAGAGCGCAGGACTTAATTATTGTGGTCTTACCGGTTTGTTCAGCGCGAAGCCATAAAAGCGCGAAAAAACTGCCATTGCAAGGTTTTTTGGCCTTACCGGTCTGACCAGTTATGGGGCAATCCGGCCTGCTGGGCTCTAGTTCGGTGCGTGCCGCCCGATCAAATGGGCTAAACCGCGACCGCAGAGTCCGGCCCCGCCGTCGAGACGGGGATGAAGTCCAGTGCCAACACCGATGTTGCAATCTGCTTGCCAACCCTTCCCCGGGGTGGCGGTACTGGTCGGCACAGCGCACGCAGCGCCAACGCCGCCGCCTCGCACGGTACCTTTTCGACGGGCAAAAAAAACGGCACCTGCCAGAGGTGCCGTTTTATTACACGCGGTACTACTTGTGCAGCTCTTCCGCTGCATACAGCGTGTTTTCCAGCAGGCAGGCCCGGGTCATCGGCCCGACGCCGCCCGGCACCGGGGTGATCCAGCCAGCGCGCGGCAGGGCAGTCTCGTAAACCACGTCGCCGACCAGCTTGCCGTCTTCCTGGCGGTTGATGCCCACGTCGATGACGATGGCGCCTTCCTTGACCCACTCACCCTTGACCAGGCCTGGTTTGCCGGCAGCCACGACCACCAGGTCGGCGCGGCCAACATGGCCGGCCAGGTCTTTGGTGAAGCGGTGGCAGACGGTCACGGTGCAGCCGGCCAGCAGCAATTCCATGGCCATCGGCCGGCCAACGATGTTGGATGCGCCGACGATCACTGCGTTCATGCCGTACAGGTCCTGACCGGTGCTTTCCAGCAGGGTCATGATGCCTTTTGGCGTGCACGGGCGCAGCAGCGGGATGCGCTGGGCCAGGCGGCCGATGTTGTAGGGGTGGAAGCCGTCCACGTCCTTGTCCGGGCGAATGCGCTCGAGCAGCAGCGAGGCATCCAGGTGGGCCGGCAACGGCAGCTGTAGCAGGATGCCGTCGACGGCCGGGTCGTCATTGAGGCGGTCGATCAGCTCGGTTAGGGTATCTTGCGTGGTTTCGCTAGGCAGGTCGAACGCCTGCGAAATGAAGCCGACCTCTTCGCAGTCCTTGCGCTTGTGCGAGACATAGACTTGGGAAGCAGGGTCGGTGCCGACCAGGATCACCGCCAGGCCCGGAGTACGCAGGCCTTGCTGGCGACGCTCCACGACACGTTGAGCGATCTGCTGGCGCAAGCTGGCGGCGATTGCCTTGCCATCGATTAGGTGTGCAGTCATAGACGCGTGATTAACCATCGAGAAGGAAACAATAAAGAGCGCGCATTCTCGCACGACACGCGCCAAGGGCAAAGGCGGGTGGTCGGGCAAATGCCCTAACCCCTTAAATAATTTAAATTTTTTTGAAAAAGGTGTTGACGACTTTTGGGGTCGCCTATAAGATTCGCCGCACTTGTCGGGCACAGCCTAGCACTGGTTGGCTAAGTCGGGCAGAATAAGTGGTTTGGCAGTTACCTGTTAAATGCTTGTTCGGTTAGGCTTCAAGCTTAAGCGCCCGTAGCTCAGCTGGATAGAGCATCCGCCTTCTAAGCGGATGGTCGCAGGTTCGAGTCCTGCCGGGTGCGCCATTAGGCAGCTTTGGCAAGCAAGTAGGCGGTAATGCAATATGGTGGGCGTAGCTCAGTTGGTAGAGCGCTGGATTGTGATTCCAGTTGTCGTGGGTTCGATTCCCATCGTCCACCCCATATTCTTCAAGGGCGCCTCAGTTGTACATGGCGCCTTTGTTTTAAGCGTTACGCGGACGTGGTGAAATTGGTAGACACACTGGATTTAGGTTCCAGCGGCGCAAGCTGTAAGAGTTCGAGTCTCTTCGTCCGCACCATGCTTCTGTAAGGCTGTACCGCAACAACGCAAGACCGCAATATGGTGGGCGTAGCTCAGTTGGTAGAGCGCTGGATTGTGATTCCAGTTGTCGTGGGTT